>OMXO01000090.1 GCA_900315035.1 uncultured Prevotella sp.
TGTATAGGACGAGTAACGAGGTAAGCTTAGCTCCTCAAGTGTTAAATATATAGTTAAATATCAATCAATGTTTGGAATTTAGCATAGAATGCGGTTCTTCTGTTATATCGAAGATACCGTCCCCTACGTTTGTGACCACATTAAATGTCCACTTTCCGCATTTCCTACTTTCTGCATTTACTACAGTTCGGAAACCAGCTTCTTGTAGTGCCCGCGCATGGAGCGCTCAATGGCTTTGTCTGCCTCCAGTCGTTGCAGCGACTTCTGTCCCGCACGATTGTTAGCATAGCCGAAGATCTGTGCAAACTGCTCCGTGCTGAATTCTTCTGGCAACTGTCGAAAGCACTCTATGAATTTGGTGGAACGGCGTCGCTGCTGAGCGGCATCCCGCAGCTGGTTGTCGTAGTACATACGATGCAGGTCGTAGAACCAATGTAGCTGCGTGCGATATTGGATATCAAGCACTAAGTCACAGAGCCTACGGTCGATGTCGTCAATAAGGTAGGTGCCCGTATTCTCGCGCTCTTCCCAGTGTCTCATGTCGATGTATGGGGCACTTACGTTGATGCCATAGTATGGCACGCGCTTAATCAGCAGCCAGTCTGCCTGGTCTTTGTCATTGAACTCGGCAATGGCTCGACGCTCGTCACACCATTGGTGAACGTGTTCGACAAGAGGCCACAGCGGCAACTCGCCACGACGCTGGTCCAGACGATAAGCCCATTGCTTCAGCGTCTCGTTAGCCTTCTCCAGAAACATGTCGTCCTCGCTCTCCAGAGGCATCATGTCAAAGTCGGGCTTACCCATGGGGATGGTGCCCATACGTGTGTCAAGACCTGAATTGAAATTCCTTTCGTTCACCAGCCTTTTGAGCGTAGGAGGTGTACAGGTCTCTACTTGGTTCCAGAAGATTCTGAAGCGACCAGATACCGACTGATTGTTGGAATAGTGTTGCGAGTCGAATTCATTATGGAAGCTCTTCAAAACCATGATGTCGCGGTTCTGCCATCCGCCAGATTTCGACATGTTGATCGAGTTGTCTTTCTCCGAGTCCACGGTGATGAGGTGGCAGTTCATATCCTCGCCATCCACCATCATCTTATAGTTGATCATCGAGCGGATAAATTCCGTGTTCGAGGCTCGTGGCCCGAACATTCGATTGTAAATCCGATCGCGCGCTTTCGTGTCGTGGTTAGTGGCGGCATTGCCCTTCATCTCCTTCCAATTGTTCGTCGCATCGTCGGCCAGCATGTCGGCCTCGATGATAGGAGCCAGCAGCAGCTCTTGCAGACGGCTGAGCGTACCCTTGCCGCTGGCCGGATCGCCCACACCCAGGATGATGTAGTTCAGTCGGCAACGGATGGTCTTGTTCGCGTAGAACCGGTAGTAGCAAAGCGTCATGCAGGTGCCCATCATGGCTGCCGACGCAAACAGCAGGAAAGGCCACAGACGACGTGGGTGGGGCAGGCACACTTCGCGCAGGCAGGGATACTCCGGGAACAGATTTTCTATCTCCTGACACCACTGGTCGAAGGGCAGGTCGCCCATAGGGTCGGCATCACGATTCACTATCGTGGGCAGGTCTTTGTCGATGCCTGCCTTCTCCAACAGTTCTGCCAAGACCTTCGGACGGTGACGCAGCAGAGGCTTTTGGCGTACGGTTGCAATACAATTCTCCAACTCATCGGCCGACTGGTCAGTCCAGTTCTTCACATAGTCGAGCGCCCTTCCCATCTCCAGCGCCTTCTGGGCATTGTTATCGGTAAGCAACAACAGCCAGGGAGCCGTCTCGCAGAGGAATGTCTCATGCCTATGACCTTCGGCAATGGTCTCGCCATAATGAGCGTTGAGCGCCTTGACAATGGCCTGCTCACGCTCTGAGAGTGCAGTGGTCTGAGTTGGGGCCTGTGTCGCCTGAGTGTTGTTTTGTGATGCTTGATGACCAGTCTGCCCCTTGCGCTGTTCCTTGCGCTGTCGTTCCAGTTCCTGCCAGCGTGGCTTCGTAGGCTCCGACTCTCCGCGTCGATAAGCCTCGCCGTAGCGGGCTTCGTAGGCAGGATTCTCGTAGTTGAATAAATCATCTGGGTCAATGTACATCACGTCACTTGCCTTTGGGATGAAGTGCGTATGGTCGCTGTTCTTCGTCTGGCCGTCAGCATAGTCGAGCACACCAAGAATCTCGGCCATCTGATAAGCATTGTCCTGCAGGTTTCCCCACTCTTCACGTGCTTTGAAAACCACCTTGACCCCCTCTCCACTGGGCGTGATGAATATCCATACGATGCCTAGGTCGTTGAAGTCTTCGCGTAGAAGCCATTCATCTACTCGCTTCTTGGGGTCAGGTACATGGTCACCATCCAGCACTGCTAGTCCCGACAGATATCCGTACTGCTGTACTCGCCACAGCCCTAAGCGCCCCCAACGATCCTTGCTCTCAACAAAGTGAGTCACTGTAGGTATAACAGCAGGCAGCGAACTCTTCAACTGAGCGATATAGAGTTTTACGCGCTGCAGGTCCGTTTCGGGCAGACGCTTCTTCGAGCGGCGCTCGTCTGCCTTCTGTTCCTTGGCGAGCCACTTCTGATAGTCGCCTGAAGCCACAAACTCCTTTACCAGTTCGTCCACCGCCTGATGGGTCTCTGCCTCTGCCATCTTGCGCTTTTCCTCTCGGTAGCTATCGATGAGTGCGTTGTTCTTCGGTGCATTCATCATGTTGTCAAGCGCCTTTGCAGTCAACTCCTGAGTTGCTGCGCTGACGTTTGTTTGAAATACTCTGTTTGCCATTATTTCGTACCTTCTTGTTTTTTAATGTCGTTGATAATCTTGTTGAATCTCTCTGAGGATGGCAGTCTGCGTACCACCAGTTGCACTTGGCGCAACACCTCGGCCTGCCAGTCGCGAGGATGGCGTGCGAGACTGATGGTTCCCGTGAAGGTCATGACCCCCTTCTCCGTGTCGAGCCAGCATTCGAGGCCGTTTTCGTTGACCACGCGCTGCTCCGTAGGCATCACGACGGGCTTCTTCGGTTTCAGGTCGCGGGTCAATGTCTCAAACTGCTTCGACAATTCTGCGTACTGGTCGGGCGACGACATTTTGCTCTTCAGCGTGATTATCTTCGACGGGTCTGAACCTGTTGTCACCCAACGCTTGCCGCCTCCAGCACACGTCTTCACGTTCTGCTGCGTCGATGGAGCCTCGTTGAACGGCTCGAATCCGAACTTCTGGGTTTCGGGGTCGTAAGTTCCCGTTCCGCGAACCTTGATCTTCTTTGACTTCTGTTCCATATTACTTACCTATTAAAACCACATCGTTAGCTACCACTTCCTGATAACAGTTACCGTTCACCTCGTGCACCTGGAAGCGCAGTGAAGCCGCCACCAGAGAGCCTTCTGCAAACTTGCACTGAGCGATATTGCCGAACAAGGTACAACAATACTCATCTCCGAACTTCGAACCACCAAACTCCTTGAGTCTGATCACACACTTGGCCAACTGGCCACCTTCTGCCTTCTGCGAGGCAACGTAGCTCACATCTCCCTGCGAGACTACTCTGAAAACAGTTGTCTTCATCTTTTTGTTGTTTTTTAATAAATAAAAGATGAGACGCGTCTCGATACTCCTAAATTCTTTTCAGCGCGCCGAACAAAGAAAGTACCACAACCGTAAAATCCGGACTGCGATGCGAAGGTACGACATTCCTTCCAAAGTCATTCATGTATTTTGCGGGTATCCGACAGACTATCCGACAGAACACTGTTTATTCCGATAAATATTCCGAAAAGCCTCTGTTGCTTCCTTTCAAATAGTCAGCGTAAAACATCCCAGCTACATTGATACGCCTTAATCGTTCGCCTCTGTCGTCGGTATCTGTGAATTCCCAATTAGGATAATCTCCACTGACCGTATTGTAATACTCCGACAACGTAGAAACACCTGCTACATTTATGCCCAGTTGCAATAAATAAGATCTGAAACTTGGAACCGTCTTAAATGGTGCCACCTCCTCGATTTTCTTTTCGGCTATCAACTGCATAATCCATACATAATCATACTTGTGCTTGATAATCTTCTTAGCTTCTAAATCATGGATAATCATCAGTATCCGTTGGTCGATATCGGGTAGCTGTAGAGGAGAAATCCGCTCCACAGCCTTCACCCATCCCATCTCCAGGCCTAATTGCAACCAAGTTATGGCAGGGCTGTTTTGATCCGTATCGTTGACAGATAACCGATATTCCATGCTATTATTTGATAATCGGCTGCAAAAGTAATAAAAGTTAAGAAATATACCAAATATTTCCACCACAACATATAATTAAAAATGGTTAAATTCAAAATTGCTAACCGTTTTACTATCAAGCGGTTATGTGTGTACGCGCGCGTTTAAGAATTAATTTATACGGTTTGTATATTAATGTACTATTGTAAAATTATTATAACTATAGTATTAAATATAACTATAGTATTAAATATAACTATAGTATTAAATATAACTATAGTATTAAATATAACTATAGTATTAAATATAACTATAAAATATATATTATATAAATAATTTAAAATATAATATTTCGCGTGTGCGCGCGAAGACTGACTATAAAAAACCTAACCGAGCATCTCTGCATCTGTTTACCAGAAAGGGTGAGCTGATTCACGTCGAGATTGAGCTCTGAATGCTCGGCAGCCATAAAAGGCTCGAAAAATCCACAAATATTTGGAACTTTCAGAAAAAGTGTTTATATTTGCAGCGTAAACTATAAATGTCTGCAGAATGAGTACACAGGCCATGACAGAACAGATCGCAGAATACTTCAAGACGCAACCCGTCTTGAAGGCCTGGCTCTTTGGTTCCTTCGCTAGAGATGAGCAGACGTCTGAAAGCGATATCGATATATTGGTTGTTTTGGATGAAAGCCAACATGTAGGTATGAAGTTCTTCGGTATGTACGAGGATCTTAAGGCGTTGCTTGGTCGTAATGTCGATCTGGTAACAGACCGCTCGCTGGCATCCTTTGCTCGCGAGAGTGTTGATCGCGATAAAATCCTAATCTATGAGAGAACCGCTTAGAGACAAAGAACGATTGACTCATATGCTGGCAGCAGCCGAGCGCGTGATTCGTTATACGTCGAATAAGACCTTCGATGATCTAAAAGCCGACGATATGATGTATTATGCTGTCGTTAAGAATATCGAGATCATCGGTGAGGCAGCCAATCTTCTTTCATCAGAATTCATAGTCTCCCATCCCACAACGCCTTGGAAACAAGTCAGAGGTATGCGTAACTATATTGTGCATGAGTATTTTCAGATAGATGATGTAGTCGTGTGGGGTGTCGTAAGCACAGATATACCAGTCTTGAGAAAACAACTTCTTGATTATCTAGAAGAATTTAATCATGTAGAACCCTAAAACGAAACTGCGTATGGTAACATAACTGTAGAGATATAACAGACTTATTGTGAAGCGTCCGCTTGATCTTGTATTCTGACAATTGGGGAATTTGATGAATATGCACAAGAATGAAGTAGATGGTTCGCGCCTGATGGCGTGAGCTTTTACTCGTTTAAGTGCATAAGGTTATCCCCAATACCTCAGAATACGTAAGCGAAGTAATTTGCTCACGTTTTTTTATTTTATAAATGATTATACAAACAAGATAGACATGAAGTTAAAACGTTTTTCTTTTATTTCAATTCTGACAATAGTTTCATCTGTTTCTTATTCACAAGATGAAATAGTAAAAAAAGATGGATCGATAATTCTAAGCAAAATCTTAGAAGTTAGTTCTTCTCAAGTAAAATACCATAAGTATTCCAATCCAGATGGTCCTATTTATACTATTAATACATCTAAAATTCAAGTTATAAATTTTGAAAATGGAGATAAAGAAGACTTTGGTAAGAATAGGAACGATTCTGGGGTTAATACTTATTACAAAGATTTCAAAGGATGGAATGCCCTTTTCGTCCAGTATAATCCAAGTTCGTTCAATAACGATGGTCATTCTTCATCCTTCTCTGGACTGACTTTAGGATATGGCCATCATTTCAATATCGTACCGAATCAACCTATCTATTTGGAAACAGGTTTAGCAGTACAATACTCATTCAATACGAAATTAGTTCCACCAACAGATGACAAAGATGTTATTAATGGGTACAAAGAACTTAGTAATCCGTGGTTCCTTTCTTTAAAAATACCTGTGAATATTACATATAAATATTCTTTCCCTCATAGTATTTTTTCTATTGAACCATTTGCCGGATTTGCACTGAGAGGTAATATTGTCGGCTTTGTCAAAGCAGAATATACTATTAAGGCTAAAAATATGGCTTCAGGTTATGATAATTCATGGATGAAGGATGATAACTGGTTTTTGTTTAGCAAAAAGGATATGGGAGAAGATTATGCATGGAAAGTTTTTCAATTAGGATGGCAAGCTGGTGTAAATTTCTATATCGGTGAAACATTTTACATAAATGCTTCTTACGGCTCTGATTTTAATGAAATATTTAAAACCGCCAAAATACAGACTATTTCAATAGGAGGAGGATATATTTTCTAGATTGTATCAATTCTTATCATTAGTCTCGTAAAATCCACACAGGACATGTCCTTGTGTGTCTGATAGAAAGTGACGGTTCTTTCGCTTAAACGGAGAGCCGTCACTTTTGTTGCATATTAGCGGTAGTAACCGAGGCGGACGAAGTGGCGGGGCTGGGCGAAGGGGTTCCAGGAGATGTGGAGCCAGCCGGAGCCCGTCAGCAGCTGGTCGGTATAGGGGCTGGCCTTGAGGAAATCCACGAGGCGCTGGAACTGCGAGGGGTCCTTCGGGTGGATATCGGCTGCCTGACCGCAGAGGTGCTGCGAACTGCTGACGCCACCCACTAGGCGGTTCACCCTGCTGTTGCGGAAGCCCGAGTTGATGATGATCGGGCCTACTATTGCGCGTGCCGGTTCGAGCAGCGTCAGGCAGCCATAGGCCATGTTCACCACGTCCTGCAGCGTCGGCTTGTTGTCGGGATACTTGTCTGCCTTGATGAATTCGTTCAACTTAAAGTGCTGCGATAAGCGAACGCCATCAAGCTTGCTTGTTTGGCTGAGCGCAGCCGTACTGTTATTCGTTGGGTTTTTCATGATAGTGCTTTTTGATGATACGGAGATACTGATCGAGTCCGAAGATCGAACCAGCGAGCAGGAACGACTGCGCCACATAGTAGAGCAGCCCGCCCGCCACGTCGTCGATCTCGACCACTTGGTAAGCCACCATCACGATGCTGCTCACGATAAGCAGCACCGCACAGGCATACTGAGAGATTTTGAAACCTTTCTGGTTTTCCATGACGTAGGATAGTTTTCCCAATTTTTACATTATTACATTATGGCTCCGCCAGCTCCACCCAGCAGCAGGGTGATGATGTAACTGATCACTTGAAGGATAGTTTTTACAGTCTTGTTCATAACTTTGATGTTTTAAATGGTGAATTATTAGGGTTATCTATGCGGCCAAAACCGCCTCTCTTTTACCCTACAAAATTACAAAATATTATCGAGAATACCAAACGTTTCACCGATTATTTTTCTTTGCGAAAACAGACATATCTGCATAGTAGGAAAGTAGGAAAGTAGGAAAGTGGACATTTAGGTATTTTTTGAGAAGACATCTATAGATTATAGAATCTATAATTAATAATTATAATAATTAATTAATATATATTAATATAAAACTTATGCTTATAATGTCTCATTGCTGTGTTCAAAAACACTAAATGTCCACTTTCCGCATTTCCTACTTTCTTATTTCAGCACATTAGAACGACAATAACCATTCGTTATTAGACGATAATGCTTCGTTAATAGACGATAACCTGCCATTCTCTGCCGAAGGTGAAAAAAATGGGTTATCGCCAGGCGGAAAACTGCTCGCTGGGGCCAGGCCCTTTTAGGAGGTCAGACCTGGCCCTTGAGGGTGAAATCCCCTAAAAGGGCCTGACCCTTGAGGTAAAGTTTTTGGGGTGATTTTTATTGAAAATTCTTTTGGAAATATTTGGTAATATCGGATATTTTTTGTAATTTTGTAGCATAGAAATTAAGGCGGGAAAAAGGGCACCCGATGCAGATTGTCCTTAATAATTTAATACCATTTAAAAACTTTTACAGATTATGATTGAACTGTATCTTTCAAAAGTGACCGAGAGTTCGGAATCTGAACAGGCGGGTAAGCTTTATGCCCGCGTGAGTTACAAACAGGCGATGGACATCCACGACATGGCCCATCACATGGCGGAGCATAACACGGCCTTCTCGGAGGGACTGATTGTGGGCGTG
>OMXO01000155.1 GCA_900315035.1 uncultured Prevotella sp.
TGACAATAGGTCGAAACTGGCACCGCTGCTGGAACAACTCAAACAGAAGGGGGGCTTGAATGGCTATTCTGATGCCACGAACCTGATCTGTTCTGAGGCAGAACAGCAGCGAAGGATAGAACGATGGAACGCTTTCTGGAGTCAGCATCGTACGGAGGTGATGGCGATGTTAAAGGCCCATGCGCCTGCTTTCGGTTTCAGTGATGAGGCTTTTGAAGGTTTTCAGGAGATCATCACCAAGGACTATTCTCCGAAACCGTTTGACTATTTCGAGCCTGTCCGTTCGATCTTCCTGAATAACTCCTTTAGTACGAACACGGGCTGCTGTGCCGTTATCGACATCATCGATGCCAAGGGTAAGGATATGGAAGCGCTGGAATCGACGCTGAATGAGGCTTTGGGATCGTCCTGCTACGCCTTCGACTTTGTCAGGATGAACGGGGCTGTGGCCAGTACACTCTCCGACAACTTCAACTATATCGGTTTTGCCTGCGGATTCATCGTCTTCATCTTCCTTTGGCTATCGTTCGGGCGACTCGAACTGAGTCTGTTGGCATTCCTGCCAATGGCTATCGGATGGATCTGGATCCTGGGTATCATGACCCTCTTCGGCATGCAGTTCAACATCGTCAATGTGATTCTGGCTACCTTTATCTTCGGACAGGGTGACGACTATACCATCTTCATTACCGACGGTCTGATCAATGAATATGCCTACCATAAGAAACTGCTGCCTTCGTATAAGAACAGTATCGTGATCTCAGCCTTGATCATGTTTATAGGTATGGGTTCGTTGATCGTGGCCAGACATCCTGCCCTTCATTCGTTGGCAGAGGTCACAATCGTGGGTATGTTTACCGTGGTGCTGATGGCATGGGTGATTCCGCCATTTATCTTCGGATGGCTTACGAAGACCAATCACAAAATTCGCAGAAGTCCTGTGACCATCGAACAGATCATCCGTATTACCTATTGCGCTGTCGTGTATCTCACGGAACTGTTGTATGGTAGTATCTTCGGACTGGTGGTGAAATGTCTGCCAGACAAGAACAAAAAGAAGGAGGCTTGGTTCCATCGGGTGATCCATCGGTCCATGCATGTGGATGTAACTCATATATGGGGTGTCGACTTCCATCTTCATAACGAAGTAGGAGAGAAGTTCGACAAGGGTTCGATCATCATCTGTAACCACCAGTCGATGCTCGATCCGATCTATATCCTCTCGCTGAGTCCTCATGTCCTGGTGATGGCAGGCGACAGGGTGTGGCGAAACCGTTTCGTGAAGACGATGTTCAAGGTATCGCGCTTCATGAATGCCAGAAGTTCTATAGAGAACATGGAGGAACAGTTGGCCCAGGCTGTGGCAGACGGCTATAACGTGGTGATATTCCCTGAGGGTCTGAGAAGCAATGAGGGTATCCAACGTTTCCATAAGGGGGCTTTCTATCTCGCCAAGAAACTGGGTGTTGATCTCTTGCCGCTGTATCTTCACGGCACAGGTCATGTGATGCCTAAAGGCAGTGGATTCGCTTCTCGTGGACAAGTGGATCTCGTGATAGGCGAACGTATCCCTGCAGAGCGGTTAGGGGAGTATGGTGATACCGAACTGGCGATCACCAAACGGATCCAGCATCTCTATAAGAACCGTTACGAACAGATCCGTCGTCAGATCGAGAACACGCATTACTTCCATGACTATATCATCGACAAGCATATCTATAAAGGCATAGGTATAGAGAAGGAGACACGGAAACTGTTGAAACGCTATGATGACTTCAGCCAATGGATAGACTACTATCAGTTGGAGGATGCATCTACTAACAGCGTATCTATTGTCCATGCCGGCAAAGGTCAGTTCTCGTTGTTGATGGCACTCGTGCATCCAGAATGGGAGATCCACTCCTATGCCGATGATCCTGACGATGTGGCGCTGGCTGCAGCCTGTGAGCCGATGCCTGCAAATCTGCATGTCCATGATGCCTCAGAGGCAAAGGTTGCTGCAGAAACGCCCAATATCATTGATTTCTCAAAAATAACAGATAAAGATGAGCAATAATCAGTTCGACGATATCCGTCCGTATGAGGACAGTGAG
>OMXO01000053.1 GCA_900315035.1 uncultured Prevotella sp.
GCGTAACAACGAGGTGGTCTATGTGCCGTTCTCCGAGTGCATCCGTACCGACAAGCCCTTCAATAAGAAACTGATCAGAGTGCTTGATGAACTGAGTATTTAAGTTATGCCGGAAATCAAGAAAATCGTACTGACGGGTGGTCCTTGCGCAGGTAAGACGACGGCTCTCGTTAAGATTATCGAGTACTTCTCTGGGATGGGATATAAGGTATTCACCATCCCAGAGGTACCGACGCTCTATAGCACCGGCGGATGGAACTATCTGACGCCTAACCGCGCTCTCTATTATGAAGGCGAAAGGGCGATTCTCGAGACGCAGCTTGCCCTCGAAGATCAGTTTCAACGACTCGCTGAGGTTTGCACGAAACCCGTGCTCATCGTCTGCGACAGAGGTGCTCTCGACATCTCTGCCTACATCACACCAGAGGAGTGGGACGAGATCACATCGATGGCTGGTACCGATGCCAACAGTCTGCGCGAGCGCTATGATGCCGTACTCCATCTCGTGAGTGCTGCCGACGGCGCAGAACAGTATTATACGACCGCTACGAATGCCACGCGCTACGAGAAGGCCGATGAAGAAGGACTTCGCATCGCCAGAGAACTGGACAAGAAGGTGATTAACGCATGGTCTGGCCATTCCCATCTGCGCGTCATCAACAATCACGATGACTTCAATGCCAAACTGAGCCGCGTCATCAATGAGATCAGTCATGTACTCGGTTTGCCGCAGCCCATGGAGAAAGAGCGCCTTTATAAGGTCGAGGTCATCGACGAGATACCCGGTGCCATCGTGAGCGAGATTACCCAGACCTATCTGGTGGCAGAACCGGGCTGTGAGGTCCGTCTGCGCCGCAGAGACTGGAACGGCAAGGTGGTGAATGTCCATCGCATGAAGCGACGCATCTCCGATACCGAGGAGATCGAGACCGAGCGCCAGGTGAACAACAATCTCTACGAGTCGTTGCTCCAACAGGCCGATCCCTATCGCCAGACGATTCGCAAGCGCCGTCAGAGCTTTATCTGGAAAGGTCAGCACTTCGAGATCGACACCTTCCTCGAGCCTGTAAGCGACCTGGTAATCCTACAGTCGAAAGGCGTCGCAGAACAGGAAAGCGTGAAATTCCCGCCCTTTGTAAAAGTATTAGAAGACGTGACGGGCAATAGTCAATATTACAACTATAATATTGCATTAAGGAAATAATTGCCCCTAATTGTTTAATAAATCTAAAAATTGTTTTTCTTTTACAGGAAATTGATTATCTTTGCAATCGGCTCTGAACACGATGAGTAAGAACTAAAAACAATATGTAACTTAAAATAATAATTGCTTATGTCACAAATTACTGGACACATTTCCCAGATTATCGGCCCGGTTATCGACGTTTATTTCGATACGGAAGGTCAGGATGCTGAGAAAGTGCTGCCAAAAATTCATGATGCATTGAAGATTGACCGTGGTGACGGGCGCGACCTGATTGTCGAAGTGCAACAGCACATCGGCGAGGATACGGTGCGTTGCGTGGCTATGGACAATACCGACGGATTGCACCGTGGACTGGAGGCGATCCCGATGGGCAGTCCGATCGTGATGCCTGCCGGCGATCAGATTAAAGGTCGTATGCTGAACGTAATCGGTCAGCCTATCGACGGTATGAAACAGCTCGACATGGAGGGCGCTTATCCTATCCATCGCGAGGCTCCTTCGTTCGAGGAACTCTCTACGAAGAAGGAAATCCTCGCTACGGGTATCAAGGTGATCGACCTGCTGGAGCCGTATATGAAGGGTGGTAAGATCGGACTCTTCGGCGGTGCTGGTGTAGGTAAGACGGTGCTTATCATGGAGTTGATCAACAACATTGCCAAGGGGCACAACGGTTTCTCCGTATTCGCTGGAGTAGGAGAGCGCACTCGTGAGGGTAACGACCTTATCCGCGAGATGATCGAGTCGGGCGTTATCCGCTACGGCGACAAGTTCCGCGAGGCGATGGATCAGGGCAAGTGGGACTTGAGTCTCGTTGATCCCGAGGAGTTGAAGAAGTCTCAGGCTACACTGGTCTATGGCCAGATGAACGAGCCGCCAGGCGCACGTGCTTCTGTTGCCTTGTCAGGTCTGACGGTAGCAGAGGGCTTCCGCGATGGTGGTGGTAAGGATGGCGGTGCTGCCGATATCCTGTTCTTCATCGACAATATCTTCCGTTTCACTCAGGCTGGTTCCGAGGTGTCAGCTCTGCTGGGTCGTATGCCTTCTGCCGTAGGTTATCAGCCGACACTGGCTTCCGAGATGGGTGCCATGCAGGAACGAATCACTTCTACGAAGACCGGTTCTATCACATCAGTACAGGCCGTATATGTGCCTGCCGACGACTTGACCGACCCTGCTCCTGCAACGACATTTACACACCTCGACGCTACGACGGTGCTCGATCGTAAGATTGCCGAGCTCGGTATCTATCCCGCTGTGGATCCGCTGGGCTCTACATCGCGTATCCTCGACCCGCTGATTGTTGGTAAGGCTCACTACGACTGTGCTCAGCGCGTGAAGCAGATCCTGCAGCGCTATAAGGAGCTTCAGGATATCATCGCCATCCTCGGTATGGACGAGCTCTCTGATGAGGACAAGCAGACGGTGAACCGCGCTCGTCGCGTTCAGCGCTTCCTCTCTCAGCCGTTTTCTGTGGCATCTCAGTTCACGGGTCTGCCCGGTGTGATGGTGCCTATCGAAGAGACCATCAAGGGCTTCAACGCTATTCTCGACGGCGAGGTCGATGACCTGCCCGAGCAGGCATTCCTCAATGTGGGAACCATCGAAGATGCCAAGGAGAAGGCAAAGAAACTGCTCGAGGCGGCCAAAGGCTAGCACAATGTAAATTACATTGTTACATGATTTAATTTTTAAATTATGCTAGAATTGAGAATAGTTTCGCCCGAGAAGGTTGAATTCGACGGAGCAGTCGAGAGCGTCCTGGTACCAGGTACTATGGGACAGTTTGAGATACTCAACGACCACGCACCGATTATCTCCACCCTTCAGAAAGGAGATGTGGAGTATGTCACGAAGGAAGGCAAGGTAACCCTCTCCATCCTCGGCGGTTTCGTGGAAGTGCAGAAGAATAAGGTAAGTCTCTGTGTAGAGATGGGCTAAGCCCCTCGACCGGAGTGTAAATAGGAAGCAGATAAGAAAATGGACATCTCTAAGATCAGCAAGCAGTATATGCGACAGCAGTTATTCCTGACAGCAGCCTTGTTCCTCATCATCCTGTTGGTGATGCAGGTCAGGTCGTTCGACGGATTGCTTACGCCCGCTATCGTCGGTTCCGCCTTCACCCTTGTGGTGGCCGGCGCTATCACTATGATTTGGGCTCGCGTTGCCAGTCAGTCGCCCGACGGTCTGCCTACATTCTTTACGGCAGTCTCAGGCTTCCGTCTGTTGCTGGCTCTCGCCGTGATGTTCGTCTATTACCTGGCTTGTGGCAGGGCGCAGATGTTGCCCTTCTTCCTGGTGTTCATGGCGTTCTATTTCGCCTCGTTAGCCCACCATTCCGTCTTCTTCGCCAGAGTGTCTAACCGCTCTTGACGCGTGTCTGGCGATACTGCCTCGACTCGAACAAGAACTTGAGTAAAGTTTGCAAAACTTATTGAGAATGAAAAAATTAAAAACGATAATCCTCCTGATGATGGTAGCCTTGCTACCGATGCCAGCCCTTGCAGCAGAAGAGGGTGGTGAGGGTGAAGCGATCAATATCCCAGAGATCGTTCTTGAGCACCTCGCCGACTCTTACGAGTGGCATATCGCCACTTACGAAGGCAAGCATCTCAGCATCCCGCTGCCCATCATCATCCGTAGCGCGAATACCGGTGAGTGGTACTTCTGTACGGAGCATAGTCTGAAGGATCTGCCACAGTCAGAAGGCTTCTTCGTCAGCGAAGAGCATCACGGCAAGATCTATCAACGCATGCCCGACGGCAGTGAGGAGCGCCCGCTCGACCTGAGCATCACGAAGAGTGTGCTTCAGATCTGGATCGTTGTGGCCATCCTCATCATCGTCTTCCTCTCTTGCGCCCGCTGGTATAAGAAGCACGACGTGAAGGATC
Organism: uncultured Prevotella sp.; assembly: GCA_900315035.1. Taxonomy (GTDB): domain Bacteria; phylum Bacteroidota; class Bacteroidia; order Bacteroidales; family Bacteroidaceae; genus Prevotella. The sequence goes on from OMXO01000053.1 coordinate 4,096, forward strand.
AGGCCCCTGGAGGTTTCGTCGGAGCCATGGAGATGATTGTGATGACCATCCACGACGACCTCATCAAGTCGTCGATCGGAGAGAAGCATTACAAGCCGTATGCCCCTTATCTGCTGACGGTCTTCTTCTTCATCCTGACGTGTAACCTTATCGGACTGATTCCCGTGTTCCCAGGCGGAGCCAACGTCACGGGTAACATCAATATCACCTTCTTCCTGGCATTATGCACGATGCTTGCCATCAACATCTTTGCCAACAAGGAGTACTGGAAGGAAATCTTCTGGCCCGATGTACCCCTGTTCCTGAAGGCTTATCCGGCACCTATCATGCCGATTATCGAGCTCTTCGGTGTCTTCACAAAGCCCTTCGCGCTGATGATCCGTCTCTTTGCCAACATGATGGCAGGCCACGCAGTGATGCTCAGCTTCACCTGTGTGATCTTCCTCGGTTGGTCGATGGGAGTCGGGTTCGGTCTCGGTCTGAACGCCTTCAGCATCCTGATGCTCCTCTTCATGAATCTGCTGGAGCTTCTGGTAGCCTTCGTTCAGGCTTACGTCTTCACCATGCTGAGTGCCGTCTTTATCGGGCTTGCCCATCAAGACCATCACGCAGAGTGAGAATGTAACAATTAGAAAATGTAAAAATTAGAAGTAAATTCAATTATTAATAACTTAAAAATTTAAAAATTATGATTTCAGCTTTATTTTTAGCCGCTGAAGGTCTGGCTCAGCTGGGCTGCGGTATCGGTGCAGGTATTGCAACAATTGGTGCAGGTTTGGGTATTGGTAAGATTGGTGGTAGCGCTATGGACGCCATCGCTCGTCAGCCCGAGGCTACTGGTAAGATCCAGACCAACATGATTCTGACCTCTGCATTCGTCGAGGGTTGCGCCCTCTTCGCTATCGCAGCTTGTGCATTCTTGATCTAATCGGTTCATCACTGTTTTCAAAAGTAGTAACTAAAAGAAAATAGCGAATGGATTTCAGTAAACTGCCAGCAATTCTCACGCCCGATCTGGGACTCTTGTTCTGGATGCTTCTGGCCTTTGCGGTAGTGTTCTTCGTGCTCGCCAAGTACGGCTTCCCCGCCATCACAGGTATGGTCGAGGAGCGCAAGAAGTACATCGACGAGAGCCTTAAGAAGGCGCACGAGGCCTCCGAGCGGCTGGAGAACATCAAGCAGGAGGGTGAGGCTATTCTGCAGGAGGCACGCGACCGCCAGGCACAGATCCTCAAGGAGGCAGCCGAGACGCGCGACGCCATTGTGGAACAGGCTCAGCAGAAGGCCCGTGAGGAGGGAGCCCGACTGCTCGGCGACGCTAAGCTCGCCATCGAGCAGGAGAAGAAGGCTGCCATCGCCGACATCCGTCAGCAGGTTGCCACACTCAGTGTGGAGATCGCTGAGAAGGTTCTCCGCCAGAACCTCAAGGACGACAAGGCTCAGATGGCTCTGATCGATAAGATGCTGGATGAGGTTTCTACTGACAAATAAGTAAGTAACGTATGGATATAGGAGTCATATCGGTAAGATACGCCCGCGCACTTCTCAAGAGTGCGACAGACGCGAAAATCGAAGATGCTGTCTATGCCGAGATGCAACAGCTCGCCAAGAGCTATGCCGAGGTACCACAGCTGCGGTTTACGATAGACAATCCGATGCTCTCGAAGGATAAGAAAGAGGCATTGATGCTCACCGCCGTGGGCACCGAGCCCTCCAAGCTTGTCAAGGCCTTCATACAGCTCGTACTGAAAGAAGACCGCGAGGGTGTGATGCAGTTCATCGCCAATTCGTACGTCACGCTTTACCGCCAACAGAAGAATGTCATCCGCGGACGCCTCATCACCGCTGCGCAAGTCTCGCCTGCCACAGAGCAGAAGATGCGCCAGATGGTGGAGAGTAAGACTAATGGAACAGTGGAGTTCGAGACCGAGGTCAATCCCGACATCATCGGAGGTTTCATCCTCGAGTACGACAGCTATCGCATGGACGCCAGCGTCAAGGCGAAGCTTAACTCCATTCTCACTCAGTTGAGAAAATGAACGAATGTAATTATTACATTCTTACATTATTAAATTTTTAAATTCAGAATTAATGTCAGATAAGATTAAACCAAGCGAAGTGTCCCAGGTACTCATCGACCAGCTCAAGGGTATCTCCAACGCCGAGAAGTTCGACGAGGTAGGTACTGTGCTGACCGTCAGCGATGGTGTGGCCCGTATCTACGGTCTGCGCAACGCCGAGGCCAACGAGCTGCTGGAGTTTGAGAACGGCACGATGGCTATCGTGATGAACCTGGAGGAAGACAACGTCGGTTGCGTGCTTCTGGGCACCACCTCGGGCATCAAGGAAGGCATGGTCGTGAAGCGTACCAAGCGTATCGCCTCTATCCGTGTCAACGACAACATGCTCGGCCGCGTCATCAATCCGCTGGGACAGGCTATCGACGGCAAGGGCGACATCGACCTGAGCGAGGCATTCGAGATGCCACTCGATCGTAAGGCACCAGGTGTAATCTACCGTCAGCCCGTGAAAGAGCCGCTGCAGACCGGTCTGAAGGCCATCGACTCGATGATCCCCATCGGTCGCGGACAGCGCGAGCTCATCATCGGCGACCGTCAGACGGGTAAGACCGCCATCGCCGTTGATACCATCATCAACCAGAAGAGTTTCTATGAGGCAGGCAAGCCTGTCTATTGTATCTATGTGGCCATCGGTCAGAAAGCCTCTACCGTAGCAGCCCTCGTATCGACGCTTCAGGAGCATGGCGCCATGCCTTACACCATCGTCGTTGCCGCTACCGCTGCCGATCCTGCTGCCATGCAGTATTATGCACCTTTCGCTGGCGCAGCTATCGGTGAGTACTTCCGCGATCGCGGTCTGCCCGCCCTCGTCGTTTACGACGACCTGTCGAAGCAGGCTGTGGCCTATCGTGAGGTATCGCTGATCCTCCGCCGTCCATCAGGTCGTGAGGCCTATCCCGGCGATGTGTTCTATCTCCACTCTCGTCTGTTGGAGCGTGCAGCCAAGATGAACGAGCAGCAGGAGGTGGCCGAGCAGATGAACGACCTTCCCGAGTGCATGAAGGGCCATGTGCGTGGTGGCGGTTCGCTGACTGCCCTGCCAATCATCGAGACACAGGCAGGCGACGTGTCGGCTTATATCCCCACCAACGTGATCTCCATCACCGACGGACAGATCTTCCTCGAGAGCGACCTCTTCAACCAGGGCTTCCGTCCCGCCATCAACGTCGGTATCTCCGTATCCCGTGTGGGTGGCTCGGCACAGATCAAGTCCATGAAGAAGGTGGCCGGTACGCTGAAGATCGACCAGGCTCAGTATCGCGAGCTCGAGGCCTTCTCGAAGTTCTCAAGCGATATGGATGCCGTGACGGCGATGACCCTCGACCGTGGACGTAAGAACAATCAGTTGCTCATCCAGCCGCAGTACAGCCCGATGCCCGTAGGCGAGCAGATCGCCATCCTCTATTGCGGTGTACACGGACTGATGCGCGAGGTGCCCATCGACAAGGTGCGCGAGTGCCAGACATCATTCCTCGACAAGCTGCGCTCAGCCAATCCCGAAGTCATCCAGACGCTCGCCAGCGGAAAGATCGACGACGAGACCACAGCAAAGATCGAGCAGGTAATGGCCGATATCGCAGGAACCTATAAAGCCTGATAGCCTATGCCCAGCCTGAAAGAAATCAAGGGCCGCATAGCCTCAGTCAACTCCACGCGAAAGATCACGTCGGCTATGAAGATGGTGGCTTCCAGCAAGCTTCACCACGCACAGGTAGCTATCCAGAACATGCTGCCTTACGAGGAGCTCATGGAGCACATCCTCAAGTCGTTCCTCGCTGCCGAGGCCGAGGCACATACCGTCTTCGACCAGCCGCGCCCCGTCAAGCGCGCTGCCCTTATCGTCTTCTCGTCCAACTCATCCCTCTGCGGTGGATTCAACGCCAACACCATCAAGATGATGACCCATGCCGTTGATGACTATGCCGCCAAGATAGGGCGCGAGAATGTCGAGATCTTTCCCATAGGTCGCAAGGTCTATGAGAAGGCGAAGAAGATGGGACTCAACGTTCAGGGCGACTTCTCAGCATTGGCCGACAAACCCAACGTCAGCCAGTGCATCGAGATAGCCATGAACCTGGGAGAGAGGTTCTATGATGGTGAGATCGACAAGGTAGAGCTCATCTACCACCACTTCAAGAGCGCAGGCTCGCAGATCCTCACCCGCAAGACCTTCCTGCCTATCGACCTCGAGTCGGAACTCAATGCCGATCACGAGCGCGACCTTACCAGCGTCGTCGCCACGAAAGAGTCGCAGGAGTATCTCCGCAAGCACGGTGGAAGGCAAGAGACCAGCACCGAGAAGAAAGAAGTCAAGCCGCTCAACGACAACTTCATCGTCGAGCCCGACATGGATACCGTTCTCTCGCAGCTCTTGCCCAAGTTCGCCCACCTGATGCTTTATACGGCCCTGCTCGACAGCAACGCATCAGAGCATGCCGCCCGAATGGTGGCCATGCAGACTGCGACGGATAATGCCGACGAGCTGCTTCGCCAGTTGAACCTGCAGTACAACAAGAGTCGTCAGCAGGCCATCACCAGCGAGCTGCTTGATATTGTCGGCGGTTCCGTCAACAATTAAACGTATTAACCTTCCGAAAGAGGGGCATATCCAGACGGTATGCCCCCCTTTTTTGATTATCCCAATTTGGCTTGTATGAGACGGTATTAGAAGAACATCATCGGAAGAGAATTCTTCCGTTTCTGGGAGAGCTCATTCTTCATTCGTCCGATGGCGGTCTTGAAGAAGAATGCAATCAGGTATTCGTCTGAACCTTCTGTCCTGATTTGTTTCAGCGCAGAGATATACTCAGAACGGTCCTGGAGTTCGATAATCAACAATGGATGACCTGACCTGAGGAGGATGAAATTAGAAAGCAACCGACCAGTCCGGCCATTCCCGTCGCGGAACGGATGCAGATACTCATAATATCCATGCCATTTCGCTGCAACTATCAAGGGATGTTGCCCATCGCCAATGGCCTTCTCTGTTGATGTCATCAGCGAAGGCACACGGGCTATCAATGTCTCGTGATCGCCAAACACAGTGTCGCCAGCAGCCATATCTTCCGTCGTATATTCTCCTGCCACGGAGCCTGGTGCCCGATAGGCCAACGTATGCTCTGTCACAAGCCGATTCACCTCTTTCAACAGAGCCTCGTCAAACGGATGTTCCAATTGACTAACCATATAGTCGAAAGCCCTGAAATGATCGGCCATTTCGGTACACTCCAGTAACGACCGTCCTACCGGAATCATAGCCATGCCCTGTTCGCGGAGAATACGCGTATCATCAACGGTAAATGAGTTTCCCTCGATGGCGCAGGAATGTGCAGAGAACAGAATCTCATTGTATTCCATCCACTGTTCCCGGCTCATTCTGTCAGCGATTTTCTCCTGATAGTCGGCTCTGATACGTTCGTATTCTTCTATCTCTTTTTCGAACATCGGCGACAAAGATAAGCATTATTTTGTAATACTCCAAACTTTTTGGTGTTTTATTCAAGATTCTGGGGTTGGTATTTCTGTACCCTCAAACGAAAATGACTAAATGACTAAATGACTATCAAAAAAAAAGGGAGCCTGCTCGTCAGCAGACTCCCTTCGTCTTTTCTACATGCCCACACAGGACGTTGCGCTCAAGGCCGTCACGATGGCCGTCGCCACAGATGCGATGATCTGTACAATCCACTTAATGGTTTCCTTCTTCGTCATAATCGTTTAGTTTTAGTTGGTCTTTTAAATTACGTAAGCAATCCCGCTCGATCACGGGGACAGGTTCATGATCGCTCGTTCCGAGCGAATCACGTGACCAGTCCCCATGACTCGCTTAAGGCTCTTCAGCGCCACCCTGGCTAGGCTTGCCGCCGCTGTCGTCGCCACTGGTCTGGGTGTTATCACCACCCTGATTCTCGGTGCCCGAACCACCGGTCTGCGAAGTGTCGCTCTCAGGATCCTCGACGGTGCCTCCATCGGCCGAGGTGACACGCTTCACCTCTTCGCCATTGCGGTCGTAACAGGTGATCTGGATTGCGGTGCTGGCCAGCTCTTCCTTCAGGTCGATGGCGGGCGTGAAGATGATGCGACGGCTCGAGATCAGACCTGCCTTCACGTCCTCGACCTTCTCGACAGACTTCGCACGGAGACCGAAGCGCATGGTGCCGAGTCCGGGCAATGCGACCGAGTGACCTTCAGTGGCCCATGCCTTAATCACCTCGCCGGCTGCGTCCCAGCAGGCCTGCATCACGCCACGGCTTACACCGCTACGGAGAGCTGCCTCCTTGATCACTTTCTCCTGGGAGAGGGCGATGTAGAGGTCGGGTGACATCACATAGCGCCATACGCCGGGATCGTTTTTGCTGAACTTGACTAATTTCTCAACTGCTTTTACTTTTAATGCCATAATGTTTTAAGATTTTAATGATTAATAGATTGTTGAATTATTTCTTTGTCTCAGATTCGACAGCGTTTTGGGCTCTGGTTAGGAAAAACCGCCTCGTGCACTAGGAAAATTTTCCGCTCCGGTTAGGCCGTAAATTTCTGTCTGACTTTCGACGGTGCAAAGATACGCATAATTCAACGACCCTGCAAACTTTTTTCAAAAAACCGCACTTAAAATCGCACTTTTTGTACCCCTTATTATCTATGATAATAAAGAGGGGATTTTGCAGCAGTCATTTAGTCATTTAGTCATTTAGTCAAAATCGGTTCGACACTGGCTCTACTATGGTCAATATATAAATAAAAATATATTTTTATTTATATATTGCTTCTAATTCGCTGGGGTGTGAATCGAAAATGACTAAATGACTAAATGACTAGACCGCGAGAAAGAAATCTCCAGAAAAATTTGGTGATATCGAAAATATTGAGTAATTTTGCATTCCGGTATCTGTAAGGATGCCATTAACATCATAAACCTAAAACACAAAAGAATGATTGAAACAGATTCTATCTCGGAAGAGATAGTAATTGTCGGAGGGTGCTACGGGGCCTATACCGACCAAATCGAACCGCTATTTCATCAGGCGGAACCCGTAGAAACAAAAGATATCAAGAATGCTCTTGGCGACGATATCGCTTATCTGATGCCGATATCGGGCGACTTGGATCCTTACGCAGTAGGTGTCTATGCCCAGAGTCTGAAGCCCATCGGAATGGTGTGGATGCCTCAGGCGCATGCCGTGCGCGAATGGATGATGGCTCATGAGCGCGAGTATCTGACGGTGCGTATCAAGAAGGTTAACGTAGCCATCCATGTGCTGATAGCCCAGACCGACTGCGCTATGGAACTGACGGAGGAGGTGCGTGACAGTCTGCCGCTCGATACGCATTGGGCCGACGACCTGCCGACGGTCTATACCGGTGTGAAAGACGAAGACATGAGGCTAACACTGATGCTGATGCTCGACGAACTGGCCAATGCTACCACGTGGACCGACCGTATGCAATCCTGTATCGACCAACTGCTGAAGACACTTCCGACCGACCTCTCTGCCCATTGTAGCAAGAAGTATATGGATGTGTATCGGCAGATGAAGCACTCGACGATAGCAGAGGCGAGACGTCAGTCGGACAGCCTGTTGCTGGCACTCGTCAATCAGGGCTCTCGCGATCACATGGACTGGTGGACGGGGCACTGGTTTCCCGACTATGTGTCGATGGTGGCCCAGTCGAACACCCTGAAACTCTACGAATCGTCGCAATATACCATCGCGCGTATCGACAATATTCTTGACACGGCTCCCGGTCACTTATTCTTCAAATACCAGGCCAGCCCCCTGTTGTTCGCCTATTGCCTGTATTATTCGGCTCTGCCGCAGTGTCAGTACGACAGTCTGTTGACGCTTTTGGCCGTTCGCCAACTGATGAAGGAGAAAATGGGTCGTAGCGGACGGCTCGAGGATATCGCCGTGGGCGAGGCCGAGCTGGTCGATCTCGACTTCTTCGACGACGGTTGCTTTCAGAGCGTCGAAGGCCAGCGGATGCTGAGAGAGTTGTTGCTGAGTATGATATCGCGCATAGATGTCAATTCGGGCCGCGACTGGATTGGAGTCTATATCGCCTGGCATTTCTTCACGGGCAAGCTGGTTCTGATGAAGCAGTATGCGGATTTCTTCAGCGATATCGACGCCTTGTTGCCCGGGGTCTTGGCTAAGAAGGGCAACAAGGGGCAGGGATATGTGCTGTACAAGTCGTATATTGCCTCGCTGACGTTAGAGTGCGAGAAGTGGTTTATCGAAAAAGGCTGTCTGCCAAAGATGAATGAATGGCGTTCCATGCGTTACTATTATCAGGTTGAGGACGATCGCCGCGGCAGGGTTCAGGATGTCGTCACGGAGTTTTATCAGGGTCTGATGCGGATTAAAAAGCGATAGACACTTGGTTTATCGGTTTTAAGCACCATTTAGCAAGCGCTATCTGGTGCTTTTTTTATGCCCTCTAGGGTGGTTTTCCGTCGGTGTCGTCGGAGTCTTTGGAACGGATTCCAAGGAGTCGTCGGGGTCGTCGGTGTGGCTCGATGATAGGGCCGATTTTTCTTTTCTGCCCCCCGATTTTTACCCTACCTTTGCCGTCGCAAACAAGTTACAACGACGTCGCAAACAAGTTGCAAGCAGTAAAAATCAAACTAAAAAAAAAGGAAATGAAAAAGAGTTACAAAACAATGATTCAAGAACTGATGGGATCGACCGATCCTTGCCTCGCAGCCTTCGCTGCCAGCCTGGAGAACCGCAAGCGACTCTCGAGCCGTGAGAAAGAATCGAAATGCGCCAGACTGGGCGAACCGGGAGTGATCGAACAACTCGTCGATGACCTCATGCCGCGCATCGTCAGGATAGCCTATAAGCATCGTGACAATCAGGCAGAACTGTCGGTCATGGACCTGATTACAGAGGGGATAATCATCGCCCACAACGCCTTACGCACTTATTGGGGAAAACATCAGAAAGCCAACATCATCAACGTGATAAGCAAACTCAACAACGAGATAGAACGACTGGTGGGGATAGAGAAATGCAACGTCGTGATGTGCAGTTTCGATGAAGACGACGAACGCCTGTATCAGGGTATGGACCTCTGGACCGACTATTCGCGACGAGCCGACAAGGAGATGACAAAAAAGTTACAAAAATTTTATAAAACAGGAAGTAGTATGGCAAGAAAAAAGAAAAAGAAGCCGCAGACTGGATGGGCACTCAACCAGTTTGGCGTGATGGTGAAGAAATGCTGTCTGACATGTCCGTTCTGGGACGTGGAGCGCACCAAGAAGTCGAGACTCTGTTCGGAGTCGGAGAAGTTGAAGAACCGCTATCAGGTCTGTGATAGATGGAAGATGAACGATGGGCTCCAACAGGCGGGCAGCGGTAAGGGTGTCGTAAGGGATATCGCGACCAAGAAGGTCGTTATCAAATAACAATTAAATTTTTTAACAACATGCAAGCAATGATTTTAAGAGTAGTGAGTAGCGGTGAGATGATCAGCGTGAAGAGTGAGAAATCCGAGAACGGTGTGCTGAACAAGCGAATCCTGGTGCTCCAGGAGCTGGGCGGCAAGTATGAGAACTGTTATGTGGTGTCGGCCTTGGGTAATCTGGCCTCGCTCGTGTTCCAGCCTGGCGAACTGGTGATCGCGACGCTCCGGTTCCAGACGCGGGAGTATAACGGGCAAGTGTTCATGGAGGTGGTCGCAACGGAGGTGATTAAGAAGTAAGAGGTAAGAGGTAAGAGATTAATCAAATTAGTTTATAAATTTTGAGTTGAGGTGAGGAGGATCTTCTCGAGTAAATGGCCAAAGAATCCGAACTTCTTCTCGCTAAAAACTCAAAAAAATGAAACAGAACAAAGAATTTAAATCAACAACGCTGAGCGGCCAGATCGTCGTCAGCAAGACAGAGAGTGGTTGGAACATGGTACAGATGTTGCCCGATAATCCGTGTCGCGGAAAAGTAGAGTCGTTCCGCGGACGAGGTAAAGGACATTTACATGACGACGGATCGTTTATCTTCGTGAAGAATCGACGCAACACACATGCCACGGTACTCAAGCTGGCACACAGCAGTCTGTCGTTTGGATGGGACGAGAAATGCCGATTTATCATGACGGGACCAATGGATCAGTTGGAAGAATTCGTGAAATGGCTCTCTACCGAGTCGCAACAGGCCATCGAATTCCTGAAGATGCTGATTGAGACGGAACAACAGATGTTTAAGTCGGAACAACCAGAAAAGGAGGCAGAGGTATGATGAGACAACAGATCGCAGCAAACTCGATGCACGCGGGCAATCCCAGAAAGGATCATCGCGGACATGCAGAGACCTGGACTTCGGAGCAGCTTGACAAGCTGCTCTCCGAAGACTGGCTCCGAGAGATGGTCGCCCGAATACGGGGTGGGGAAGAGGGGCTCAAAGACAAGCTACCGTTCGCCTGTCCGCACTACTCGGCCTTCAAAAGTAATCGGCGGGCACAGGCGAATATTATACCAAATAACTTTACATTCATGACGTGTGTCGATCTGGATGAAGAGTCGCTGGTAGCGCAAGCCATTGAGCGCACGAAGGCACTGATAGCCGACGAGGATTCCGACTGGCAAGAGCTCATCCTGCGCATGGACTATTCGGCTCGCAAGAAACTGCACATCTGGCTCCGTCTGCCGGTCGGCAAAACCATCGCTGAGACGCAACAGGCATTCTGTAAGGAGATCGATGTGCCTTACGACGAGAGTTGCATCACGCCCGAGCGATTCATCTATCTGACGGGTATCGACGAGGAGATCTACCGTTCGCCTCATTGGTTGGAAGCGATTCCCGAGGCGGAGCTCGAAGAGCGTCGCGAGGCCTTCCTGAACCGTGGGCTCGATGTGGACGGAAGGGCGCTTCTTAGTGGTGAGAGGTCAGTGGTAAGTGGTGAGAATAAACCTCAAACCTCAAATCTCCGCTCGAGCTCTGCTCGCTTGCTACCGGAGGGACGCAAGAAACCTCAAACCTCAAATCTCAAATCTCAAACCTCAAATACGAAAGTGACTCCGGCTTCGCTCGCGGCCTTTGACCTCTGTGCCGAACAGGCGGGACTGAACCCGGCAGAGATGGACCTCTGGGGCGTTCACAACTGGCACGCAAACCTGATGGCGGTTCTCTCGGTGGGTGTGGCGAAACTGATGAGTCGCGAACAACTCAAAGCCGTCGTTGACCAGCGGTTACCCAACTACTCGCAGACCGAAGACTGCGGCAAACTGATCGACTATTTCTATGAGAAATACGATGCCGACAAGGGTTTTATGAACACCGCCCTGCGCGAGATCAACGCCAGAGTACAGAAGTCGGGTGGGGCAGAAGCGAGCCTATTCGCAGACCTGGAAGACACCGAACTGCCTCGGTTGCCCAAGATGCCGCAAGGGGTCAAAGAGTCGATCGAATCGGCGGGCGAGGCCTTGGCAATGCCCATCGTAACGGCCATCTGTCCCTGTATCGGTGCGCTGGCAACGGGCGTGGTGCTCGATGTCCACGGTCAGAAGAAAGGGCTGAACCTCATCGCCTATATCGCCGGTGACTATGGTAGCGGCAAAGGCACGGTCGATCCGCTGATGTATGCCTGGATGAGCGAGGTGAGGGCTCTCGACAAGATGTATCAGGATCAGGAAGACGAATGGCGCGCCAAGGCACTGGCTGCGAAAAACAAGAAGGATCAGCCCGAAATGCCCAAGTTTCCCGTGAGGTTTATCACCTTCAATAACACGGTGGCTAATCTGGCAGACCGACTGGCCAACGTCGAAGGTAAACACGCCTTCTCGTTCACGCCCGAGGCCGATACGGTCGCGCAGAAGTGGAAGTCGGCGATGAGTGATTTCTCGGTGATGTTGCGACAGAGTTACGACGGTTCGCTCTATGAACGCGAAGCCAAAAGCGTGGATGCCGTGAACGTGCATATCGAACATCTGTTGTGGAACGTGACGATGTGCGGAACGCCCGATGCGCTCTATCGCGTGGTAACCAATTACACCGACGGTTTCCAAAGCCGTATCGCGCTGGCTCGAACGCCCGACAACACCTTCTCGAAATTGGCCGATAACCCCATCACGCTGACACCCAGTCAAGCTGATCGTATCGGACAAGTGGCTCATCTGTTGCCGCTGATGCAAGGGGAGATCGTGCTGCCGAAACTGGAGCAACGAGGGCGCGCATGGCTGGAGAAAATCCGCATAGAGACGATGATGAACGACGATCGCGTGAAAGCCCGCCAGCGCATCCGTATCTGCGTGACAACCCAGCGAATGGTCTGCTGTCTGATGCTCTGTAAGGTGTGCGAACAGTTGATTCAGAAGCACGGTCTGAACGGTGCTGAGATTCAACTGAAGCAGAAACCCGATCTCTGGAAGGATATGCTGATCAAAGCCCAGACGCCTCAGATGCTCGACACTTACGACGTGATCGCCGACTCGCTGATGGACAATGCGCTGTACTTCTTCCGAAGTCGTATCGAGAATGCCTTCAACAGTCGCGACTATGTGGGTAAGGGCAATCAGCGAAGCAAGACGGGCAGGAACGACTCGATCTTCCAGCGGCTCGACTTCCAGTTCTCCTTCGAACAGGCGATGCAGCACTCGATAGCCATCAAAGGTGCCGATGTGACCACGAACTCTGTTCAGCAGATGTTGAAGAACTGGCGCAACCAAGGGTTGATCGTGCAGGTAAAAGAAGGTAAGTTCCGGAAGATGGAGTCAGTCATTTAGTCATTTAGTCATTTAGTCATTTTGAAGTTAATGAAGTTAAGATGAATCAAGTTGAAATGAATAAGCAAGCCAAACTCTCCGAGCACTTTTCGCTCGGGGAGTTGACAAGGAGTAAGTCGCATCCAGAGGTGTATAACATGCCCTCGCATGTGCATATCGAGAATCTGAAGCGCGTATGCGTGTGGTTGGAGGCGCTGAGGGAGCGGTATAATCTTCGCTATGTGCTCGCCGAAAAATCTCCTACTGGGGCCAGGCCCCAAAGTGAAGTTTTTGTCGCTGGGGCTGGGGGTCAGGTCCTGCGAGGGGCTGGGGGTCAGGTCCCGAAAGTAGAAGTTTTCGGGGAAAACTTTATTTCGAGACCAGACCCCGAGGTTATTTCGAGACCAGACCCCGAGGAGGAACCG
>OMXO01000015.1 GCA_900315035.1 uncultured Prevotella sp.
TGACACTCTTCGACGACTGGTACAGACTCTTCAACGTGACTGACGGGAAACTCTATCTCGCACCAGAGAAGCGCGTGCAGATCTGGTGATATATATTTCCCCATTAATGCACACAAGGCCCGCATCACTGCGAGCCTTGTATGCTTTTAATAAACCAAATAACAAACTTAAACCTTATGCAATATGAAAAAGAAAACTGTCTTTTGATGTTGCGTCTATCTGGACGATATTTGTATCTTTTTGGACGATTGTGTTAGGCGGAATGGGGAATATGTAGTAACTTTGCGACCAAATTCTAAAAACTACGCAAACGAGAACTAATATGAAAAGAATCGGATTACTACTGGTAGGCGCTCTTATGACTTTTGGTCTGCAGGCGCAGAACAAGCGGATCTACATCCCAGAAGATCTGCGGAAGATGGACTTGCAGGCCGACACCTCGCAGTGGAGCTTTAATCGCTCAGCTCAGACCGACGACCTTATCTTCATGTGGGAGCGCGGCTTCGGACAGGATGTCAGCAACCCGCCTCTGCTTGATGGCAAACCGATGGCCTTCAACCTTAACAACCTGATGGACTGCGTGCAGTCGTTCTACACCTTCTTCCGCGATACGCTGGCTTTCATCCCCTCTGCTGACGCTTCGCCTACCCGTAGCCTTTCGAAGTCGGGGTCGAAGTGCGACCGGTATAAGATGATGGTGATGGTGACGTATTCGCTCGACGGGACAGCCTACGGCGGTACTTACGACAACTTCATCGGGGCTCTCTGGGTGGCGCCCAACCGTATTCAGGACACGAAGATGAACTGTATGGCACACGAGCTCGGACACTCGTTCCAGCTCCAGATACCTGCCGACTCGGTGGGTGATGCCTGGGGCGGCAGCGGTTTCTTCGAGATGACCTCGCAATGGATGCTTTGGCAGGTGAACCCCGACTGGCTGACGGACGAGAACTATCACTTTGAGGCGTTTAAGAAGCTGACTCACAAGGCCTATCTGCATCTGGAGAATATCTATCACTCGCCCTTCGTCATCCAGTGGTGGAGCGATCTGCACGGACGGCAGTCGATAGCCGAACTTTATCGTCAGGGCAGGATCGGCGAGGACCCTGTGATGACGTATAAGCGGCTGTATGGGCTCTCGCAGGACGACTTCAACCGTGAGATGCTGCGCGGCTATCAGCATCTGGTGAACTTCGACTTCAAGCATGCCCGCAAGGAGACGCGGCGGTATGCCTGCACATTTAATACGGCACTGCATCGCGGTAACGGTTCGATGAGGGCGGGAGGCGGCTATCGGCCGAAGGACTTCCCCGAGGAGTATGGCTTCAATGCCATCTTGCTTGACAGTCTGGTGGATATCCAGAAGCCCATCGAGATCACGGTGAGAGGGATGGGTAATCTCTACGGTCTCACGGGTGTGACCACCGATGATGAGGAGATCTATAGCGACATCGATGCTGAGCACTTCAGCGTGCCTGCAGGCAAGCGGCTGAAGCATCTCTACCTGATCGTGATGGGTGCGCCCGAGGAGCACTATATGATTCCCATGCCTACGGAAGAGAATCCTGAGCCGCCGAAGGCCGAACTGGAGACGTTCCCCTACGAGTTCTGGGTGAACAATGAATGAAAAAGGTCGGAGTTCTTGTAAGTTTGGGATTTTTTGTGTATTTTTGCACACTATGAAACGGATCCTCGTACTGCTGACCTGTATAACGCTGCTCTTGCCGCTTGGGGCAAGGGGCGATTATCGCTACCGCAACCTGACGATGAACGACGGTCTGCTGTCGAATGCCGTGCGTAATATCATACAGGATCCATACGGCTTCATCTGGTTCGGCACCGATTACGGACTTTGCCGCTATGACGGCACTCAGGTGCAGCCTTACCGCATCCCGCAGTTGGGTATCAACCAGTATGTGTCGGCCCTGTATGCATCGGAAGATGCCATCTACGTGGGAACAGCCAAGGGCGTGTTCCAGCTGACGCAGGCGAGGCCGCTGTTCGAACGTCTGCCGATGGATATCAGTTCGGTGGTGACCAGTCTGGCGATGGACAAGGAGGGCAACCTCTGGGTGGCCACGATGGAGCACGGGGTCTGGTGTTATGTGATTAAGACCGGACAGGTCAAGCAGTATCAGTTGAAGGGCGGACACAACGGGGCTGCGCACGTGCTGATCGACAATACCAACCGGATATGGACGATCACCAATTGGGGCGAGCCTTCTGTGCAGCGGCTGAACCGTTTGCACGACCGCTTTGAAGGCGTGAAGCTGGGGTATAGCCGGAACTATAACGGCCTGCGGATGCTTCAGACCCGCGACGGACGCATCTGGTTGGGCACCTGGGAAGAGGGACTGCTGCTGATGCACGCTGACGGGAGGCTGGAGCAGATGCTCTCTCCGGCACTCTCGAAGGTGGGGAACCATATACACGCGTTGTTCGAGCGCGATGACGATACGATCTGCATCGGCTGTGACGACGGCATAATCTGCCTTAATCCGAAGACGCGCGAGTGGAAAAGACTGTTCGATGACCATCAAGGCGTCAACGATCGCTTTGTGTATGCCATCACCAGCGATATGGAGGGTGGTCTCTGGCTGGGGACGTTCTATGGGGGTGTTCACTATGTCTCGCCCGTAGGTAAGCGCTTCGAGGCCTTCACCATCGAAACCGGTTTGCGGGGAAATGTCATTTCGCGTTTCTGTGAGGATAAGTATGGTCGTATCTGGGTGGCCAGCGACGATGGCGGCTTGATGTGCTATTCGCCGAAGGAAGGGCGTTTCGTGGATTATCCTCATCAGGACGTGCTGGCCCGTCAGAATGCCCATGCCCTCAGTTTCAGCGGTGACGAACTATGGGTGGGAACCTATACCAACGGTGTGTTTGTGCTCGACATGGAGACGGGAAGCATGCATCAGTATATGCAGACTGGCGACCCTCACTCGCTCGACAACCCCAGTTGCTATGCCCTCTACACCGACATACGCGGCTGGACATGGGTAGGCACGATGGAAGGGCTGAACCTCTACAACCGTACGGAGAACCATTTTGAGCATATCGGTAAGACCAACGAGATGATTATCGATATCGACGAAGACTGGAACGGCCATCTCTGGCTCTCGACGCAGGGGGCCGGTCTGTGGCGCTACGGCATCAAGGACAAGCGGCTCAAACAGTATCTGCACGACGACAAAGACCCGGCATCGCTGACCAGCGACCAAGTGAACTGTACGCTGGTGGACGAGCGAGGGCAGTTGTGGATAGGCACGCTCGACGGCCTCTGCCGCTACGACGCCAAGCGGGATGGCTTCGATCGCATCCGCCTCGAAGTGCCCAGTCGCAACATCATGGGCATCATCGAGGACAACGGCGCCCTCTGGCTCTCGACGGAGCGGGGCATCGTCAGATATGAGCCGGGAGCCGACGACACGAAGGCGGGCGACAAGGTGCTGACACGTCAGCAGACACAACGCTTCACACTCCACGACGGACTGGTGAGTGAGCAGTTCCAGCCCAACTCAGGCCTGAAGGCCAGCGACGGCAGGATCTATTTCGGTAGCACGAGTGGCTTCAACAGTTTCCTGCCTTATCAGATCAAGGCTAATCACGTGATGCCGCCTGTCTATGTTACTGGTATGAGCATCATGAATCAAGAGGAATATACGGCAGAAGGGCTGCCCCTCGACCTCTCACAGACCAAGGAACTGATTCTTGGTTATAGTGATGCCCAGATGGTGACATTCTCGTTTGCCTCACTGAGTTATTGCTCGCCTGAGAAGAACCAGTATGCTTATATGCTCGAGGGTTTCGACCGCGACTGGAACTATGTGGGCAACCAGAACCGGGCTACCTATACGAACCTGCCGGCAGGCACCTATATCTTCCGGGTGAAGGCCACCAATAATGACGGGGCATGGTCGCAGAACGAGGCGGCGCTGCAGATCGTGGTCTATCCGCCTATCTGGTGGAGCTGGTGGGCCAAGGTCCTATACCTCTTATTGATAGGTGTCGCTATCTGGTATTATGTACGTTTCCGCTTGAAGCGTGCCGAGCATCAGCATCAGCAAGAGATAGAGCGGCTGAACGCAGCGAAGGAGAAAGAGGTGCGCGAGGCCCGTCTGAACTTCTTTACGATGATTGCCCACGAGATCCGCACGCCGGTATCGCTGATTATCGGACCGTTGGAGAAAATCATGAAGAAGGGCTCGCCCTCTGACGATATGCGCGTCATCGACCGTAATGCGCATCGGCTGCTGGAACTGGTGAACCAGTTGCTCGATTTCCGCAAGGTGGAACAACAGAGTCTGGTGATGCATTTCGCTCCACAGAACATTCATGAACTCATAGAAGGCGTCAGTGAACGGTTTGCGCCGACCTTCGAGCAGGGTGGTAAGCACTTTGCGGTGGATTGTCCCGATGAGCACTTTACGGCCATCATCGACAGGGAGGCCATTACGAAGGTGGTGAGTAACCTGCTGACCAATGCCAATAAATATACGAAGGACGATGTGCGGCTCGCCTGTGGGGTGGAGCCGGACGGGGAGCATTTCCGGATAGTGGTCAGCGACAATGGTGTCGGTATCCGCGAGGAAGACCGCCAGCGCATCTTCGAACCGTTCTTCCAGGCGATGGACAATAAGCCGGGCACGGGTATTGGCCTGAACATTGTGAAAAACATTGTGGATATGCATCATGGCACCATCTCGCTGGTCTCTGAAGTGGGGCAGGGCACTACCTTTACGGTTGTATTGCCTGTGAAGCAAGAAGGTCGGGAAGATGTTTCGCAAGCGTCGTTGGGTATGAGTCCTTATAAGTCTGCCTCTATCACGCGCAGCGATCATGAACCAGAAACTTCGACCCCAGTTCCGGCCAAAGCGTCTGTCAATCAACATCCCGTGATGCTCATCGTCGATGATGCAGAGGATATGGTGGCCTTCCTGAAGGATAGTTTCAAGGAGCAGTATGAGGTGATCACTGCCAGCGACGGTATCGAGGCCCTCGACCTGTTGAAGAAACACGAGGTGAACATCATTATCAGCGACTGGATGATGCCCAGGATGGATGGTGCAGAACTCTGCAGGCGCGTGCGACAGAACCAGTTGACGAGTCACATCCCCTTCGTGATGCTTACGGCCAAGACAGACGACGATGCCAAGGTGGAAGGTATGGATGTAGGTGCCGATACCTATATCGAAAAGCCCTTCTCGCTGGAGTATCTGGAGGCCTGTATCCGAAACATGTTGAAACTGCGCCGCCAACTGATGGAGAAGTTCTCTACCCAACCGCTGGAGCCGGTAACGGAGATTGCCCAGAACGCTACGGATAATGAATTCCTCATGCGGATGAACAAGATCATAGAGGAAAACTTCTCGAACTCGGAACTGAACGTGAACTTCCTGGCCGACAGGTTGAACATCAGCCGTAGCGGTCTCTTCGCCAAGATTAAGACGCTGGCCGACATCACGCCCAACGAGATGATACAGATTGTTCGACTCAAGAAGGCTGCCCAACTCTTGCTTGAAAGGAAATATACCGTCAGCGAAATCGGCTATATGGTTGGCTTCTCTAATCCTTCTTACTTCTCGAAGTGTTTCCAGAAACAGTTTGGCATCAAGCCAGCAGACTATATGAAATCAAGACAAACTGAATCCTAAAATACTACTATCGGAAATGATGATCAAACGAAATCTATGCATGTTGTTCTGGCTACTGACGGCGATGATCTGTCGGGGACAGGTTTGGCAGTATGTCGATCCGCGTATCGGCAGCGAGGGGGTAGGGCGCACGTTCCCCGGACCGTCGATGCCTTTTGGAATGTGTAAGCCCGGACCCGACTGCACCATCAAGCCCAATGCTGGTTGGGCGCCTATGCCCGAAGTGGTGACGGGTTTCTCGCAGACACACGTCAGTGGGACGGGCGGTGGTCAGAAGTATGGTAATATCCTCATCTTGCCTTATTTTAGTGGTGAGAGGTTAGAGGTGAGTGGTGAGAGGAGAATCGACGAAACGTTTTCACTGGGTTATTATTCGACGACCTTCGAGAATGGGATCAGGACAGAGATAACAGCCTCTGAGCGCTGTGCCTTCTATCGGATACATTATCCTCACCTCTCTCCACTCACCCCTCACCTCTTCATAGACGCCACCCACTATCTGGGTAAGAACCCGATACCCGACCGTCGCGAACAGCAGCAGTTCGTGGGAGCCGAGGTCGAGGTGGTCAATAACCATGAGGTGCGCGGCTTTTCAAGAATACGCGGAGGTTGGAACAACGGCGAGGCCTATACCGTCTATTTCTGCCTGATGTTACAGGGGGACGGTTCTTTTGTTACATCGGCGAAGGACTCATCGCCCTGTGTCAGTCTTCAACTGACTGATACGCTGGTGAACGTGAAAGTAGGTATCTCCTATGTGAGCACCCAGCAAGCCAAACGGAATATCCCCGACTGCGATTTCGACACCCAGTTGGAACGGTTGCGCTCAAGTTGGAACCAGCTCCTCAGCCGTTTCAGCATCAAGGGTACTGAGGCGCAGAAGCGGATGTTCTATACAGCCCTCTATCACACGCTGATCATGCCTGTCGATAAGTCGGGTGAGAACCCCAAGTGGCGCGAGACGCCATATTATGATGACTACTATGCCATCTGGGACACCTATCGCTCGTCGTCACCCCTCATCACACTGATTGACCCGAAGCGCGAGGCAGCTATCGTGAACTCGCTGCTGAACATCTACAAGCGCGAGGGCTATATGCCCGATGCCCGGAGCGGTGACAGTAATGGCAGGACGCAGGGAGGCTCGAATGCCGAAGTGGTGATAGCCGACGCTTTCGCCAAAGGACTGGAGGGCATCGACTATCAGTATGCCCTCGAGGCAATGCTGAAGGATGCAGAGGCTGATCCCGGGGCTGACCACGAGAAGCACGGACGAGGCGGACTGAAGGAATACACCGAACTGGGTTATATCCCCTACGGCATCGACCGCGCTGGTACGCGAACCATCGAATATGCCTACGACGACTTCTGTATTGCAGAGGTGGCCAAAGGTCTGGGGCGGACGGATGTCTATGAGCACTATCTGAAGCAGAGCGCCAACTGGAAGAACCTCTGGCGGGCAGACTATGAGTGGGACGATGTGAAAGGATATATCATGCCGCGAGACGCCCAAGGCCGATGGCTCGACTCCGTGCCCTGGGGAAAGTCAAAGGTGTTCCATCCGACGATTCCCTATACGCCTGTGACAAAGGTGGCTCCTTGGTATCTGCCCTGGTGGAGCACCTTCTTCTATGAAGCCCTCTCGGCAGAGTATTCGCTGAGTATCCCTCACGATGTGCCGGGACTGATCGAGGCCTGTGGCGGGGCAGAGACCTTCCGCAAAAGGCTGGATCTCTTCTTTGAGCGCAAACGCTATAACGTGGGTAATGAGCCCTCGTTCCTCACGCCCTGTCTCTATCACTGGATAGGGCGACCAGACCTGACGTCAGACCGTGTGCGACAGATCATCACGGAGAACTATACCGATCAGCCCGACGGGTTGCCAGGCAATGATGACAGTGGGGCGATGTCGTCGTGGCTCGCCTTCCACATGCTTGGTTTCTATCCCAATGCCGGACAGAGCTATTACCTGTTGCACGCACCCTTGATTCCAGAGTGGACGCTACAACTCTCTAACGGCAAGACCCTTCATGGCACAGTGAAGGGTAAAGGCAGCCACTTTGAGAAAGTCGAGCTGAACGGCAGACGGCTGGAGGATGCGCGACTGGAGCATGCAGACCTGATGGCTGGCGGCGAACTGACGTTCTACGTATCCAAGAAAAATCCGTCGGCTGCGGACACGAAGTCCGTCACGTACGCACCCGGTGTCCGTCCCAAGGGAAAAAATAATCCGTCGGTTAGCGGAAAACCACGGGGCTTACTGAAAAAAGGAGAGATCGCCTTTACGCTCAATAGGCAATACCGGACCTGGCCACTCACTTACGACTGGGAGGGCGATACACTCGTCGTCGGCTGTAAGGAGGCCACCTATCTCATCCCCCGTTCCGTCGTCAGTCATGCGCATCGCTTCTGCTGGGATATCCCCGCTGATGGTGCAGTCTATCGGCCACAGGGCACCTTTGGCTTCATCTCTCTCGACGCGCTACGCGAACTGCAGGAGAAAGGTGAAACACGATATGACGGCATCACCTGGCGCGTGGTTGAATCGGGCGATACGCTTCACCTTCGTGCAGACATAGACCGCACAGAGATGTGGGTCACGGTGAAAGACGAGCTGCCGCTGGTGGTCGAAATGCGTAACAATCCCTTGGGAATCGACTGGCAAATAGTCACAAATGCCTCATTTTGACAGTTTTCTGGTAAAAGATTTGGTCATATCAGTAAAAGAAAGTATCTTTGCATACGAGTGTATTTTATAATTATGATTTGAATGAACCGACGATTACTATTAATCTTTAGCCTTCTGATAGGGAGTCTGTTGCCTGGTGCAAGTCAGCCAAAGAGTCAGGATGATGCCAAGGCCGCCTTAGCCGAGGTCGATGCACAGATTGCCCATGAGCAAGAGCGTGGCAACATCGGGAAAGAGGGTGAGGCCCGTTGGCAGAAGATTGTCACCCTGAAGAATTTCTCGATGACGCAAGAGCAGGCAGTAGAGGCTGGCATCCAGATGGACTGGTTTCGCAAGCACAAACAGTGGGACAACTTCTACCGCAGTTGGCAACTGCGTGCCAATGCCTATTGTGCGCTGGGGAAACTACAACTCGGTCTTCAGGAGACGCAGCGCATGCTTGACGATGCCAAGGATCGCAACAACAAGATGGGCAGGGCAATGGCCTATAAGCAGATAGGCGTGATCTATCTGAACATGAAACAGACGGAGCCTGCCGTTGAGGCGCTGCAGCACTATGCTGATCTGATGAAAGACGAAGACGACGACTTCAGTTCGCTGAGCAACATCTATTATCGGATGGCAAAGGCCTATGACTATGACCATGCCTTCGGCGAGGAACTGAAGATTACCAACCAGTGGCTGAAGTTCCTTCAGGATAAAGTGAAAGACATCAACAGTCCTGAGGCCAGAGAGGGCTATAACGCCTACTATCTGGCGCGGGCATCGGCCTTTATCGGACTGAATCGGCTGGACGAAGCCCGACGGGCCCTTAACGAAGCCAGTCGGCATGCCCATCAGGTAAAGACCGCCCTCAGTCTGCACCATTATTATAAGATGGCGGCCCGTTACCATCTGGCAAGCGGTGAGGCTGCAAAAGCATTGCTCTACACAGACAGTGTCAGAATGACGACACAGGAGAAAGACGATCATACAACCGAGGTGAGGGCTCAGGCACTGATGATGTTAGGCCAAGACGCAGAGGCTGCCCGTATCTATCAGCGGTTGTATCACGAGAAAGACTCCGTCTTCGGACTTGATGCCCGTCAGCATCTTGACGAACTGAACACGATGTTCCAGATCGACGAACTCAAGACCGAACAGCAGCAAGCTAAGTTTAAATATATCCTGATTGCCGCTTCTTCTATCGTGGTGGCCCTCTTGCTACTGCTCTACTTCGGCTGGCGCAGTGCCATCAAGCAGAAGAGAGTCAACGAAGAGTTGCGCATTGCCAACGAACGGGCTAAGGTGTCGTCGAAGATGAAGGCTGAATTCATCAGGAACATCACCCACGAGATACGAACCCCGCTGAACATCGTCTCAGGACTCACGCAGATACTGAATGAGCCAGATATGGATCTGGGGCAGAGCGAGAAGAATGACCTGCTGGAGCGAGTCAGGGAGAACACCGATCGGATTACCAATCTGGTTGACAGGATGCTCGAACTCAGTGATGTCAGCAGCGAAATCCTCATTGAACGGCATGACGAGACAACGGTGCACGACATCGTGTCGCAGGCTATCGAGTTCTCCGGCATCGTCGGACAGACCAATCCTGGCAATGCGGAATCGGCTGTCAAGTTTGATTTCATCGATAATCAGGAGGTTGCCTCCATCACGCTGCACACCAATAAAGTCTATGCCATTCGTGCCCTCTCGCAACTGCTGGAGAATGCGGCTAAGTTTACGCACGAAGGCGGCATCACGCTCCGGATGGAGAATACCGATAAGAGTGTTCGCCTGATTGTAGAAGATACGGGCGTAGGTATTCCCTCTGTCGAGTCGGAGCATATCTTCGAAGAGTTCGTGCAACTCGATGAGTTTGCCGATGGTACAGGTATCGGACTGACTGTGGCACACTCCATTGCCCAGCGCATGGGAGGCGACTTATGGCTTGATACCGATTATTCACAGGGCGCACGCTTCGTACTTGAACTGCTGAAGGCATAGCTGCGTCAATAAGATGAACAAACATGAATAGATTAAACAGATACTTGTTTTTGGGCATAGCCCTGCTGATGGCTCTCCCACTGTTCGCCCAGTATGAACGACTGGGAGGCGTCTATTTTGCCTATCCCGTGACAGCAACAAAGATGGCTGCAGCCCCCGAGGGATATGAGCCATTCTATATCTCGCACTATGGGCGACACGGCTCGCGCTGGCTGCCCGATGACAGGAGATATATCTGGGTGAACCAGCAGTTTGAGAATCCGAAACAGTTGACTAAGTTGGGTAAGGATGTCCGTCGGCGACTGGCGAAGATCTGGAAGAATGCCGAGGGGAATGGGGGCTTGTTGACGCCCCTTGGAGGCAGGCAGCATCGGGCCATCGCGCAAAGGATGTATCAGAACTTCCCACAGCTTTTCACCGCAGAGTCGCATCTGACGGCCCATTCGAGCGTAGTGCCTCGTTGTAAGAGCAGCATGCTGAATTTCACCTCAGAGTTGGTATCGCTGAATCCCGCTCTTCAGATCGACCCCATCACCCGTGAGGAGGATATGGCCTGGATAGCGTATAAATCGCCAGAGCAACAGGCCTTTGAGCGCACCATCAACATCCCCTTGAAACTCTCTACCGACCGGTTTATCAATGCCCTGTTTACAGATGCCAGTCATCTTTCTGCCAGAGACAGGCAGAAGCTGCTCTCCGAACTGCATACGATAGCATCGGATATGCAGGATGTGGAACTGGACGTATCGCTCTATGATATCTTCACGGAAGAGGAACTGAAGGCTGTCTATGACGTGAACAATCAGCGGATGACACTTCAGCATGGCAATGAGATTATGAATCAGGGCATCGCTGCGCGCTCAGCCATCTCACTTTGGCAGCGGATAGAACAAGAGGCCGATGCTGCCATTGCCTCAGGGAAGAAAGGGGCAGATCTCCGTTTCGGTCACGACTCTCATCTTTACCGTCTGCTGTCGCTGATGGATGTGGACACCAAAGGCAAACCCATGGATGAACTTCTGCCTATGGCTGCCAACCTGCAGATGATTTTCTATAGGAATTCACAAGGGAAGGTGCTTGTGCAGATACTGCACAATGAGCACCCTGCCCGTCTGAATATCGGGTTCAGGGTAGAGGGCTTCTATTACTGGGAGGACCTGAAGCAGCATGTGGCAGACCGTATGCACTATCTGGAACACTTGCGCCAACTCTGTGCCTTGAACACGATGGTTGGAACGGCGCCAGCCAACACCAAGACGGCAGGACTCTTCGGCAAAGGCTCTGAGGAGCACGGACAGACGTTACCCGCTGTGTTGGCACCTAACGGTCAGAACTTCTGGACACCTCAGACACGGGATACGGAAAAGAAGTGCGTCGCACCTTATTATTATACAGACTCGCTGTTTCAAGGTATTCGTAACAGTCACTGGATCGTTGGCGGCTGTACGCAGGACTATGGTTCGTTTACCTTGGCTGCCCTGAGCGGGAAACTGCGCCTGAGACCAGAGGAGCGGGCTACGCCATTCTCCCATTCAGAAGAGATCTCTCATCCGCATTATTATGCTGTCCGTCTGCCTCAAGAGCATCTGAAAGTGGAGATGACGGGTCAGAGTCATACAGCCATCTTCCGTATCACGCCAGAGCAGGATGGACCTGTGCACATCGTCTTGAATCACAACAGCGACGAGGGTGAGGGCTATCTGGAGATTAACAATCAGGACAAGACCATCTGTGGCTATAACCCTGTGCATCGTATCTATCAAGGCTGGGGCGAACCAGCAGGCTTCTGTGGGTATTTCCTGTTGCAGGCCTACGATGACATCGCAGATTTCGGCATTGACAGTCTCTGCGCTTGGTTTACTTTCAAGGGTAAGGCCCATGAGCCGATTATCTTGAAGGCTGCTTCTTCGTTTACCTCGAAAGAGGGAGCCGTCGATAATTTTGCGGCTGAGGCTGAAGGACATGATTTTGAGAGTATGATGGAACATGTGGCATCGCTGTGGACGACTCGCCTGCATACCATCGATGTGGAAGATCAGGATACGGCTCGTGTGAACCAGTTCTATGGTGCCCTTTACCGGGCATCCTTCCTCCCTCGAGAGATGAGCGATGTCGGTGGCAGCTATCCGAAGTTTGCTGATGGTCTTACGGTGGAGCCGTCTTCTGCTACCGAGCCGCGGATTTACTATGGTGACTTCTCGATGTGGGATACCTATCGGGCTGTGCATCCACTCTATAACATCATCGCTCCCCAACAGTCGGCCGACATGATGCAGTCGCTGGTGACGATGTATGAGCAAGGCGGCTGGTTGCCTATCTTCCCCTGCTGGAACTCCTATACGGCAGCCATGATTGGTGATCACTGTTCTGTTGTCCTGGCTGATGCCTATGTGAAGGGCATTCGTAACTTCGACTACCAGAAGGCCTATGAGGGGATGCGGAAGAACGCTTTCGAGACACCCTCATCCTTCGAGGACTATAAGAACGGTATGGGTCGAAGGGCTCTGCCTTCTTATCTGAAGTATGGCTATATCCCTCTGGAAGACGGTGTGAAGGAAGCCTTCCATCAGGACGAACAGACATCGCGCACACTTGAGTATGCCTTCGATGACTTTGCTGTTGCCCAGCTGGCGAAAGCCTTGGGTAAGAATCAGGATTATGAGACGTTGATGCGTCGCTCAGAGAACTGGCGGCATGTCATCAATCCCAAGACAGGCTATTGCGATGGGCGTCATGCCCCTAAGCAGTTGTCAAGAAAGAAGGATGACGGAGGTCGGTTTGAGGATAATCTCGACTTCATTCATCGTAAGCCGTATATCACAGAGGGTGCCACTTGCCACTATACCTGGTACGTGCCGCAAAACGTGGACGGACTTGTGGAACTGCTGGGTGGCAAGGAGAAGTTTGAGGCTAAACTCGACTCGATGTTTACTGAAGGCAGATACTGGCACGGCAACGAACCTTGTCATCAGATAGCTTATTTATACGATTTCATCGGTAAGCCAGAGAAGACGGCCCAGCGCGTAGCCCATATTCTTGATACGGAATACAACGACAGTCCTGGTGGTCTTTCTGGCAATGATGATGCAGGCCAGATGTCTGCCTGGTATGTCTTCTCGTCGATGGGATTCTATCCTGTCTGTCCCGCTACCGATCGCTATATGCTCTCAAAGCCACGTTTCCAGAAGGTGACACTCAACCTGCAGGATGGCAAAAGATTCACCATCACGCCAGACTCACTGCCGAAAGACAGGAACTATATCACGCACGACGAGATGATGCGAGGAAATTAACTCTTCACTCGAAAATCAGAGTGGTCAAGTGATCAGTGGCAAACAGTTCGTTTGCCACTTTTTGCAAGTCCTCAGTGGTGATGCTGTCGATACGGCGGCAAAGTGAATCGAGGTCGCGCTCATGCCCATGATGGAGATAACTTCTGCCAAAGTCGAGTGCGAACTGCTCACGATTGTCGCAGGCAATGGCTAACTGTCCTTTCAGCTGGCGCTTGGCAGCGGTAAGTTGGTTCGCACTCAACGGCTTATGCATCACACGATCCAGTTCGTGGCGCACCAGACGGAGACAGCTCTTGATATCATGGTGGTCGCAGCCGAAATAGATGCACCATACGCCAGTGTCGCCATAGCTGGCCATCGAACTCTCAACGGTATAGACCAGGCCGTGGCGCTCTCTGAGTGAGAGGTTCAGGCGGGCATTCATGCCTGGTCCTCCGAGAATGTTGTTGAGCAGATAGAGCGTCATGCGACGAGGGTCTTCGTATGCATACGTCTTAGTACCAAGCATCACATGAGCCTGATGAGAGCCGATCGAACGGGTGATGGTATTCGCAGACAGTCTCGTGTATGGCAGAGTCTGTGGTATCGGGGTATGACTTGTTCTTGCAGGGATATCCTTATTGGCCAACAACTTCACCAATCGTTTGAAGTCGATATCTCCGTAAACGAAGAAGACCGCATTGTCGGGGCGATAGTTCCTCTCTACAAAGCGCAGGGCATCGTCGGTCGTATAGGTGCGCAACTGTTCTGCATGTCCCAGGATATTATGACCAAGCGGATGTCCTTCGAAAAGAATGTTCTCGAACTCGTCATAGATCAATTCGGCTGGCGAATCGTTATAACTCTCGATCTCATCGCATATAACCTCCACCTCTTTGTCTATCTCAGTCTGGGGATAGCGGCTGTGGAACACGATGTCTGTCAACACATCGACAGCTTGCGCAAAGTGTTCCTTCGAGATGGCTGCATAGTAGCAGGTATCTTCTTTGTTAGTGAAAGCATTCAGTTCGCCGCCCACACCCTCCAGAGCGTTGATAATCTGCAGGGCATGGCGTCGGGCTGTTCCTTTGAAGGTCATGTGTTCACAGAAATGGGCCAGTCCTTCTTCGCCAGGCATCTCGTCGCGAGTGCCAGCAGCGATGTCATAGCCACAATAGACCACCTGCGAGACTGATGGCAGATGGATGACACGGAGTCCGTTATCGAACGTATATGTGTTATATTTTGTCATTTCAGCTGCAAAGTTACAATTTTTTTGGTGTTTCAACGATAAATTAAATGATTTTGAGTATCTTTGCACCCATAAGTATAAAGAGTATGCGTAAAGTAATAGGAATAGGCGAGACAATTCTCGATATCATTTTCAAGAACGACCAGCCCGTTGGTGCTGTGCCAGGCGGCTCGATGTTTAACGGCCTGATTTCTTTAGGTCGTGCAGGCATCAATGCTACATTTATCAGTGAGACGGGTCATGACCGTGTGGGCAAGCGTATCATCCAGTTTCTGGAAGAGAATCATGTGGATGCCAGCCATATCAATGTTTATCCAGAGTCAAAGTCGCCAGTGTCTTTGGCATTCCTGAATGAAAACAACGATGCGGAGTATATCTTCTACAAGGATCATCCTCATGACAAACTTGACTTCATCTTCCCGGAAATCCAGCAAGACGACATCGTGATGTTTGGTTCCTTCTATGCTGTCAACCCAGTCATCCGTCCTCAGATGTTTGCTTTCTTGGAATATGCCCGCAGTAAGGGAGCCATCCTGTATTATGACGTGAATTTCCGTTCCTCCCATCGTAACGAGGTGATGAAGGTGACACCGAATATCCTTGAAAATCTGGAGTTTGCCGATATCGTACGTGGCAGTCATGAAGACTTTGAGGTGATGTTCAATAAGAAAGATGCTGATACCGTGTATCGTTCGCAAATCTCTTTCTATTGCAAGAACTTTATCTATACTCAAGGTGGCAGTGCTGTAGAGATGCGCTCTGCTGGTGGACTGAGTAAGCAGTATCCTGTTATGAAGACGGAGACCGTCAGCACCATTGGAGCAGGTGATAACTTTAATGCTGGTTTCATCTACGGACTGATCAAGTATGGCATCACGCGCGACCAGATCGTTGCTGGTATGGCAGAGCAACAATGGGATCAGGTCATTGCTGAGGCCCAGCAGTTCTCTGCCAATGTGTGCCAGAGCATTCATAATAGTATAGATCCAGCCTTTGCCAATCAGAAGAAACACGAGTGGGAGGCAAGTCTGGTGGAAAAGGAAAAGAATAAGTAAGAACAATGAATATGATTAGTGAAACCATTAAGTACATCGGTGTTGATGATCTTGACATCGACCTGTTTGAAAGTCAGTATGTGGTGCCTGAGGGCATGAGTTATAATTCCTATCTCATCGACGATGAGAAGATTGCGGTGTTGGATACTGCCGACCGTCGCAAGGGCGAGGAGTGGAAGGCAAACTTGAAGGCAGCCCTCAACGGTCGCCAGCCCGACTATCTGGTGGCTCACCATATGGAGCCCGACCACGCTGCGCTCATTGCAGAGATGCTGGAGACCTATCCTGGTCTGCAGCTCGTATGTAGTGCCCAGGCTGTGAAGATGTTGCCTAACTTCTTTGAAGGCCTCAACTTCGAGGGCCGTGTCATGACCGTCAAGGAGGGTGATAAGCTCCAGCTTGGTCAGCATACGTTACAGTTTATTTCAGCGGCTATGGTGCATTGGCCAGAGGTCATTATGAGCTACGACACCAAGGATAAGGTGCTCTTCTCGGCTGATGGTTTTGGAAAGTTCGGTGCCTTAGTCAACGAAAGGCTACGGGTAGGCGACGGAACGTCGGGAATGACAGACGACTGGGCTTGCGAGGCTCGCAGGTACTATTTCAATATCTGTGGCAAGTATGGTACCCAGGTGCAGAGCGTGGTGAAGAAGATGGCTGCTATCGACGTTCAGACCATCTGTCCGTTGCATGGTCCTGTGCTGAAGGGCGAGGCGCTGGCTGAGGCTGTGAAGCTCTATGATATTTGGAGCAAGTATGAGCCTGAGAGCGAGGGCATACTCATCGCCTATGCCAGCATTCACGGTGGGACGGCTGCCGCAGCCGAGCGTCTGGGCGAGATACTTCGCCAAAAAGGTGCTGCTAAGATTGTTGTAAGCGATTTGAGCCGCGACGATATGGCTGAGGTCATCGAGGATGCTTTCCGTTATCCTACTGTCGTAGTGGCTGCATCGAGCTATGACGCAGGTGTGTTCCCTGTGATGCACGACTTCCTTTACCATCTGCAGATTAAGAACTACCAGCGTCGTCGCTTCGGCATCGTTGAGAACGGCAGTTGGATGCCAACGGCGGGTAAAGTGATGCGCTCGATGATTGAGGGTCTGAAGGACTGTGAGATTGTAGAGCCGATGGTCACCATCCGCTCTCGCATGAAGGCTGCCGATGAGGCACAATTGGAGCAGTTGGCTGAGAGCCTGATGGCAAAATAACACAAATATAATTAAATAGCAACAACTATGAAGAAAATTTTGATGACAGTTCTCATGGCTGGAATAGCCTTGACGACTAACGCCCAGTGGAACACCTGGCACACCACACAGGCCATTAGTGGCGGTGTAGGTATTTTGGGATCAATTATCGCTTCGGCGGAGCACAAAAAGGCGATGGAGATTTTTGAGCGCGAGAAAGCACAGTATCAGCCTACTTTTGAGAAAGTGTATAGTGAAGCCAAGAGTCTGGAGTCGGAAGAGCAGTGGGCCAACGCGC
This sequence comes from uncultured Prevotella sp., assembly GCA_900315035.1. Lineage (GTDB taxonomy): Bacteria > Bacteroidota > Bacteroidia > Bacteroidales > Bacteroidaceae > Prevotella. The sequence continues at coordinate 17,397 of OMXO01000015.1, forward strand.
TCGATAAATTCGAAGAGGCTGCTAAACTGAACTGCGACTATGGCTATACCGATCAGAAGAGTCTCACGTTGAAAATCAACAGCCTTTACGAGAAAGCGGGACGTACAGAAGAAGGGCCGAGTGTGATTAACAACAAGACAACGATTCTGCCCGATTATTCGCACTATCGCTTCACGATGCAAAACCCCATCAGCAAGGGTAAGAAGGATAATACGCAGACCAAAATCGTACGTGTGAGCTGTTCGGACACTGAAACTCGTGTTGAACTGGAATGCGAGGCCGACATGCCCGACGATCAACTTTACATCAAGTCGGATACTTACATCAGGAGTAAGGGTAGCAATAAGTTGAAATTGATAAGCGTCGAGAATGTAACGGTGGCTCCTGTAGTAACAAAAATTCCCTGGCCATATCAGAAATTGCGCTTTGCTCTTATCTTCCCTGCTCTGCCTGATACGGCTGAAGAATTCGAACTCGTCGAACCTTCAAGCAGTTGGAAGTTCAGAAACATCAGATGCAGATAAAGATAAAAGGTCACGCCCAATAAGCGTGACCTTTCTTCTCTATTTCTTCTTTTTACGTGGCTTGCGCATGGCCCAGCCTTCCTCGCTGAAATCGGGCTCTTCGCCTTTTAGATCGCGAGGCACTTTGCCCATCAGCTCGCGCCAGTTGTCTTTCTTCTGACGCTTAGGCTTTGGGGCAGACTTGCCTTCTGAAGGCTTTCCGCCCTCGTCGGCATCATTGACCTTCGGTCGATGATGCTGACGCTCGGGTGAGTTGATGTAAACATCGCTCACCGCTTGCTTATCCGCATCATTACAGCGCACAGTCCTGCCTTTATGTCGGATACCGGTAAGTTGTATCATCACCTTCTTGGCATCCTTCTCAGGAACCTCAAAATAGGAGATGGTATCGAGCAGGTCGATATGTCCGACCTCCTGACGTCCACCAACAAAGCGATTCAGCGTCTGCATCAGTTCGCCAGGATAGAAACCGTCGCGTTTACCCAAGTTGATAAACAGTCGGCGATAACCTTTCTGAGCCTTATTCTGTAGTTTCTGCTTGTCGCTTTGGGGTTTCTTTTCCTTCCTGTCAGGCACAACGGCTTCAATCTCTGGTGCTTCTGCATAATAGGCCAGGAACTTGCCAAACTCCAACGAGACGATTTTCTTGATGAGTTCTTCCTTATCGATATATTCGAAGTAGCGGTTGATGTCTTGCATGAAGGGGGCAATCTCCTCATCATCGACATCAGTCTTCACAATCTGGTCCATCACTTTGTAGAGCTGTTTCTTGCAGATCTCCTCTGCTGATGGAATCTCTGCCTTCACAAACTCCTTGCCAATCACCTTCTCGATATTGCGAATCTTGAATTTCTCTCGACTATGCACGATGGAGATAGACGTACCCTTCTTACCAGCACGGCCTGTACGTCCTGAGCGATGGGTATAGTTCTCGATATCATCGGGCAGTCCGAAGTTGATGACGTGTGTCAGATCGTCCACATCCAATCCGCGTGCTGCAACATCAGTTGCCACGAGCAATTGTGTCAGGTGATTGCGGAACTTCTGCATGGTCTGGTCGCGCTGCTGTTGGTTCAGGTCACCATGTAATGACTCTGCATTATAGCCGTCCTTAATCAGTTTGTCTGCTATTTCCTGTGTCTCGACTTTGGTGCGACAGAAGATGATGGCAAAGATACGCGGATAGTAATCTACGATGCGCTTCAGCGCCAGATACTTATCCTTGGCATTTACCATATAATAGATATGGTTCACATTCTCTGCACCCTCGTTACGGCTGCCCACCACGATTTCCTGATAGTCGTGCAGATACTTCTTAGCCACACGTTCCACCTCCTTGCTCATGGTGGCAGAGAACATCAGCGTGTGATGCTCTTCAGAAAGCGATTCAAAGATTTCGTTGATGCTATCCGAGAAACCCATATTCAGCATCTCATCGGCCTCATCGAGCACGATGTTTGTTACCTGCTCTAAGTGCGCGAAGCCGCGATGCATGAGGTCAACCAGTCGTCCTGGTGTAGCAACAATGATTTCGACGCCCTTCTTCAAGGCTCTCATCTGTGGTTCGATGGCTGCACCGCCATATACAGCTTCTACATGTATGCCATCCATATATTTGGCAAAGTCGCGCAGGTCATCTGCAATCTGCAGACAGAGTTCTCTAGTGGGTGACAATACCAGTGCCTGAGTCTCTCTACGTGAGGTGTCTATACGTTCCAAAAGGGGGATACCGAATGCAGCCGTCTTACCTGTACCCGTCTGGGCCAGGGCTATGACGTCATTCTGGTTCTCAAGCAGAAATGGTATGACAGCCTCTTGCACAGGCATTGGCTGTACAAAACCTAACTCTTCAATTGCCTTGCGTATCGACTCGCAAACTCCTAATTCTTCAAATGTCTTCATTGGATTTTTGTTATTTGGCTACAAAGATACAAAAAATAATCGTATCTTTGCAAGCAATATGAAAATATGTGTGTTTTGTTCTGCTAATGAGCAGATAGATTCTGAGTTCTTCACGTTGACGGAAGAATTAGGAAAGTGGGCTGCGGAGAACGGTCATAGTATAGTGTATGGTGGTGTGAACCAAGGATTGATGGAGTGTGTGGCAAAGGCTTCAAAGCAGGCCGGAGGTCGTCTGATTGGGGTTGTGCCGATGATTGTTGAGAAGTCTGGGCGCATCAGCGATTATGTGGATGTGGAGATTCCTTGTGATAATCTCTCAGACCGTAAGCAGTTGATGATGGACCAGAGCGATGTGTTTATTGCCTTGCCTGGTGGTATCGGTACTTTGGACGAGGTGTTTACTGTGGCGGCATCGGCTACTATCGGCTATCACCAGAAGCTCGTCATCCTTTATAATATGAAAGGTTTTTGGGACTCACTCATCGCCCTGCTCGATGACCTGCAGGCCAAAGGGATGATCCGAGGGGATTGGCGACAGTATATAAAAACGGCTGACTCTATCGAAGAAATCAGTCGTCTGCTATAATAAAAGAAGCCTCGTCATTGCGAGGCTTTCTTTAAATTAATAAGGTGAAATGTTGTTCAGTTCACCAATCTTGCCCTCAACGACGGGTGTGCTCATCAGCTTTTGGAAATCATCCACCGTAATTTTGGTCTTGGGTGCGAAATCGGTAGAAGTCATGTATTGCAGCACACTACGATAGAAGGCGCGGCCCTCAGGATAAGCTGAGGCTTTCTGCAGATCGGCCATACAGACAAGCAGTTTCCCCTTTCCTATGGCAAACTCAAAGACAAGCCCGAGCTTATGATTTCGTTCGATGTTATCAATGACCTGAACGATGGGACGATAGTCTTTTCCTGTGTTGTCGAGCATCATCGGGTGACTGGCTTTGATAATAGGGAACCATTGCCAGTTGGTATGCATCTCTGTAGGGAACTCCTTGAAGATGGGATGCTGTGGGTCTGTCAGGATACCAAGTGTACCAGGCGAGACACTCTTCTTGTTGTTTTCAGAAATAGTCTTAAACATGCGGTAGTTCCAGTAGTCTGTCTGGAAGAGTCCACCTACACAGAGGTCTGTGCTATCGGGCATCAGCAATACGTTCTTGCCTTTCTCCAGTTGCTTGATGATCTTCTCTGTCAACGTGTTGGTCACGATGACTTTCTTCTCCAACTTGCTGAGATCGCTCCTGGCAGGATATACCCAGAGGTCATAGGTGTTATGATATGGTACCCCGAACTCATCTTCTTGATCCATGCTTAATGCCAGTTGAAGCTGTGTGGGATTCTGATATGCACTGAGGTCGATGTCAAGTGCCCCTACATCTATCAGTCCTTCACCATCAGGTAGGATGATTTCTCCAGACTGCTTGGCTAATGCCCATGTCAATTTATGGTCTTTCAGACTCTCGCCGCTGTAGTTGGCAATCTGGATTTTAGCATGAATGCCTTCTTCATTGGTGAAACAGAATCTATCTGCAATGAGCAGAGGAACGATAGGGGCGCACCATTCGCGCCACTCTCTTTCCGTGCAGAGTCCCTTCGGATCCATAAATGCATCGAGGATGCCGATATAGGCAGAGCCTTGTCCTGGATAGTCCTGCAAGTCGAGGAGCTGGAAGCCTGCCATGTTTTTGGTCCGTAGGTCCATTTCGATATCTTGTTTGTAGAGTTGCAGAGACCAAAGACCGCTGGCCATGTGGAAATCCTTGGCCTGATCCAGCATACCGGCTTTCTCCAGACGAGAGCGGAACACCTCCATATTATAAGGATAGAGTGTGCCTGTATATTTCTTGATCTCATCAAAATCGGGATAGGTCTGGAATTGGGCTGTCTCGTGTGAGATGACAGGTACTACCTTGGCTGGTGAAGTCCCTTCCGGGAATGCCAGCGCACATCCCTCATCGAAATTCATCGTTGTGTTGGGGTAGAAGTGGTTAATCATACCACCGTCTGCAGCATCAGCAAACGAGAAGGATCCACGAGTATGAGTACCGTAGTTACCCCAGCCTTCACCGCCTACGCGACAGGTGGTGAAATAGTCCATTCCTTGCTTAACGCCCTGATAGCCGAGGTAATAATTCGAGCCGAAAGTAAATACTTTATCTGGTGCAATCTTTCGGAAATCCTCGATGAATTCAGCCATTTTACCGATACTTCCCCATAGTTCGTTTCCAAGGGCGAACATCCGGAAAGAGGGGTGATGTCCATAAGTGCGGAGGATATTCTCACCTTCTTTGTGGAGGAACTGCATCAACAGGGTGTCCTTATCATTGAAGTCGCCCCAGAAAGGAAGTTCTGGCTGCAGGATGATGCCAAGTTCGTCTGCTGCGACGAAGGCGGCTTCTGGCGGGCACCAAGAGTGGAAGCGCACATGGTTCAGGCCGTAGGCTGCACAGGTGCCGAGATAATCCTTCCACGAATCGACATCCATAGCCACATGTCCTGTAAGTGGCCAGACGCAGGCATCGTGCTTACCACGAAGGAAGATCTTGTGGCCATTGGCGTAGAAGTGCTGACCTTCGATGTGGAAATCCTTGAAGTTGGGGTGGATGTCTTTAGGTTTCTCTGCTGTGCACAATTCTGTAGAAAGTTCGATTCTTCCGATGATTCCGTTCCAGTTGGTCTGGGTGTCTTCTGTATAGGCATGACTACTGGCATAGAGCTGTTCGGGCACGCCGCTGCCGTTATCTACCATAATGGCGAGCTGGTGTTTACCTGGAGTGAGGAACTTTGAAAGTTCAAACACCTGAGGCGTAGAGATATCGTTGGAACTACCAGCAAACTTTGCATCAATATAGATTTCCGTAGGTTTGGTGCGCTCCAGCGTCAGATATACGCTTTTCCCTTTCCAGGTGGCAGGAATCATGACCTCGCGCTTATACCAGGCTCTGCCCTTATATGACCAAGGGCGAGTCAGATGGGTGGTCTCCTCACTTTTAGCGGTGAAATCCCCCTTCTTATTAGTATCGGTGGTACCTGGCAGTTGGATTGTTTCTGTCAGGATGTAGTCAGGATGTACAAGACTCTGGCGGTCTAACGCAAATTGCCAAGTGCCGCTGAGGTCGATGGTCTTACTGTCGTTGGCTGCTTGGCTGCCAAGGCAGAAAAATAGTGAAAGGAAAAAGCAGATTCTTCTCATTGTTTTAGTTCTTGATAAGTGACGGTTATGGGGTAATAAGGGTTGGTTATTGTGAAATAAGTGCCACTTATGCGATGATAAGTGGCACTTGTTTTTAACTATTTGGCGTTGATTTCACGGAGCAGACGATCAGCCTTGCCCCAACTCTCCATCATGTAGAGCACATAGCGGATATCCACACCAATACAACGGGCCAGTTGACGGTCGAAGAAGATATCTGACGACAGCGAATCCCAATTTCCGTCAAAAGCCAGTCCGATTAGTTCGCCCTTGCCGTTGAACATTGGTGAACCAGAGTTTCCACCAGTGATGTCGTTGTTTGTCAGGAAGCAGAGATGCAGCTTGCCCGTCGTCTTGTCAGTATATTTGCCGAAGTCGGGCTTCGAGAGCAGTTCTTTCATGATAGGCTCTGCCTCGTAGTCGATGACACCCTTCTCGCCCTTCTCCATCTTTTCAACGATGCTGCTGGCCTCTGTATAGTAGCCTGAAGGCTGTCCGCCAAGCAGATATTCACCTACCTGACCATAGGAGAGTCGCATGGTGAAGTTAGCGTCGCTGTAGTTGGGCATATCTTCCTCCATGCGCAGCTTGGCGGCACAGAGATAGCGCTCCTGAACATCAATAGAGTCATAGGTAGATTCCAAGTCGGCTCTGATGGCTGCCTGTACATCGATAAGGCTCAGTCCATAGATGACACCAGGATCTTTATGATAGCCTCGTTTGTTAATATAGATCTTCTTGTCGTTCTTCATCAGCTTTGACTTCTTATAGAGACGATCCACGAATTTCTGGTAGTCGCCCTTGAAGTCGTGGTCAATGACGTTATAGAAGTCGGGCTGGTACTTGATCTCTACCTGCTCACGATAGTGTTTCAGCAGAGCTGCCAGAATCTCACGATCAGTATCGTAATCCCACTCAGCAGTGTTGTCCTTGAACTCGATGTAGTAGCTCTTGGGCTTGCCTTCCTTGCCGTTGATGATAGGTCTATTATGTACGCGCAGGGCACGGCGGGTCATCTCGTCTGTGTTTCGGCGCCCGAAGGTTTCGTTATAGAATGTCAGGGCGCGCATAGCATTGAAACGTTTCTGATAGAGTCGCTCCAACAGGTCGAAGTCGAGTTTCCCCATCAGATAGCCTGTAGAGTCTTGCCAATGGCGGATTTTCTGCTCAAAGGCTGCTTTCTGCTGGATGAGCCCGATGGAATCAATGCATTTGTTCATGCCGATAGAGTTCTTCCAGTAGTTTGAACTCTGTGCGTACTTCGAGTCATATTTGATGCGCACAGCCTCATCGGCACGCATGTGACGGATCATGACACCTTGTTTCACCTCACGTGTCTGATACATAGGCTTGTTTCGGGCATCACGGCGCTCCTTGATACCATAGCTCGACAGATAGCGGCTCGTAGAGCCAGGATAGCCGATGGTCATTGAGAAAGAACCTGGCACATAGCCTTGCAGCGATACAGGGGCCCATTTCTTCGGTTTCATTGGCACATTGTCCTTCGAATACTTGGCTGGCCCGCCAGTCTTGGGATCGACGTAGATACGGAACACGCTGAAGTCACAGGTCTGGCGAGGCCACATCCAGTTGTCCGTCTCACCGCCGAACTTACCCATCGACTTAGGCAAGGCAAACACCAGGCGTACATCGGGATAGTCGCGATAAGTTGTCAGATAGTAGGCATTGCCCTCGTAGAAGGGTTTGATCTCTACGCGCAGGGTTGAGTCTTTCTTCACAATCTCTTTGAGCATCGCATTCTCGAGTGAATCGATGAATTGATACTTTCTGTCGTTGCTCATCTGGTTGATGCCTAATGAGTCCAGATAGGATGTGATGTCTTTCTGTTCTACCATGAAACTGACGAAGAGGTCCTTGTTGGGCAGTTCTTCCTCATACGAGTTCGACACGAAGCCATTGAGCATGTAATCGTGTTCCACAGTAGAGTGCGAACGGATAGCCTCGAAGCCGCAATGGTGATTGGTAAACACCAGTCCGTCTGGAGACACCACGACGCCAGAGCAGTAGCCGCCGAAGTTGACCACGCAGTTCTTCACAGCATCATCACCTTGATAAAGTGCTCCGTAAGGCAGTTGATAGTTCTCCTGCTTCATCGTCTCATAGACGGCATTAGGCAGATTGTACAGGGTCCACATACCCTCGTCGGCCTTTAGAGGTAAACAAGTAAAAAGGTAAAATGGTAAAACCAATAGAATTAACTTTCTCATATCTGTAGTTTTTGATTATTTTCTGAAAAATCTTCCAATGACTGGCAGATGACTCAGCGGGAAGTCGCGACGCACGATGAAAACCACGAAGAGAACGATACACATTGTATTGAAAGCCAATGAGGCCATTCCGAGTTGGAATCGTTCTTCGTGCAAATACATCAGAGCGGTAAGGAATGCGGTGATGAGGACATATATGGCAATATCCTTCATCGGGTAGGGGATAGGATTCTTCTTCTGGCCTACGATATAGCTCAGCACCATCGCTGTTCCATAGCCTGCCACACCGCCCCAGGCACATGCCCAGTAACTGTACTTTGGAATCAACAGGATGTTGACAGCAAAGAGCACGACACATCCGGCTATTGAGAACCAGGCACCATAAATGGTCTTGTCGATGAGTTTGTACCAGAATGAGAGGTTGAAATAGACGCCCATCATTATCTCTGCTGCCATCACGATAGGCACTACGCCCAGACCTTCACGATAGTCGGCACCGATGATATACTGTAACAGAGGCATCCAGCCCACCACGCAAAGAAACGCTAGCAACGTGAATATCAGGAAATATTTCATGGCTGCGGCATAGTATTCCGTCTTATCGGCATCTTTGCTCTTGGCAAACACGATAGGCTCATAAGCATATCGGAAGGCTTGTGTAATCATCGCCATAATCATCGCTATCTTGACACACGAGCCATAGATGCCTAACTGTACATTGGCATCAGTCGCGTCAGGATAAACCAACGGGAAGATAATCTTGTCTGCCACCTGATTCAGTATTCCTGCGATACCAAGTATGAGGATGGGCCACGAGTAGTTCAGCATGTTGCGCAACAGACTACCGTCAAATTTCCATTGGATTCGGAATAGGTCTGGCAGGAAGAAGAACGTGATGAAACCCGTGCAGAGCAGATTGATGAAGAACACATAAAACACGCTTGTCTTGCCCAGCACCACGAAATAGAGCAGGTTAAGTCCGATGTTCAGGATGATGAACAGCATCTTCAGCGAGGCGAAGCGTAAGGCGCGCTTCTGGTATCGCAGATAACTGAAGGGAATCGCCTGTAAGGCATCGAGCGCCACCACGACAGCCATCATCAGCAGATAGTCGGGATGCTCTGTGTAGCCAAGTGCGCCACTTATAGGCCCGATGAAACCGAAGATAAACAGCAGGAACATGGCTGTCAGAGAACCTACGACTGCCATTGTTGTCGAGAAGACAGTATCCGATTTATATCGTTCGTCGTTGGCAAAGCGGAAGAGCGTTGTCTCCATTCCGAATGTCAGCAACACCAGAATCAGTGCCACATAGGCATAGACATTGGTGCTGATGCCGTAGTCGCCCGAGTCCTTGGGCATGTAGTGTGTATAGAGCGGTACTAGCAGATAATTCAGGAATCTGCCTACAATACTACTCAGTCCGTAAATCGCAGTATCTTTTGCTAATGATTTCAGATTTGCCATTTTCCCCTTTTACTTTTTTCCCTTTATCCAAAGAACAGGTATGCGATTGCAATGGCTGCGATGACACCAGCAAGGTCTGCCAGTAAACCGCAGGCTACGGCATGGCGGGTCTTTACGACACCCACGCTGCCGAAATAAACGGCCAGAATATAGAAGGTGGTATCCGTTGAGCCTTGGAAGATACAACTCAGACGTCCGATGAATGAGTCGGCACCATAGGTGGTCATCGCATCAACCATCATACCACGAGCACCGCTACCAGAGAGAGGCTTCATCAAGGCAGTAGGCAAAGCCCCCACGAAATCACTGTTGCCGCCACAGGCCTCCACGCTCCAGCGCACACCGTCGATAAGCATATCCATCGCTCCAGAGGCGCGGAAGACACCAATCGCAACGAGGATGGCCACCAGATAGGGAATGATTCTCACTGCAGTGGTAAACCCGTCTTTAGCTCCCTCTATAAAGGCATCATACACATTCACCTTTTTCTTTATGCCTGCCAGAATGAATGCGATGATAATCAACATCAGCAGGATATTCGCAGACGAGGTGCTTACCTTGTTCATCAGCACAGAGTCCATCTGTCCGAATCCCCAGATGATGGTTGCTACCACCAGTGCAGCACCTCCCAACGTCAGCAGTATCGTGCGGTTCAGCAGATTAATCTTCTGGTAGAAGCTTGTGAAAATAATACCTGCCAGCGTAGAAAAGAAAGTGGCCAGCAGAATAGGGATAAAGATATCTGTTGGTTGTGCAGCACCCATTTGGGCTCGATACACCATGATAGAGATGGGAATCAGCGTCAGACCACTCGTGTTCAGCACAAGGAACATGATCATCGGATTCGAGGCAGTATCTTTCTTCGTGTTCAGTTCCTGTAGCTGTTCCATCGCTTTCAGACCAAGCGGTGTTGCCGCATTGTCGAGTCCCAGCATATTGGCAGCGATATTCATGAAGATAGAGCCCGTCACAGGATGTCCCTTTGGGATATCGGGGAACAACTTCACGAAGATAGGACTCAGGATCCGTGCTAACACGTTCACAACACCACCTTTCTCGCCGATCTTCATAATACCGAGCCAGAGCGACAGTACACCCGTTAATCCGAGTGAAATCTCAAAGGCTGTTTTCGACGTCGAAAAGGTCGAATCCATCATGGCTGGGAAGACCTCGAAGTCTCCCAGAAACACCAATTTCACCAGCGCAATAACGAATGCAATGATGAAAAACGCAATCCAAATGTAATTTAGTACCATATTGGGTACAAAGGTAGTGCAAATTAGGCAAAACACAAAATAAAATAAAGAAAAAGAGCATCTGCCTAAGCAAATGCTCTTTTCTTCTATATCAATGAACGATAATTATTTGTTATTGTTCGTCAGCCCAAGGTACGTTGATGTAGGTTTATTTGCTTTTGTACCAATCGTTATTCAGACGTCCTTGAACATATTCCTTGAATAGACTTGTTCCGTCTGTCTTACTGTATTTAGCATCAATGTCCTGCTGCTCGTCGCACCACTGATAGTCGTCGCCTACAGCTATTTTGCTGGCTACTTGACCTGTGTTTGCTGTCAACTGATATGGAGTGCCGTCTTTGACGATATTCACTTTGATGCTGGCTGCAATCTCGCGAATCGTAGAGCCACTATAGTTTGAGGGAGTGAAAATGACGGGATCCTTTGTGACGCCTCTCAGTCCTTTGGCTTCTGCATTTACATTCACCATCGTTCTGGTATTTTCTCCAAAAGCCTCATGAACCTCTTTACCGTCAACATACAGCTCTTGGGTTGTGCCAGCAGCTCGTAGCACAATCTCTACCGTACCTTGTTTTTCGCCAGATGTATAGCGTCTTACGTCGAATACAACACCGTTAAAGTCAAACTTGGTCTGGCTGTTAGTGCTGACGTTCAAGTCTTCTGCTATCACGCGGATGGCCTCATAATTCTTATCTTCATCCTCACCTGGATCTACAGGTGCTTCCGATAAATCACCCTTATAGCCAGGTGTGCAGCCTTTAACACCCAGTTCGAAATCGTCGTCGGCAGGTATGATTTCTGTGTCTCCAGCCTCTATAAGCCTTACGTTTCCGTTGCCGCGTATAATGGTACCATTGTTAAGTCCATTGGCAAGGATATGCTCAAATTTCCAGCCAGCTCTGTAAGGGTAGGCCTCTTCGTTGTCGTTCTGATGGTTACCATCGCCTCCAGGATCGTTGGTGCCGTCACCGAGCTCCATATAGATATTGTTCTCAAAGTATCCATAATCAAGAGGATAGCCGAAATCGCCCTTCCATTTCAGACTCGACAGTTGCCCCGTTTTCACTACTGCATAGCCCTCTTTGGGGCCAGTCCAGTTAGCATTATCGTTGTTCAGCGAGCCGCATTCTATGAATGAATTGGCTGCCATACCCACATAGGCATCGTCGCCTATGGCACCGGCAGTAAAGTTGCTCATCGTCAGTTCGCCTTCGACAAACATATATGAACCACTGGCCATCTCCAGGTTGTGGGCTCTCATATCACCCTTGCACCACCATTGGCAGGCATTCACGATTTTCGCATTTGCAGAGAGAGAGTATCCGTCTTCAGATGTAGCGTCAACGATGGCAATGCCGTTGTTATAGAAACAGTTCTCCTTTGTACCAGTAGCATAGACGCTTGCGTGGAAGTTCCCATAATTATAGAGATTACCGTAATTGATGGTGAACTTGCGTACGTTGATGTTGCCTGCATTATAGTTCTCTTCGTTAGGATTATTGCCGTTGTTGACATAGACCCATCCGTTGCCTTGCACCTTTCCGCCCTTTAAGACCACGATTCGTGCATGTTCAGCAAAGCTTATTATGCAGTCGGCACTGACATCGAGCACGCCTCCGTCGCCTATGATAACGATTCCTCCACTGCCAATCTTCTGGGCGGCATCTACCGTCCAAGTAGCTCCTTTCACAAGAATGGTACGTGCATAATATGGATCTTTCTTTACATTGGTATAATTGTCGCCTTCTGACTCATAGCCATCGGTTGAAGCTACTGCAATTGTTCCTTTGTAATCTTTGGTAATCTTGAAGTTCAGTACAAAGTCCTCGTCTTCCACCCAATGGGCAGGTATATACTCTTGCCAGTAGGCTTCTTCAGGTATGGTGTCTGTCAATACAGGTTCTGTCGTCACAGTCAGCCAGTCTTTACGCGTCTCGTCTGCCTGAATCTTCTCGTAAGCATTCAGGAAGATGTTGATAAAAGAGTCCACCTCGGCGTAGTCTTCCTTATCTTTATCTTTAAACTCAAACTCTACGACTGGGCGACAATTCTCGTCATAAAAATCCAGGTCTTCCTTGGTGACTACAGTTTCATCCGTTGAGCTCGAGGTTTCATCAGAGGTCGGTTTGTAATCAGGATTTTCAATAATGAAGTTTACTTTTTCACCCCAGGTATATTCTGGCATGACTGGCGGAATGATCTCTTCTTCCTTAATAACCACTTTCATGCTATCTTGTTCTTCAACAAAATAGCGATTATCAACATCGTCATATGTGTTGAGACTTGCAGGCTCCTTAGCAGTTTTCAGATACTCTGCCATCCAAGCGTCGTCGTATGGGCAGTCTATATCTGAGCGCTGAGGATTGGTCTGTCCTCTAGTGCCGACTTTATCGGAAAAGCCCCACGCCTGAGTCGATGCGGGAGTGCCAAAACGCGTCTTGAAGGCATCCTCGTATTTCTCTTGGATGCTTTTCTCTACATCGCCGCTACCAGAGTCCATGTCGTGGGAGCAGTTGGTGAACAAGCCGCTGAGAACAATGGCGGCTGTTCCTATCATCAAATGTCTCTTCATCATTCTTCCACGTATCTTATACGTTTGTAATTATCAAATCTCTGCAAAGTTAGCAAAATTCTTTTAACTCTCCAACTTTTTGGCTTTTTTTTTACCAATATCCGCTAAAACGCTGTATGGGCACAAAAAAGAGGCCTCTGCTCGCGCAGAAGCCCCTCCATTAATTTAGCATTTTAAGTATTTGATGTGTTATTAATTCTTTTTCCACCAGAAATCACCATCAAATTTACCTTGTACGTAATTTGTGAAATTACCGTATTCATTTGAGATGTCCTTGTTCTCAGGAATGACGTTGAATGCATCATCAACGAGAATCTTACATGCTGGCTTACCTGTGTTAGCTGTCAACTCTATACCATTCTCATTGCCAGGCTTGTAGACGATGATTTTGATATCCTTAATCTCAGCAGGAGTCTTATATTCACCATCAATCTGGAATTCCTTGGGCTCATACTTTGGTCCTTTACCAGTATTAATCATTGGATATGTACCGTCAGCTTTAGCAGCTTCACCAAATACACCGTGAACCTCGACACCACCTACGGTCAACTTGTAAATACCACCGCAAGCAATAAGTTTCAGAGTGGTCTTGTTATTTTCTGCCTTAACGACGTCGAATACAACATCATTGAAGTCGAAGTCAGACTTTTCAGAAGCATTCAGGTCCTCAGCAATTACACGATAGAACGGTTTCGTGTCATTGGTGATTTTGAGAATCCAGTCCTCAGCATACTGTAAACGCTGATAACCAAGAATCTTTTCTCCATTGTCCCATTTTGCTCCATAAAGAGATAAACCTACATAGCAACCAGTTCTGGCTACACCATCTTCGAAGCAATCTCCAGGAACTTCGATGTCTGCCATCTTGAAATACCAATAATAGCCATCACCATTAGGTGCCTTATTGTCTTCACCCCAAGAAGAATGATAACCCCATTGCAATGCAGAGCCATTTTGAACATATGCCACGCTCCATGGACCACCCGTTTTAGCATTAAAATCTAAGATGTGGTCAGTAGCATTTTGGTCTCGAGTTGCACCTACATGCAATTTGTCCATTCCGCCATTATCAGTAAAATCTTCATCCCAATCTCTACCTTCTGGCTGTGGGTTTATATCATGGCGATGCCATATGCCCTTTTTGTTAGTTTGATCACCAGAAACAAACTGGACATAGAAATTGGTCCAATCTTTACCAACCTCACTCAAACCGGGATTCTCTTGGAACCATTTTGTAACATATGCAGCCTCTTTTGCTGTAATAGGAGCAGGGTTTCCTGTTTTAGGATAGTTCGTCATGTCTGTCTTTATCACAGAACGTGTGCTTGCCTTTGCACTACCAAAACCCCAATCGACGTTAGAGCCAACTGTTCCAAATGCTTTAGTGAAAGCTTCCTCATACTTCTGTACTTCTGTTTTTGGTGCTTCAGGTTGTGGACCTTGATACACATCACTGTTTTTCGAGCAACTGGTAAATGCAGCACAAACAGCAATAGCTGCAATTCCACTCATCAAATACTTCTTCATAATGGTTTAAAAATTTTAATGTTAATAAATTGATATAAATCTTTTCATTCAGTTAAAGTGGTGCAAAGATACTAAATATTTATTGTGGTTGCAAGTATATAACACCTAAAAAATGTTAATTGGAATGTTAATGTTAGAGCAATGGCAAAATTCGTCAAGAAAATGATAAAATTTGCAAAGTTGGCGATTTTTATTCCCTAGTATGGGACCAATTCATTTCCAAGGTGGGAACAAGTTATTCCCAGTGTGGGACTATTTGTTGGTAAGGAACCTGTATGAACGATTAATCATGCCTTATTGAATAATATGTAGTCATTATTGCAATACCTAACATGATTTTCTCTAAAATGCCCTGTAGATAGGCGTTTCAAGCGTTTTGAGTCCCCTAAATAGGTAACATAATACCTAACAAATACCTAACATGAAACCTAACACGAAACCTAACATGGAGCAGTCTGAGATGGATGTCTTCATATTACCTTATATGTTACCTTTATGTTAGGATAATGTTAGGTATTATGTTAGGTATCCGACGATGCTTTTTGTATGTAAGCCATTGAAAATAAGGATGATGCGTATTTCGGATGTTAGGTATTCGGCCTTTGCGTTCAAAAACCTAAAAAAGGGCATCTGCTCACGCAGACGCCCTTTCAAATTTTGCAATGAATATTATAATTAACTGTTTAATTCGTCGTTACTGTTTTACGCCATCTGGTAATCTTGGTGATACTGCAGCCGCGTCCCCATGAGTTAACGGTAGTAGATGTCATTGCGTTCACCATACCTTCAGTCACGTCAATCTCTTTGTAATTGTTGAGATCAGACAGATTGATACTTACGATATCTTGCCAGCCGTTTTCATTGTTCTTCAATACCAAAGTAGCATCTCCGGTAGATTTTGTGCCATAGATTCGCAGCTTGTCGCCAACTTTGATGTCTTTAGAGTTGAAAACCATAGCATATTTGCCATTATTTCCGCCTGCACTATATTCCATCGCACGGCTTCCCTGCCATAAAACGGTTTCTATTTCCGTTGTAGTTGTGCTTGTACTAGAAATTTGCTTCTCTTCAGTATAACCAATTACATATTTGCTATCCGTAGAAAGTCCATTTGGACAATTGTTATATCGCAGGTTTGTGCCATTTTCCCAATTTGGTTCGCTTCCACCTTTTGCCCAATCTGCAAATCCGCTATATACTTCGACAATGGGGTTACGCTCACTTGCCCATGGGGTGCCGATAGGTGCACAGAATTTATAAGGTACATCACCAACGTTAGCACCAAGGCGACCAACAGATTTCATTTGACCAATGCCGGCATCGTTAGTATCGCTTGTTGTCCACATTACTTCGATGGGGATGAGATCGAGCGAAATTTCACCATTATTGTTTGTAATGAGTTCCGTCATGTTGAAAGTGATATTCTTGACAGGTCTCGTCGTATCGGAGTTACCCCATGTGATGGTGACATTAGAATTGCCATCTACAGTATTGACCATCGTTGTAAGGCCAACGCCAAAGAGGTCGTGTACATCTTGATTTGCAACATTGGCGGGAATGGTTCCACCAGCGGCCAACAGACATATTTCAGCCTCATATCTGAGGAAATTGTCATCATTGTTATCAACACCATTTGTCTTGGTAAACTCAGAAACTTTCCAGATTCTTGCGTCGAACACGATGTCGTTGAAATCGATATCTGCACGTGTGGCTTTGGCAAGATCCTCGCAGAATACACGTCCCTGAAGCATTAACTTCTTACGCTCGTATTTTGCATTGGTAATAGTCTCAGTATCAGTAGTTTCTCCACCACCGACATTGGTGATTTCTGTTTCACCCTCACCAGGAACAACTTTCAGAATCCAGTCATCGCCATAATCTTTACGTTGCTCACCAAGAACCTTTTTGCCGTTATCATATTTCTCGGCAAGTAAAGACAATCCTACATACCATCCTTTGCGGGCTACACCATCAGTAAAACAAGATCCGGGAACCTCAATCTCTGCTAATTTGAAACGCTGGCGTTCGCTATTGTCCCAGGTACTGTGATATCCAAATTGTAATGCAGAGCTATTTTTCATATATACAATGTTCCACGGGCCACCCGATTCTGCATTGAAATCGTTGACATGAGTCATGGTAGTACCATCACCTACAGTCAAATAATCCATGCCTCCTTTATCTTGAAATTCTTCTTCCCAATCTCTGCCATTGGGCTGAGGGTTAATATCATGACGATGCCAAATACCTTTCTTCTGCAAGTTCATAGTTCCATATACCTGCTGAAGAAAGAAATTAGACCATGGGCGACCTTCGATTGTTAGTCCAGGATTATTTTGGAACCATTTATAAACGTAATCAGCCTCCTTAGTTGTTACATCTGGTGGAACAGTATTTCCATCAAGTTTATCAGGGAAATTTGTCCATACATCTTTTTTTACCACCTCTGGCTCTCCCGCGCGGGTTCCTGCACGCGAACCTGCACGAACAGCAGCTCTTGCAGCAGCAAGTTCCTCCTCCGAGATAGTGATCGTCTCAAAACCCCAGTTCTGGTTAGGATCGACCTCACCACCGATCATCTCCTTGAAAGCCTCAGCGTATGCTTGTGTCTTCTGTTGAGCTATGGGCACATAGTCAACATCATTGTTTTTGCAGCTGGTGTATGTAAAGCCAACAATCAGGGCTAAAGCACCATTAATTAAATACTTCTTCATTGCAAACAAATTTTAATAGGTTGTTACGTAACTAATTGATTTTAATCGATTCCGGTGCAAAATTAATTAAAAAAACGGTAACTTGTATCGATTTTACTGTTAAAATCTGTAAAATATTGCATTTTGTGATGCATGTGTGCAATTATTTTTGTAATTTTGGCCCAATTCTAATATAAAACTATGTGGGTATGAAACATGTTAAATGGTTGATAATAGTTTTTATTTGTGCTGTGACAACTGTAAACCTGTCGTGTAGCCGAAATGTTTTCGATCAGGAAAAATATCAGGAAATCATAGACAGTCTGTCGCCTGTGGATACCATCGATCCTAATCACGACTGGATTCTGAATGCTTCAAAGGTGCTGATAGTCAATGTGCCTGAAATTGAGAATGTGGAGAGGATACAGGTTCTGACGGCTAATCCGCGCGAGGAAGGTGATGCAGAGATTGTCGGCGAGGCATTTGCTTCTTCGGGCGATAGGGTCACCATGAGCATTTCATACCCCAAGATTGTATCTACGCTTTATGTGGCAGCGGTGGATGAAGAGGGCTATTACACGATTTCTTCGTTTGCGCCGGCTACGACTTCGATCATCAATTTTGATGAAGTGATCGTCGATCACGAGAAGATATCCTATGAACCTCAGCCTCAGCAGTTTACTTACTGCTTTGAGGAGGAGTATCCTCAGCCTGGCGACTATGACTACAATGACGTGGTGGTGCGTATCGCCCAGAAACGGACAGGCGAGAAGGAAATGCGATTCGATGTCCAGCTGGCTGCTGTCGGCGGAATGAAGCAGTTGGCTGCCTGCATACGACTGATAGACTATAAGTATGACGATATTGAGTCGGTGAAGACTGTTGACGATCTCTCGTTCAACAAGTCGGCTAACGGTAAGGAGATCGCAGACCAGATGCTGGTTGTGCTGAAAGATAAGTCGGTATTCCTGAGAGGTCGCAATAATGAGGCGGTGATCAATCTCTTCGTGGATGCCCACTGGGCTACTGGCGACCTGCTTGACGAGAATTATGGTGTGATGACTCGCAAGAAGTATAACGTGGCCAATAGTTCTGGTGGCGACTATCAGATGATGGTGCCGCGTAAGATTTCCTATGTCGTGACCTTTAAGAATGCTTCAGATCTGAATAATCTCTCGATGGACAAGATAGATCCGTTTATCATTGAGGAGTATAATGGTGGATTCTTCGAGGTTCATACCTATATCCATCGCAGTGCCCAAGTGCTCAATCCTTATCCGACATCGCCTGTTAGAGGCCTGCCGTGGGCTTTGTCCGTTCCGTCAAGCAACTTCTGCTGGCCGCTTGAGGGTGTGAACATGGGCTTCCTGATGAAAAAGGCGACTTTCGGCGCTTACCAGACCATGGGCCACTCTTTCGGACACTGGGCTATGGACCAGACGAAGGCACTCGACTGGTATTTGTTCCCTTCAGAGACGAGAGTGTTCAGGTTTAATTAGTAACTTACTACCTTGCTGCTTGTAGCGTTGGCGCTGTCGTACCAGTCGATGGCGCTCTGAACGTTTGCGCCCCAAGTGCTAAACTGCGGATAGGCTACACCGATGTTCATGCCCTCTTTCGGCCAGTACCATTTGAAACTTGCATCGCCATTTATAATAAGGTATAAGGGAGCCTCGCCAAGTGTGGCTGGTTGTTTCATCTCCTTGATGTCACCTTTGTCATCCTCTGTCTTCACGGTGAAGTTCAGCTGATCCAGCTTGAAGTCACTGCTGTTGAAGGTGATGTCACCCAGTTTTCGGAAGGCCAAATCGACTGTAGAGGCATTGCCCGTCTTTTTGGGGTCAATACCCATGGCGCTATGCACTTCCTCGCCAAGCTGCTGACCGTTGTAATAGACGCTGGTCTTGTGGGTATTGCCAACACACATCACCTGAATAGCCGACGTGTATGTGCCGTCGCCGTTGTCGGTAGGTACATTCACACGCAGCACGATGTCGTTGTAGTCGAAGTCTTTCGTGTTGCTTTCCAGAATCTCGAAAGCATAGAATATGCTCCCCTGGTTGGGAAGGTCGCCCGTCTTAGCAGTCAGGAACCGATTGTCACCGTCTGAATACGATGGTGCGATGCTGTAAGTACAGGTCTGACGACTGCTCTCTATTCCATCGGCACAGGGGCTTATGCTGCTGTCCCATGTGAAGTTATACTTATTGCCGCTCTGGGCCCAGATGTAATTGCTGGGATTGATAATCCTGCCGTCATAGCCATTCAGCCATTGATAGAACATGCAGAGGTTATTATAGCCAGAGAAGCTGGGCTGTAAAGTACCGATGCCGATTCCCTTGATCTCGCTGTCCCATACGTTGATGGCGCCATTATCGTAAATAGTGGGGAAACTTGAGGGGAGGATAAGTTCTACATGATCGAGCAGATAACAGCCGGGCTTGCCTCCAGCCGAGTTGCACTGGCTGCAGCCGTTCACCTTCAGGATGGCATTGGCTTTGAAACCGTCGCCGGCAGGACCCCATACGCCGAAGTGGTCGATGCTGATGCTGTTCAGGCAGTTCAGATAGGCTGCATTGCCCATATAGAGCGTCGCGCTGCCGTCTTGATTGCCGTTGAGTGTCAGCTTGGTACAGTCTAATTGGCTGCCGTCGTCCATCTTCGAACTGCTGCTCAGCACGATCTCCTTCAGTATCTTGATATAGCCGCCATTCTCGATAGCAATATTGTCGCCGGTAATCTCTGTCAAGCTGATGTCGCCAGTATTGACAAACAGGTTGGGCTTGGTGCCGTTTGCGACACCGTTGATGGTGCTGCCTTCATTGATGGTGCCTTCGTTATAGAGCGAACCGCCATTGAGCTGTATATTCTTTGTAATGATATTACCTGCATTGTAGCAATAGGCGCCATCGGCAGTCGTGATAGAGATGTTGCCTTCGCCACTGATCTCTCCACCTTCAAGCACAATGATTAGTCCTGGGGCTTCATCCGTCTGAGGACCTGAGCTTAGAGAACGGTTTCTGGGAATGACCAATTTTCCGCCATTACCCACTACAATCACATTACCTTTGGCTACACGCTGATCTTCATTGAGTTGCCACGTAGAAGTTACATACACAGACTTCTGCTTATATTCAGCCAGGCATGGGATAGAACCTGTAAAATTTTTGCTGACCTTAAAGTGGACTGGTGTCTCATCAGAGAACTCTATGTCTTGATCTGTTGCTTCCACCAGCGAACCTTCGGTATAAGGCGAGAGGTCGGGCAGTTCTGGAGCTACGACACTCCAACGATTGCCAGTGGTTCCGTCGTATGTGGTTGTCTGTGAAGGACTTTTGCTGTTGAAGACAACTTCCGCATTTTCGGCTGTGACAGGGAAAGGCTTGCAGTCTGCATGGCCTCCGCTTTCGAAACAAGCC
The DNA here is from genome assembly GCA_900315035.1 of uncultured Prevotella sp. Classification (GTDB taxonomy): domain Bacteria; phylum Bacteroidota; class Bacteroidia; order Bacteroidales; family Bacteroidaceae; genus Prevotella. Next base: position 38,187 of record OMXO01000015.1, read on the forward strand.
GCATAAAGCAGTCCGCAGTTTGCTGGCTTAGGGATGCTGATTGTCTTCGATGCTCCCGACTTGATCTTAGCCATCCCGAGATAGACGCCTTTGTCGCCCAAAAGTGGAGGCGTCTGAAGGATATAGACCGTATAGTCTTTCTCATTGCCGAAATCAACACTGATCTTCACGGACACATTTCCTACTGTATTCCAGTCCTGATGGGTGTCAATCGTCTTACCACCCATGACCAAGGCATTAAAATTGTCGATAAATTCTTGTTCGGGAGTTGAACCAGAGTCTTTAGAACAACTTGTTGCTGCCAAACACAGAATTGCAGCAACCACACATTTTATCAAGTCCTTCTTTTTCATAAAATGGTTGGCTAAAAAAGTGGTGGACCAGCCAGGGCTTGAACCTGGGACCTCCAGATTATGAGTCTGTTGCTCTAACCAACTGAGCTACAAGTCCGGGATTTGGGATGCAAAGTTACAAGAAAATTATTAATTATCCAAATTTTTTTTGTGGAAATAAGCAAAAATGTTTAACTTTGCGCTCTCATGAAGACAATTTGCTTAAATCAGACCGTCAAAAGTTGTCCCGGCAGTGTTGCTACCATCGGGGTTTTCGATGGTGTTCATCTCGGTCATCAGCTGGTCATAGGGAAAGTGTTGGAGACAGCCAGGCAGCAGGGATTGGCTTCGACTGTCATCACCTTTGATCGTTCACCGCGACAGGTGCTTGACCCTTCTTTTCGCCCTCAGATGCTGACAACCCTTGAGGAGAAAGAGGCTATCATTGCTATGTTGGGTGTAGATCAGCTGGTGGTATTACCATTCACTCGCGAATTGGCATCGTTGTCAGCCTATGATTTCATGCAGCAGGTATTGGTTGAACAACTGAACGTGAAGGTGCTATTCACGGGCTATGACAACCGTTTCGGGCGTCGTGCGAAAGTGTCGCTTCGTGATGGTGGAAGTCGTGATGAAGGTTTCGAGGATTATGTGAGATATGGCGAACAGTTGGGTATCCGTGTATGGCGTGGTGATGTGGAACTGATGGAAGGCGGCGGTCGGGCTGTCAGCTCATCAGTCATCCGTGACTTGCTGGTCAAGGAAGGTCGGGTAGATCTTATGCCCCATTACTTGACACGTCGCTACGAATTGCGGGGCAAAGTGATGCCAGGCGAGCATATCGGGCACCAGTTGGGATATCCTACCGCTAATCTGGAGCCAGAGACTGCCGATAAGCTTATACCAGCGCCAGGCGTTTATGCTGTTTGGGCCACACTTGAGGATGAACAGAAGCCAAGGGCTGCCATGATGAACATTGGTCATCGCCCCACTTTCGGTGGTCATTGTCAGACATTAGAGGTGAACATTCTCGATTTCAACGGTGATCTTTATGGTCAGACCTTACAGGTGGCATTTGAGAAACGGCTTCGCGAGGAACGGAAGTTCGACTCTCCAGAAGCGCTGGCTGCTCAGTTGCATGAGGACAGGAATCAAGTGATAAATCTCTTAAAATAGTAACGGATCATGAAGAATGCCATTATTTATACAATCGTTTTTCTGGCTATCCAGGTGATAGCTGGTTTCATGGTAAAGGGCGCTTGGATGCTGATTTATGGTGAAGGGGCACAGATGGGTGCCTTGGGACTCATCATCACGATGATGCTGTTCAGTGTTTTTGTGATGGCACTGTTTCTGGGTACAAAATGGGCAGAGGTGTCGCGTCATTGGGTCAGGACGCGTCCTTGGGCCGTACTTTGCTGGTGTGTGCTGGCTGCTTTAGGTGCGCTCATCCCCTCTGTATGGCTACAGGAGCAGATGCCTGAATTACCTAATCTGGCAGAGGCGGAATTTGATATGGTTCTGAAAGACCGCTGGGGGTATTTTGTTGTTGGATTGCTGGCGCCATTAGCAGAAGAACTGGTGTTTCGAGGTGCTGTCTTGCGGGCATTGCTCCGATGGAAGAGTAATCCCTGGGTGGGTATCGTTATTTCGGCTTTGCTCTTCGCTTTGATCCACATGAATCCAGCCCAGATGCCTCATGCTTTCTTGGTTGGATTGCTGCTGGGCTGGATGTATTACCGTACAGACAGTATTGTGCCTGGCGTGGTTTTCCACTGGGTGAACAATACGGTTGCTTATGTGTTGTATAATGTCTATTCTAATCCTGATATCACATTGCTTGATCTCTTTGGTACGCAGCGTACGGTACTGATGGCTTTGGGATTCTCGTTGTGCATCTTCCTGCCGGCCTTGTTCCAGTTGAACTTACGGTTGAAGAAATAGCATAGACTCTAGAATAAATGAAGTGGGCTGCCCGATGTCTCGGTGCAGCCCTTTCCTTCTTCGTTAGTATTTATGAAAATTTGAGAGAACGGGAAACTTCACAGCTTCCATCTGTTTTAAAAGATTATTTATAAAGAAAGCATAGAAAAAAATCTACTCCAAAATGGTGGGATTCTCCATTGTCGTCTCCTTGGCTTTGATGCTGTCGGTCACGTTCTCAGCCTGTATAGTGCTTAACACGTTTACAGAGTCGCCCTTCTCCTTATGGAATTTGGCGTAAGCATCTTTCGGATCATCCCAGCCCCATTCCCATGGCGCCTGAGCAGCATTGCCCAGCGTGAGAACGATGGCCACAATAGCTGCTGCTCTGAACAGCGGCATCAGCCTACTCTTCAGCGTGACAGTCTTGGCCTTTGAGGTCAGACCGATCTGCTCGAGCATACGTGCATCGAAGTCATCACCCAACGGCTCCTCTTTCTGTAGCTCACAAGAGAACAATGCCTGATATTTCCGAAGAACTTCGGGAACGTCGGGCTGGCTGAAGAAAGCACGCAGAATGGCCTCTTCCTGAAGCGTGGTCTCACACGCCCAATAGCGCTCAATGAGTTGTTCGATGTATTTATAATCCATATTTCTCTATTTCAATAAATCTTTGTCGGATGGCCTGGCGGGCTCTGAAGATGTTTACCTTTACCTGCTCCTCACTGATGGCCATGATGTCTGCTATCTCCTTGTAACTCTTGCCTTCGAAATCTCTCAGCTGCATGACGCTTCGCTGTTTCTCGGGCAATTCACTGATGAGGCGGCGTACTAACGTGATGCGATCTTGCTGTACAGCCTGTTCCTCAGGATTGGATGAGTAGCTGTGGTCGGGAGTATCGTGCTCTCCCTCGCTCAGGCTCTGACTCAGGTTTGTCATCTTCTTCATCTTGTCGAGCGACAGATTCCGACAGATGGTCAGGCAGAAGGCTTCTATCGAATCAATCTCGTCCCATTGGTCTCGCCTGTTCCAGACTTTAATCATGGTCTCCTGTACGACATCCTCTGCCTCTGCTGGATTGAGAGTGATGCGAAGAGCTAGCCGGTAGAGTTCGTTCTTCAGCGGCAGAATATCGTTGCGGAAACTGATTTTTTTCATCCTCTCTAAATGTTATGACGATTGAGTGAAGGGAAAGTTACAAAAATAGGCGAAAAATTTTCGCCTTTTTTATTTGATGACTGTACCGTGGTTGCCATCGATAGCTGTGGCGAGGGTGATAATGACCTGTCCCACGCCGGCATTAATAGCCGAGAAAGCATTTTCTATCTTAGGGAGCATTCCTCCGCTGATGGTACCGTCTGCTTTATATTTAATAAAGTCCGCATGCGTGATGACTGGTATCACAGAGTCGTCGTCATCAGGATTTCGTAGTACACCTTTCTTTTCAAAAGAGAAGATCAGTGTCACGTCATAATAGGGCGCCAGAGCCTTTGCCGTTTCACTAGCGATAGTATCTGCATTGGTATTGAGGATATTTCCTTGCCCGTCGTGAGTCAGCGGAGCCATCACGGGGGTAATGCCAGTTTTTATCAGTTGACAGAGTAGGGCGCCGTTGACTTGATCGACATCGCCCACGAAGCCAAAATCAATACCATCTTTGAGAGGGCGCTTGTGAGAGCGAATAACGTCCATGTCTGCACCTGTCAGCCCAAGGGCGTTAACACCATTGGCCTGCAAGCGCGCTATAAGGTTCTTGTTGACAAGCCCGCCATAGACCATCGTTACCACATTGAGCATATCGGCATCGGTGATACGACGGCCGTTTACCATCTTTGACTCGATACCGAGGCTGGCAGCTATTTGTGTGGCGCGCCGACCACCACCATGTACTAATACCTTATTGCCCTCAATAGCACTGAAGTCTTTGAGGAGCTGAGTGAGCTGGGCCTCGTCCTCGACGATGGCGCCGCCCACTTTGACGATTGTCAGTTTTTCTTTCATTATTCCAGATAGGTATAACCGTAAAGCCCTGAACGATAGTTGCTCAGGAATTCCTTTCCTTCCTCAAGGGTGATCTTACCCTGCTTGACACTCTTTGCCACCCAGACTTCCAGTTGGCGTACAAGTTTCTTGGGGTTGTATTGCACGTATTCAAGCACCTCTTCAACTGTCTCACCATCGATTATCTGGTCGATATGATAAGTACCGTCTTTCTCAGAGATATGCACCGCATTCGTGTCGCCGAAAAGGTTGTGCATGTCACCCAAGATTTCCTGATAGGCACCTACAAGGAATACTCCAAGGTAGTAAGGCTCATTTTTCTTTAATGGATGAACGGGCAGTGAATGTGTGTTATGGAGATTGGTAGTGAAATTGGCGATTTTACCATCACTGTCGCAGGTAATATCCTGAATAGTGGCATTGCGTGTGGGACGCTCGTCAAGTCGCTGGATGGGCATGATGGGGAATACTTGGTCGATGGCCCACGAGTCGCTGAGACTCTGGAAGAGTGAGAAGTTGCAGAAATACTTGTCGGCCAAGAGTTTGTCAATCTTCATCAGTTCTTCAGGGATATGTTTCAGACTTTTTGCCAACGCATGAATCTCATGGCAGACACTCCAGTACATAGCCTCTACCTCTGCACGAGTTCTCAGATCGACGATACCATGCGAGAACAAGTCGAGCACCTCTTCACGGATCTGCTCTGCATCGTGCCAGTCCTCTAATACGTTGCGTGGCGACAGGTTATCCCAGATTTCATAGAGATCCTTCACCAACTGATGAGAATTCTCGTCGGGCTCGAATTCCTCAGGCATTTCGGGCAGCGAGGCTGTTTCCAGCACATCGATTACTAATACGGAGTGATGGGCAGCCAGTGAACGTCCGCTCTCAGTGATGATATTTGGGTGGGGGAGGTTATTCTTGTTGGCTGCATCGACGAAGGTGTAGATACAGTCGTTCACATACTCCTGAATAGAGTAGTTCACAGAACTCTCGCTTGATAACATTATAGCCCATCTTGTGCAGTTGGATATAGAACTGCGAAGCCTCGCGGAGGGCTGTCTGAATACGACGGATCTTGGTGATTTGTGAGCCGATATGGAAATGGATCAAGCGCAGGCAGTCGCGCATGTCCTTCTTATCCATAAAATCCAGTGCTTCCAACAGTTCCGCACTGGTTAAGCCAAACTTTGAGGCGTCGCCACCGCTCTCTTCCCATTTGCCAGAGCCCGAAGAGGCAAGTTTAATGCGGATGCCGATATTGGGACGGATATTCATCTTCTTGGCTTCACGGGCGATAATCTCCAGCTCGTTCATCTTCTCCACCACGATGAAGATCTGCTTTCCCATTTTTTGTGCTAACAGGGCCAACTCGATATAGCTCTGATCCTTGTAGCCGTTGCAGACAATGATGGAGTCGCTCTGACACTGCATGGCGATGACGGCATGAAGTTCTGGCTTAGAACCTGCTTCAAGCCCAAGGTTAAACTTACGACCATGAGAGATAATCTCTTCGACCACTGGTTGCATCTGGTTCACTTTGATGGGGTAAACCACATAGTTTTCACCTTTATAATCGTATTCCTCAGCGGCCTTCTTGAAACAACTCCATGTCTTTTCAATCCGGTTGTCAAGGATATCGGGGAAACGAAGTAAAACGGGTGGTGTGACATCACGGATTGCCAGCTCGTCCATCACCTCACGCAGGTCTATTTGCGTTCCGTTCTTACACGGTGTGACATAGACATCGCCTTTTTCGTTGATGCCAAAGTAAGAAGTGCCCCATCCGTTGATGTTGTAGAGCTCTTTCGAATCTTCAATAGTCCATTTTTTCATACGCGTTGGTTTATAGGTTTAAAAGCTCACGGAGTTTTGCTATACTGATTTTGATTTTCTCATAATTATCCATCAGACTAACGTCGAGGGTGTACTTTGCCTTAGAGTAAAAAGGCTCTCGTTTGTCTAACTGCTCGCGGATGAAGGCAATAAGTTCTTCAGAAGATTTTCCCTTCAGCAATGGGCGTTCCACCTTGGCCATCTGCAGATGCTTGTAAAGCACCTCTGGAGAGGCTTTCAGATAGACCACTTGTCCCTGTTGGTTCAGATAGTCCATATTGTCAAAGAAACATGGGGTTCCGCCGCCGCAACTGATGATGACATTCTCAAACTCTGCCACTTCATGGAGCATATTGTATTCTATCTTACGGAATCCCTCTTCACCGCGTTCGGCAAAGATCTCGGACACAGATTTTCGCATACGGCTCTCAATGTACCAGTCCAAGTCGTAGAAGATGATACCCAGTTCCTTCGAGAGTGCCTTGCCGATGGTGGTCTTACCGGCACCCATATAGCCAATCAGGATAATACGCTTCATTGATCAGCCCTTTTTAGCTGGTACACTTTGGATGATCTTCATGCACTCATCATAAGTCAGTTCCTTGGCACGCTCATGCATGTTCTTGGGCAGGCGATAGTTCTTTCCGTCGTATGACAGATATGGACCATATCGGCCGTCAAGGACTTCCAGTTTCGGATCTTCGAGGAATATCTTCAGGTGCTTCTGGTTATCTTGCTGACGTTTCTCCTCAATGAGGGCGATGGCCTCTTCGAGGGTGATGGACATCGGGTCAATGGACTTTGGAAGCGAGGTGTATTTGCGATCGTGGAGTACATATGGGCCGAAACGTCCAGCACCGATGGTGACGGGCTTCCCTTCGAACTCACCGACTTCACGAGGCAACTTGAATAGTTCGAGTGCCTCTTCCAAAGTGATGGTCTCCATCGACTGTTCCTTGGGCAGTTGGGCAAACTGCGGTTTATTCTTGTCTTCAGCGGTGCCGATTTGTACGACTGGTCCGAAACGGCCAATCTTCACAAATACGGGGCGCTTGGTTTTGGGGTCGATACCTAACTCGCGCTCACCAGCTTTGTGCTCATTGCGGCTGTTCATCGTCTTCTCCACAGAGGGTTCGAAGTTCTTGTAGAAGGTACGCATCATATCCGTCCATTTCTCTTGACCTTCAGCAATCTTATCGAAATCCTGTTCTACCTTAGCTGTGAAGTTGTAGTCCATGATATCCGTGAAATTGCTCATCAAGAAGTCGTTCACAACGATACCGATGTCTGTAGGGATCAGCTTCCCTTTCTCTGAGCCTACAATTTCCTTGCGGGTCTTTTGGCTGATCTGTTTGCCTTTCAGGATGATGACAGCGTATTGACGTTCCTCACCTTTCTTGTCGCCCTTCTGAACGTATTCACGTTGCTGGATGGTAGAAATGGTGGGCGCATAGGTTGACGGACGGCCAATGCCGAGTTCCTCCATCTTATGGACAAGACTTGCTTCGGTATATCGTTGGGGACCCTGGCTGAAACGCTCTGTGGCGCTGATTTCACGGCGGGTCAACTCCTGACCATTCTTCAGAGGCGGGAGAATATGGCCAAACTCATCCTGCTGCTCGTCGTCGTCTTGCGACTCGCGATAGACTTTGATAAAACCATCGAATTTTACGACCTCGCCCTGGGCCACGAATTGCTCGTTTGCGCCACTGATATTGATATTGACTGTGGTCTTCTCTATTTCTGCATCTGCCATCTGACTGGCAATGGTGCGTTTCCATATGAGTTCATACAGACGCTTCTCTTGTGCAGTACCCTCAATCTCCGTCTGATCCATATAGGTAGGACGGATAGCCTCGTGAGCCTCTTGCGCACCTTTTGCACTGGTGTGGTACTGGCGGGTCTTGCTGTACTCACTACCATAGAGTTTGATGATCTCCTCCTTGCTGGCACCAAGACAGAGCTTAGAGAGGTTTACAGAGTCGGTACGCATGTAGGTGATACGTCCACTTTCATACAGATGTTGGGCAACCATCATGGTCTGGCTCACCGTGAAGCCCAGTTTGCGGGCAGCCTCCTGTTGGAGGGTAGAAGTGGTGAATGGAGGAGCTGGCGTACGTTTCACAGGCTTCTTGGCTACACTGTCCACACTGAAGACGGCTGTCTTGCACTTCTCCAGGAAAATAGTCACCTCCTCTTCGGTCTTTAAACGATTAGCCAGTAGGGCCTTGACCTCTGTAGCAGAACCATCGGGGTTGGTAATGGCGAAAATGCCATTCACGCTATAGTATGTTTCGCTCTTGAATGCCTGTATCTCGCGTTCACGCTCTACAATGAGTCGGACAGCCACACTCTGTACACGTCCGGCAGAGAGAGCTGGTTTCACCTTACGCCATAACACTGGTGACAGTTTGAAGCCTACGATACGGTCAAGCACACGACGAGCCTGCTGGGCATTCACTAAGTTCATGTCAAGATGGCGCGGATGCTCGATGGCCTCTAAAATGGCCGGCTTGGTAATCTCGTGGAAGACAATACGATTGGTCTTCTGCTTGTCCAATCCCAACACTTCACACAGATGCCAAGAGATGGCCTCTCCTTCACGGTCTTCATCGGATGCCAGCCATACCTTCTCTGCTTTTTCTGCTTTGGCGCGAAGGTCGGCCACGAGTTTGGATTTCTCCTCGGGAATCTCATATTCTGGTTCGAGCGACTTGTCGTCGATGCTCAATTCCTTCTTTTTCAAGTCGCGGATGTGCCCATAGCTTGACATCACCTTGAAATCTTTTCCCAGGAACTTCTCAATCGTCTTCGCCTTGGCAGGAGACTCTACTATCACTAAGTTCTTTTGCATACTATGTCTCGTTTTTATTTCTTACGGGCTGCAAAAGTAAGCAAAAAAGTGGCTCACACCTTATTTATATATGGGATTTTTTAATTTATTAACAATTCTTGGCTAAGAAACGATGTACGGCCTCACGTATGGAACGCAGCCCGAACCGCTCTACATAGACCTCCCGAAGGGGCAGCCATGTCAGTTCTGCAGCATCGTCTCCTGCTTTTGCTACGGCCTTCTCATCAACGTGGCATATAAAGAACAAATCGAGGGTGTGGATGTCCATCCCTGAATAACGATAGACATTAGGGATGGAGAAAAGGTACCTAACTTCCTCAGGTGCAATCTCGAGTCCTGTTTCCTCTTTGATTTCTCTTACCATGCCTTGTTCGGCATTCTCATAGTTGTCCACAAACCCTCCAGGTAGGTCCAGTGTGTCTTTGGCCGGCTCTTTGGCACGGCAGGCTACAAGCAACTCGCCTTTGCTGTTTAGGATGAAGGCTGCTGTTGAGGCTCTTGGGTTTTGATAGTAGGTAAAACCGCATTTGGCACAATGTCTGCTGAGGGCATTGTGGATTTCAAAATCCTCACTGCCGCAATTCGGACAGAACTTGAATATTTCTAATGGATGTCTCTGCATTTACTTTTTTCTTTACCAGTTGTCTGTACGGAAGGGGAAGAGTGGCATGTTGCCGGCATTCTTGACATTCCCGATTTGGAAATTCTTAAAACAGTAACGTACGGCAACAGGTTTCTTTACTTCGGGTGAGGTGATTTTGATAGCCTCGTCCCAATAGCCGCCTCCCTCTTGCCAGAAATGGCGGGCGGTAGCAGGATGGAACACCTTGTCTTCTCCTGCCAACTCAAAGCCCTGCATGTTCTCGAAAGGTGCATCGGCATAATAGTTGTTGTCGAGGTGTATCAAGATGGCATCATCCTTGATAATCATATCCTTGTATGATGAACTCTGATAATAAATGCCCTCAAATCCATAGTCTCTGTTCAGGGCTGTAAAGGCAAGGCGCTCACCAACTTGTTGTTTCTGAGCGGGATGAATCTGGGAATACTCATATGGATTCACAAGGTCGTTAGTGCAGACAAGACTGCTGTTAGGGATGATCTGAGATGCCTTGAACTGCTGCTCGCGGAGTAATGCACCGTTAATCCCGTCGAGCCCACCATAGTCGTAGGGTGCGATTTGTACGAAATAGAATGGTATTTCACCAAGGCCGAATTGTTTTCTCCATTGTTCAACTAATAGTTTCAGTCGCTGAGAGTACTGATCGCCAGGGTCACCCACGTTTGAGCAACCTTGATAGAAGATGATGCCTTTTACAGTGAAATTCAGAATAGGATTGAACGTACCGTTACCCCAGAGAAGAGATCGGTGATAGTCCCACTTGTTCCATTTCTTGCAAATCTCCACAGAGTCTGTTGGGTCATTGGTATATTTTTGTAGATTCTCTTTCGTCAGCCAACTTTCCACGCGCGTACCTCCTTTATTAGCTTCAATAAGACCAATGGGTATATTGAGGGCCTGATGCATGGTACGAGCGAAGAAATAACCTGTGGCAGAAAAGTCACTGACGGTCTTAGGTGAACAGATGCGCCACTCGCATTGTGCATCGTCTTGCGGCTCTGCACGCATGACGCTGGGAATCTTTACCGAGCGGACGCCTTGGTGATTGGCGGCATCAATAACTGTCTGGTTGTAATTGTTGACGGGGCACATCCCAAAGCCTTTTACTGGCATTTCCATGTTCGATTGTCCAGCACATACCCATACTTCACCAGCAACGACGTTGTTGATAGTCAAGGGTTCTCCATCGTCGAATGTGATGCTCAATGGCTCATAGCTGGCTTTCGGTGTCTGAACCTTCACAAGCCATTTGCCGTCTTTTCCGACTTTGGCTGTCACGACTTGCTCACTCCATGAGTTGGTTACCTTAACGGTCTTGCCAGGTTCGGCCCATCCCCAGAGACGAGCCTCTGTCTGCTGTTGTAATACCATGTTGTCACAGATAATGTGCGGTAGTCTTACCTTAGCCTGTGCACTAACAGTCATCAATGAGGCGAGTGCCAGAATTGTCAGATTCTTATTCATTTTCACCATTGTTTTAAGTTTCTGGTGGCAAAGGTAGTGCAAATCGAGCGAAAAAACAAATAAATTTGCAATTTCTAAAATAAAATGTTACCTTTGCAGACAAAATTCAAACAAAACGACTAATGACAAATCTAAAATCAGTATTGACTACCCTATTGCTGGCTTTTTCAGCAACAGCTTTTTCACAGAAAGGAATAACAATGGAAGTATGGCCTAACGGCGCACCGAACGCTAATGGTGATGACAAAGATAAAGCGGAGCTAACCGTTTATCTACCTGATGCTAAGAAAGCAACGGGACGGGCTATCGTGTGTTGTCCCGGGGGCGGGTATAGTCATTTGGCTATGGACCATGAGGGCCATCAGTGGGCCACCTTCTTCAATAATCAGGGCATTGCGCTGATTGTGCTTAAATACCGCATGCCGCATGGAAATTATGTCGTACCCATCTCTGATGCAGAACAAGCTATGAAGATTGTACGTCAAAATGCTGCCGAGTGGCATATTGAT
>OMXO01000054.1 GCA_900315035.1 uncultured Prevotella sp.
ATTATTGTTTATTAACACAGCAGGATGTAAAATAAATGGGAAAACATGGTGTGTTGTTTTTTTTAATGCATACCTTTGTTGACTGTTTGCGTCAATAAAGACAAAAGCAAAAAAATAATGTCTGGGAGATAACTCGAATATAGAAACAGTAATTTATTTCTGGTCATTTCCAGTTGTTAGGGAATGACCCGTTTTTTATTTCTATTCCTCTTTTCTTTTTTACCAACCTTACATTTGAAATAAATATTTATAAATCCGAGGTGGGTGAGAACCCCTCGAGGGTGTAATGCTGCGCAGCGTTCAAACTCTTCTCACAACACTAAGGAAAATGACAAAAGATCTATGTGAGTATGTATGCCTTGATGGCGTGTATGTAAAAGAGGATTCCGTAATCAAAATGGCTGGCAATGCTGGCAGTTTCGCTGTGGCTGAACATTATCTGTGTGCGTTGTTGGCGCATGGACTAATGTACGGCAAGGCTGATATTATCAATAAGGTAAACGAGGTAAGGGAGCAGTATCAGGCATTGCCTTATGCCAAGCCAGATGACCAGTCTCCTCGTGATGAATATGGTCGCAGCAGGGTGGAGTCTGTCGAGTTTAAGGTGAGGAAACTCTATAGCCAGATGTCTTCTGAGCAGCAGAGAGAGTTGCTGAGATCGTGCCTGCAACTACTGAAAAATCAGACGAACTTGTTCTGCCGTAAGCAACATTGGCTGGGCGTGATGCTTGTGGTCAGGGATCGACTTGATAGCAGTGTCAATCAAAGCAACTTTTTCTCTTATGCCTTGCGCATCACTCCAGAGGGTTGGCCTAAGGCGCTATGTATTGGTAAACATACAACCACTAATTTTTCAAAGTTGCTCCGTAATAACGACTGGTCAGAAGCCTACTACGATATGGAATCAAACCCTCAGAAGAACCTATGTGAGAAGTTCTGGGAGATAGTAAAACAGACTATTCTTACTGAAATTCAGTAAAATTGAGCCGCTAAATACTGAAGATTTTACTGAAAATTTACTGAAATACTGAATGGCAAGCCATGCATTGTTTTTAGTCGTACTTTTGCATCGTCAATCAGACAAAACGATTAAAAATTAAAGTTATGAGAAAAAGAATTATTTACGTTGGGACGCTGATAGATCTGGCTGCGATGTTCGAGTCGGAGATGGAGGCAGAAAGAGTAGAAGTTACAAACATGATTAAAATTGAAGACTAACAATGGAGAAGGTGAAAAAGATTGTGAGCGTCAGAAATGCTCACGGTGTAAAAGTGAAGCGCTGCTGCGCCTCGTGCCAGAACAAAGAGATCGATCTTGAGGGCAACCGCATCTGTAAACTGATGCAGCTCATCGTGGAGCAGAAGTTCCGCTGCAAAGACTGGCAGATGAGCGATGGGATGAGGAACGCAGGACTGCCAAACGGAGGAGTGGTTCGCCTGAAAGAAATCGTCATTATTTGAGGTTTGAGATTTGAGATTTGAGGTTTAATTTAAAAATCGAGTCGAAGGCGTGAGCGGAGGAAACGTATCCGGATGTAATTGAGCTCAAACTAAAAACTTCGCTTTCTCCTGACACTCACAAAATTCGACAAGATTATGCGAAAATATATTGAATTATCAGAAGAGGTTATCGCACGCCTCGTTTGTGGAAAGTGCGTAGAGGGTTCACTGCATCGTGACGAGTGGACAGGTAAAGTAACATTCCGTGCCTATCAGCGCATGCCGCGGATACGCGAGAAGGACCGCCTGGTGAAGAAGCTGCCGTGGGGCTGGGTGAAGGAGTCGATAGAGCGTATCAAGGTTTACGGCTCGTTCCCTAAGAACATAGGTACGGCGCGCGTGATGGGGCTGTTGGAGGACAACACCCGTGAAGCGAAGAACGCGCTGATAGATCGTGAATTGATAGACTTTGTTTAATCTAAAAACTAATTGCTGATGGGATTTTGTTATCAGAAGAATTTCAGTAATCCGACGCTGCCAGTGGACGAGGCCCAATTCTGGGCCCTCGTCAGGGCAACGAAGTGGAACGAGACGATCGATAAGTATCGTGAGACCGGCGAGGCTGCACTGAAGCGCAAGTTGCCTGCCTTTATCTTCCAGGCGACGTTCGACGAAACGGAGTCTACCAAGGGGCGGAAAGGCTGCTGGCGCAAGCAGGCTGCCACTCGGCTGACAGGTCTCGTGGTGATGGACATCGATCATGTGGAGAGGTTTGAGTTTGGAGATTTGAGTTTTGAGCTTTCGGATTACATCACCCATGCTCAGACTCGTCAGGAGATCCAAGAAAAAATCTCAAACCTCAAATCACAATTCTCAAACCTTGGCATCCTGCTGGTGTACATAACACCCTCTGGGCATGGTCTGAAGATAGTCTTCAAGGCCGATGTTACGAAGGGCAATCTGATCGACAACCAGCACGCGATGGCGAAGGTGCTGGGCGTGGAGGTTGACGAGAGTTGCAAGGACGCATCGCGTATGTCGTTTATATGTAAAGAATCGGACATTTTGTTTATTAATCAAGAACTGTTTACTTATGAGAACAAGGAGTTTGCTAAGAAATTTGACGCTGAGTATCGGGCTGGTCATTCTGGTGCTGTTGCGTCTGTTGTTGTGGCCGGCAAGGCTGCTGTGGCTGGGAATGGAGATGTCGGCTCGCTGGATGCTGACCAGGTATCGGACTCTGTAATGTGGCGTGGCTATGATTTGCAACGTATTATTGACGCTCGCTATGGCGACAAGCTGCCATGCGCAGCAGACTCAAACCGTCACACAGAATCACTCAAACTGGCAACAGACCTGCTGCTTATGCTCGACGGCGACAAGCAACAAGTGCAGCGCATTGTGGAGGCGCAGCCGTGGGTCAAGGAAATCATCGACGAGCGCGATGAGAACGTGGGGCAGACCGTTGCTTCGGCTGCTGACTGCGTGGCACAGAAGGAGCGGAAATATGCCTCGAGTATGCCCAGCAAGGCGATGCTCACCGCGATTCAGGAGGCCACGGGCAAGACGTATGTGGAAATCACGAAAGCGCAAGCGCAGACGGCGACGCTGAAGGATGACGACATGGCGCGCTGGCTCTGGCAGTGGGGCGCACAGATCGAGGCGCTGATGGGGGATTTCCCGCTGTTGAGGGATATCTGCAAGGGACTGAAGAAGAACCAATACCCTGCGGCGCTGTTCGTGGGTGGCGGTCTGCTGATGACCTTGATGACGCGCTGCACCTATCGCTTCTATCATCGGCCAGAGGAGTTGCGACGACTGAATAATTCGACGCTGATCATTGGTGATCCTGCCAGCGGAAAGTCGTTTGCCACCAGGCTCTTCAAGTTGATTGCTTCGCCCATCGTGGCGGCTGACAAGATAGGCAAGGATGCGATCAACGCCTATCGTGAACAGATGCGCACGAAGGGGGCGAACAAGGAGAAGCCCAAGAAGCCGAAAGTGATCGTGCGCGTGCATCCGGCTCGAACCTCGAATGCGCAGTTCATTCAGGACATGGTGAACTCAGTAGAGGAGGTGGATGGCGAGATGATGCAACTGCACATGCTGACGTTCGACACGGAGCTGGACAATACGGTGACGGTTCAGAAGGGCGGTTCGTGGATTGATAAGCAGTCGCTCGAGTTGAAAGCGTTCCATAATGAGGAGGACGGTCAGGCGTATTCGAACAACGATAGCATCCTTCAAGACTTCTTCGTGACTTGGAATTTTATTTACACGGGTACGCCTATCGCACTCAAGAAGAAGGTAAACGAGCAGAACTTCGGAAGTGGTCTCGCCACGCGCCTGACCTGCATCCCGCTGCCTGCCACCAACTTCGAGATGATGTCGCGCGAATCGACTGTCGATTTCGAGAGCGATAACCGTCTGAAGGATTGGGCTGCAAAGCTCGACCGCATGAAGGGTGAACTGACGGTTCAGAAGATTGTGGATGAACTCTACGACTGGACGGCCCGCCGAATGATGGATGCTGAGGAGAACGAGTCGAAGGCTGACGAGATGCTCTTGAAGCGCTGCGCCTATCACGGCCTGAACTTCGCTGCGCCGTTCATCGTGATGCGCCACTGGGATAAGATGCATCAGGACGGCCAGTACTGGTGCGGCGAGTTTGAGACAGACGAGACCGACTGGCGATTGGCTGAGCTGATCGTGAACATCCAGTACGCCTGTCAGCGCCATTACTTCGGAGCGATGGCCGAGGCCTATTTCGACAATAAACTGAAAGAAGCTTCAGTGAATGTTCAGCGCAAGCAGAAGACTATAGATGGCTTCGAGCGACTGCCTGAGGAATTTACGGCCGAGGATGTGGTGCGCTGTTTTAATCTGGGTAGTTCTTCGTCGGCTAGGGGAAAGATTATGCGTCTGACTCATGACCATCTGGTCGAGAAAGTTCGAGAAGAACGAGGTCCTCAACCTGCTCTATATCACAAGACGGGTATAATCATACTTTAGGCGTTTACCCGTTTAGGCGTTACATTTGAATTTTTAAATTGAATGATGAAACAAGTGGAAGTTAATAAAGAAGCAAAACTCTCCGAGCACTTCAAGCTCGGGGAGTTGACGAGGAGTAAGTCGCATCCGGAGGTGTATAATGTTCCTTCGCATGTGCATATTGAGAATTTGAAGCGGGTGTGCGTGTGGTTGGAGGCGCTGAGGGAGCGGTACAATCGGAGGTATGTGCTCGCTGGGGCTGGGGGTCAGGTCCCGAAAGTAGAAGTTTTCGGGGAAAACTTTATTTCGAGACCAGACCCCGAGGAGGAGCCGATCATTATTACCAGCGGGTATCGGTCGGCGGAGTTGAATCGGAAGGTTGGGGGCGTGGCAACCTCGAATCATCTGACGGGGTGTGCGGTCGATATCCGCGTGGCGGGGAAAGAGCAACTGATCAGATATGCGTGTATTCTGCTCGACTATGCTGACGAAACAAAGCAAGAGTTTGACGAACTGTTGCTCGAGCATGGTGCGAACGGGGTGATCTGGCTGCACTTTGCGGTAAGACCGCCAGGACAGCAGAACAGAAGGAAAATCAGTTTCTTGAAGGCTTAAACGCACGTAAGGCCCGCTATCTCAGCGAGCCTTACGTATTTATTCTTAATCTTTAGTTTTTCTTGTTGTTCTCGATGTAGTTGCGCATATTCATGAGGATATCCATGTTGTCGTCTTTCACGAAGAAGATGTTGGCGACGCGCCATTGATGGTCTTCGAGGCGCATCAGCCAGCGGATGGGAATGCCTTTGGGCGTGACTGCATCCTTGACGAGGAAACGGACCTCGGCAGTGCTGTCGGATAGCAACGTGACCTCGATATCGTTGGCACTGATGGCGCCTTCGTAGCAGTCGTAGGTCCATGGATCGAGAGGGCCTTCGTCGTCGAAGTTGAAGAAGCTGCCGCTCTCGGACTCACGGTCGATGGCTGCTACTTCCTGACGAACGCGCCACCACTCCTTACTGCCGAACTGTTCATCGACGGAGGGCCTGTTCTCGTCGAAGTGTTCGCGCAAGTCGTTCCAATAGGCATAGACGGCATCCACTTGTCGTTCGACGGCCTCGACGGTATGGAGCGTGTCGGGTATTTCAGAGACAATGGTAGAGTCGGTATCCGGCGCATTGGTCTTCGTCTTGTTGCCGCAGGATGTCATCGCCACTACGGCTATCATCAGTAATAGGGTATTCTTCATCACGTTGATCATATTTTGGTTCTGATGCGCAAAGATACAAATAATTTGTGAAACTCTGACACAAAAGGGGCGCGTGAGTTGCAAAATTTACAATCGTAGTCACAAAATTAACAAAATCTGTTCCAAAATTAGCAAAATTGATATTGAGGGGCGTGAGGTATTGCATATCCCAAGATATTTTTGTATCTTTGCATTGATTTATAGAGCTTGGTTAGTATAGCCACACAAAAATTGATGATCGAAACTCATATATATAAATTAAGGAAGATTGCGCTGACGGTGATCCTATTGGTGGTAAGCATTGTGCTTTCTGCTCAGGAGAAGTTGTCGGATAGAGAGCAGGCCCTGCTGCAGCGCGTACAGGAGACGCAGCTGAACGGCAGCGACACTGACTTCTACAAAGCCAATGAGGCTTACTTGGACTATCTGAGAGACCGTAAGGAATGGGGGAAATACTATCGTACCTGGATGTACCGCGTGATTTACGACGTAAACCATCGCCATTTCCACCGTGCCTTCCTGCAGATTCAGCATATTAAGGATGATATCGAGGAACGGAATCAGGGTAAGTATCTCTATATCACGAACATGGGTCTGGGCTTCTTCTATAACGGTCGTAACCAGCCAGACCTGGGCGAGAAGTTCTTCAGGCGTACACTGCAGGGCATCGATGTCAAAGATGACCCCGTGGCCGTATTCAATGCCTACCTCTCGCTGGCGCAGTCGCTCAGTTTTACGCGTCCTGCCGATGCGATGGCTGCGCTCGACAGTCTGCCCCAGCAGATGTTGCAGAACCCGATGTACGAGAGTGGGGTGCTGGGTTACCGCTGTATCATCGCCAACAAGATGGACGACCGCAAGGCCTTTGACCGCTATTTCTTGAGGTATGACAGCATCCGCCAGCAACAGCCAGAGCAGTTTAACGCTGTAAACCTCGAACAGGTGATGGTGTGCCGCAGTCTGATGAACAAAGACTACAGGCAGGCGCTCGCCTGGTGCGACTCTATCGACGTGCCGCTGACAGCCACAGAACTGCGTATCGACGTCTATGAGCAGATGGGCGACTGGAAGCGCGCTTTTCAGACGGCTGAGTTGAGAGACAGTCTGAAAATGATCGGAGAGCGCGAGGCGCTGGAACTGCACATAGTGGATATGGCTCATGATATCGACATGCTTCAGGCAGAGCAGGACAAGGCAGAGATTATCATGAAGCAACTGACGATAGTTGGCCTGATGGCGCTGGCTATCATCGGCTTGCTCGTAGGCATGCTCATCTACCGCCACCAGAAGAACCGCCGCTTGAAAGAGCAGTTTGCCCAATTGCAGGAGGCTCAGCGCAGAACAGAGGCAGGACAGGCCATCCGTCGCGCCTTCGTCAGCACGATACAAGACAAGCTGAATTCGCCTATCAACCTGCTGAGAGACTATGCCCGCATCTTCAATAACCCAGACTTTCTGTTGAAGCCTGAGGAGCGCCCCAAGCGCTATACCGATATCATGAATGCCGCCAGAAACATCGAGTCGCTGATGGATCCCGTGCTCGACTCGTATGCCAGAGGGGCATCGGGCATCACAGAGGAGGAGAAACTGATCTGTACGGATGCGCTCCGCACGCCACTGCTCTCGCTGATCAGCACGTCGCAGATTATCATCGACGGCAAAGGACAGATACCACACGACGAGTATATGCAGTTGCGCGACGGCGTTTGCCGTGATGCCTACCGCGTATCAACCTCTACCCACCAACTGATCTTATTCAGCCTTTATGGCGATGATTTCCCCACGCCTAAGGAAGACAGGGTAGGGCTGAACGAGTTGGCCCGCTCGATTCTGAGCAGTTACGACCTGCACCCCTCTGGGATTGGGATAGAGAAAAACCGCGTGCTGACTACTGAGTTCAGAACCGATGTGGCCGACGACGTGATGGTGAATACCAGCCTGATGTTGCAGGAGCTGCTGAACTGTCTGCTCGACAATGCCGACAAATATGCGACAGGCGGGCATGTGGTGATGGGATGTCATGCCTTTGGCGACGGTACCTATGCCATCTATGTGAGCAATGAGGGGCCGACTATCCCTGCAGAAGACGCAGAGCGCATCTTCGACCCCTTCGTGCGCCTTTCACCCCAAGAGCACAGTCTGGGTATCGGTCTGCCGCTGGCCCGCCGACTGGCTGTATCGATGGGCTACGGCATCGCCCTCGACCTGACCTATACGGAGGGTGCCCGATTTGTAGTTACAGGAATCTGAGAGAATAAAATAGAGAAGAGTGGTGCTAAATAATGTTAAGATTTGGCACTCGTTGATAAGGGGTTGGGGAAAACCCCTTATCTTTGCATTACATTTTAATGTCTAACGTTTAAATTTTAACACTATGAGAAAGCATTTCTTGGGCCTTTTCAGGGCTTTTGCGATGGGTGTGGTGCTGACAGGCGCAGCATCGTGTGAGAAAATGAATGTGAAAAGCGGAGAGCCAGATGGCGATGGTGTGAACGTGTCGCTCCGTGTGGCAAGTTTTGAACAGGTGCCCTTCGGCCTGTCGAGGACGAGGCTCAGGGCTGTGGAAGATGTGTGCTCGAGGCTGAACTACCTGATCTACGACAGCGACGGCCATCGGCTGAAACAGACGGTGCAGGAGGCAGGCGACGAGGACTTCGGACAGACCTCGTTTAATCTGGGCAAGGGGCATTACCTCTTGGTGGTGCTGGCACACAGCAGCAGCGGGAACCCAACCTCGACGAATGCCACGAAGATTGGCTTTACGAACACGACGGGCTTTACAGACACCTTCTACTATGCCGACAGTCTGTTTGTGACAGATAGTGCCGTGAAACTCCAACTGAACCTGAACCGTATCGTGGCGAAGGTGAGGTTTATAGCCTCGGACGCGGCTCCCGCGACGACCAGCGGTGTGGCTTTCTACTATACAGGCGGCTCGGGTGCACTCGACGCCACGAACGACGGCTGGGGATCAGTAAAGTCGGAACAGCTGACGGAAACAGGGCAGGGGACAGGCCGCGACTACTATGATATCTACACCATCCCGCGCAAGGACTGCGACCACCTCTGGATGCGCGTCAACGCCTTTAAGGGTGATGACCTGAAGACGGGCACGACGCTCTCAGACAAGGTGCTCGACAGCATCCCCATCAAGCGTAATCACGTGACGATCTGCAGGGGATTCCTGTTCTCGCCAGTCTATGAGATGACCTACACGCTGATGGTCGATGACGAGTGGGACAGCGATACCATCGACTTCCAGTTTTAGTGCAAAATCATATTTTTCAGCAGAAAATGATGGCGGTTCGGCTTTTTTCTTGTAACTTTGCAGCCAATACATAAAAAGAAAACAAAAGTTATGCTGGACAGTAAGGAAGTGAACGAGGCGCTGCGACGGAACGTGGCGCTATTGTCGAAACAGACAGAACGCGAGGTTAGTATGATGCCTGCGACGGTGGCACCGCTGCCATCAGTAGAGCAGGTGAAACGCATCGTGGTGCTGGTGAAGAACATCGTGTTTCCCGACTATTTCAACAAGCGACAGCCCGACGAGGGCATCCGCTCGTATTATATCGGTGTGCACATGGAGGAACTGGCCACGCTGCTGACGAAGCAGATAGCCCACGGACTGCAGTTCTGTGAAGACTGTGAAGCCATCCGCACGAAGGAACAGGTCTATACTGAGGCCGAACGGCTGGCGCTGTCCTTTATCGACGCGCTGCCAGAAATCAAGCGGCTGCTCTATACTGATGTGCAGGCGATGTTTGACAACGACCCCGCAGCCCCCAACTTCGGCGAGGTGATCTTCTGCTATCCGAGCATGAACGCGATGACGCACTATCGTGTGGCCCATAAGTTGCACGAACTGAAGGTGCCCGTGATTCCCAGAATCATCACGGAACTGGCCCATTCGAAGACGGGTATCGACATCCATCCGGGTGCACAGATAGGCGAGTACTTCTCGATCGATCACGGCA
This sequence comes from uncultured Prevotella sp., assembly GCA_900315035.1. Lineage (GTDB taxonomy): Bacteria > Bacteroidota > Bacteroidia > Bacteroidales > Bacteroidaceae > Prevotella. Next base: position 9,654 of record OMXO01000054.1, read on the forward strand.
CTGGCGTGGTCATCGGCGAGACGTCGATCATCGGCAACCACGTGGCGCTGTATCAGGGCGTGACGCTGGGTGCAAAGAGTTTTAAGTATGACGAACAGGGAAATATGCTGAATATACCTCGTCACCCGATTCTTGAAGACTATGTGACGGTCTATTCAAATGCCTCTATCCTAGGGCGTATCACCATTGGCCATCACTCGACCATTGGTGGTAATATCTGGCTGACACACAGTGTGCCGCCAAACTCAAAGATACTGCAATCGAAGGCTGTAGATGCCGGCTTCACAGACGGTGCCGGCATCTAAGCGGCCTTCTGTTTACTCTTCGTCGCCCATGTGCATGCTCTGGGTGACGTCGATATCAGACTGCTGACCCTCATCAGACTCCTCCTGGGCATGGCCTTCGAGGTATTTCGCGTAGGCATCCTCGATCTCCTCGAGTTTCTTGTCGCGCAGATCCATAATGTCGCTGAGGGCGTTGCTGTGCTTCTCGTTGAGTTGGTCGGCAGCATCCTTGAGGCTCTGTGGATCATCGGCCATCAGTTCTGCAAAGCCGTTCTTCTCTTCCAGGAGCACGGCATCCATCTGTGCCTTACATTCGTCGTGGAGCGACTTGGTGGCCTGTGTCAGGGTATCACGGCGATTCTTATCCACCTCGGGCATCTCGCATATCAGGAAGGTGCTGTCGGGGTCGCCTTCCTCCATCTCTTCGTGGGTAATCTTGAACTCCGGGTGTGCATAGAGGACGGCCTGCTCGATGTCGCGGAGCATATCCTGATTCTTGGGGATGATGCCCAGATGATATTCATCCATTTCGGCTACTTCGGCCACATCCTCGATATTCATGCCAGCGGCACCAACGGCCACCGTTACAGGCATTAAAGACATGGCATCGGCCTTGACACAAAGGTTGGCATAACGGAAGTTTAGCAGGTACTGATAACTACCGAATTTCTTTTCGACCTCCTTGATCTCTGATATAGTGAAATTGTTCATAATCTGATATTATTATTTTGATGGGTGAGACATGTGATTATTCTTTGGGAGCATCCTCCGTCTTCAGTTTGGCACTGAGGTTTCCAGCTGCGCCTGGGGCACCCACAGCGATACCGTCGGAAATGTTTGGCGTCTTAAGCGACGTCTTGATGTCGAGGTTGTCGATGGTTGCCTTGGGCACCTTGAGATCGACCTTGATCTCCGTCTGGGCATTGATGGTGGTCTTGCCGTAGATATTGGTCTCGCTGCCGCTGACGGCTGTCTTTCCGTCGGAGAGCTGAACGACGGCCTTGGCCTCGCCCTGCTGGGCTTCGAGTGTCTTGTCGGCAAAGAGTCCGATCTCCTCGCTCTGAGCCTGTATCTTCTTACTCTTGAGGTCTTTCGAGAAGGCGCCAACATACATCTTCTCTGCAACGGTCTTGATGGTACCGCCCTGAGCCAGTTTGCTGTCTGTGCGTTTCTCCTTCTCTACATCCATCGACTTCACATCGATAGCCTTGGCGTTGATGCTCATGCTGCCGGTAGCCTTGCCTTCAGTATCAGTGGCAGAGAACTGCGACTTCTCGATGCGCACTGCGAAGCTGCCGCCCTTGGTGAGTGCCGTCTCTTTGGTCTTGCCACCATCGAGCTGCGTGTCGATAGCCTTTACAGAGACAGTCTTAGAGTTGATGATGACATCGCCCTCAGAGGTATAGGTGGCCTTTGTCAGCTTGCCCTTGTCATCGACATCGACATCCTTCGAATTGACGGTTGATGCCTCGATGGTCTTGGAGCGGAGCAGGATCTTACCGTCGGCAGTGAGGCCTTTCTCCTTGTATTTCTTCTCTGCTATCTCGTAATCGACGCTCTCGAGCGTGATGTTCTTAGATCGGATGACGACATCGCCCTCGTTCTGGTATTGTGCCTTCGTGAGCACATCCTTGTCGTCGGCCTCCTTGCTGGCAGAGCCTGCGGTCGTGATATCCACGCGACGCATGTTGACGAGCAGCTTGTTGCTCTCGAGCAGCGAACCCTTGTCGTCGTGATCGCCTCTTACTGACATCGCGTTGGTGAGCACGTTGAAACCTGCCTCGGGGTTGGTGCGGACATTGCCGTCGGCATCCATCGAAGAGAGGTTGACGGTCTCGCTGATCACATTGATGGCAGTGCGTGTGGACTTCTTCTTGAAGTCGTCGGCAGTAACCTTTGATAACTGGTCTTTCTGGTTGCTGAAGAACTTCGTCAGACGGGCGTTCTCACCCGACATCGACAGCATCTCAGAGTATCTGAAGACGGCCTCAGTGAGCGACATTGAGAGTTCCTCGATACGCACATTCAGCTCGTCCATGTCGTGATAGTCGGTACGCACATCCTCTTCTTTCTTCGCCAGTTTGCTCTTCTTCTCGAGCAGGTCTTCAATCTCCTTACGCTGCTTCTTGAATTCCTCCTTGGCTTTCTTCAGATCGTCGTCGATGGTTTTCTTCGCTATCTTCAGCGCCTTGAGACGCTTGTCGATCTGTAGGAGGCGATTCTCGCGGCTGGCAGAAGAGAGGATATCTACCTGACGGTCGGACTTGAGGCGGATACCAGCCTCGCTCATATCGCTGACCGTGGGGAAGGCCTCGCCACTCTGTACCTTATCGCTCTGGATCGTGATGTTAGCTGCCTGACTGACAATCTTGGAAACCTCGCCTACGACGTGCTCGTTGCCGTCGATACCAGGATTCTCGGCCACCTGCTCGATGATAGGTGCCTGTACGCCGATGCGGCCTACATCGCCTGCGCCCTGCAGACTGACATCAGTGCCCCTGATAACCACCTTCGACTCGCTGCCCGGATTGAGGAAACCTCCGAGGTTGACATCGCCGATGATAATCTCTGGTGCAGAGAGCACGATACGCTTGTCATCGCGGATCACTCTACCCATCGACTGGTTGAAGTTCTCGACTTTCAGGTTATAGACCTCGTCCTTCAGTTTGCGGATGGCCTTGAGGACACCTTCCTTGAATTCACCCTCAGAGAGCTTATCGATTTTCTCATCAAACTGCTTATATACTGAATCTGCCATAATTGCTCCTTATTTTAATATAGTGATTACTTAATATTGGAAATAGCCTTCTTCAGGTTCGACTCGTTGCCCAGATCGGCATGCTTCCAGGTCTCGATATTCTCACCGTTGATATGGTAGGTGACATTCTTCTGGTCGGAGAAGATGATCTTGCCGCCCTTGCCGTTCCACACTCTGCGCTCCCAGCCCATCTTTGGCTTGTCGGGGTTGAGCACGGGGTTCCAAGCCTTCTTGGCACCAGTCCAGTCGGCAACGAATGCGAGCAGTTTCAAGTTGATCTCTTTGTAGCTGATTTTGAAGAACTTGCCCGGCTTCTTGGGACCTACACCAATCTCTGGCGGGATGAGGTTGCCATCGCTCTTGTAGAGCTCCAACAGGAACTTAGCCACCAGCTTGCGCTTGATGAGGATAGGATCCATGAAGAGGTCTTCGTAGTTCGGCGTGTCGTGATTGATATAGCAATCCTTTGGCCCGCTCTCGAGTGTTCCGTAGTGGTCGTGCCATTTCTTGGGGAAGAACTCCAGTTCGCTTTTGTCTCCATCGTAGATGGCCTTCTTGAATGCATCATCGATCCACTGGGTCTCTTTGTGGGATGTCGCGCCCAGAGTGGCCTGGTTGACGGCCCTGATGGTATTATCAGAGAACAGAGTCTTGAAAGCGAGTATCTGACGGTGGACGGCCCATGCAGCCTTGCCGTAGTCTTCGATAGCGGGTTTCAGATAAGCCTTCACCTCCTTGACGCTTGTCAGGATCTCACCGTCCAGACCAGTGATAAAGTTGCGGCCCTTCTCCTGACCCTTGAAGTCTTTGTAGGCAATGCACGACATGTCGATGGTGCCGCCCTTGAAGTCGTCGTCGTTCTTCTTGAACTCCTTGTCGGCTTTCTTGAAGCCATCGGCCAGGCACTTGGGCGCATTCTGCAGGCTGTCCTTCTTATAGATAGACTTGATGTAGAGCTCGTAGCTCTCCTGTGCCTTGAAGGCATCCTCCATCAGATTCTTATAATCGTCGCAGAACTGTCCGACCTTCTGGTCGATACGCTTGATATAGGCTGTGGTCTTGGCGTAGAACCGTGCCTTGTCGGCATCCTTTTCGATACCAAGGAACTTCTGCCACTCATTGCTGTACTGCTCGATGCCCACTTCGGCCTTACCCTTGCCGGCTTCGAACATCAGGTAGTTTTTCGACTTCACCATCAGGGTACCTTCGATCGGACGGAGGAACACATCGCTGAGGCAGCGTAAAAGCTGCATATCCACGACCTTGAAGCTGGCGGTATATTTGCCGAGATATTCTCTGGTCTTTTCATCGGCTTTGCCTAATAACCAGTTGCCGCCAAATGCGGCACCAGCCTTAGCCCAGCGGCCAACCACAGAGCCCTTCTGCTTACGTTTGTAACCACTGCTTCCTGCACCTGTGCCTTCGGCCTCAGGCTTGCTGTTGGCATCAGTTACATTGGTACCGGAAAGCAGCTTCAGGTTGTTACCAGCCTCGATAGACACGTTCTTTCCCTTGATAGAGATGTCGCCGTTAGGTGCCTCGATGCTGATGCCTGTGAAGGCGTTGACACTGACTTTACCAAAAATCAGTCAGGGTGATGCCACCACAGAGCATGCGGGCATCTTTTCCGAAGGTCAGCTTGCCGCCAAGCACTGGGATATAACTGCCAATCTTGGCGAGCATCGGGGTGAGCGACTCCACGAAATCTTTGTCGCTCTTAGCCACTTTGAAGGACATCTTCTGACCGCTGGGCGACTTAATGACCATATTCTCATCGGGATCAACGTGCTCCTTAGAATAGAGGCTACCAGTAACGTAGGGACGCTCCACATTGTCGCTATCGAAATTGACCATCACCTCATCGCCAGGATTAGGTCTGAAGAACACGCCGCCATCCTCTGTTGCCATCGGCATAGCCATGCGCACCCAGGGTGAGGCCACCTCAGAGAGCTGTACTTTCCACTTCTTGGTCAGCTTATCGACCATAGCCTGAGAGTCGCTTTGAGCCTTCGTAGCCTTCTCCACTTCTTTATTGCAGCCCTGCAGTTCATTCTTTGCGTTAGCGATATCCTGATTCTTGATAGCCTCCTGCTTCTGCTTGAGGAAATCCACAGGCGAAGCTGCACCGCTGGCCTCGAAGCCCTTCAGGGTCTCGCCCGTATTCTTGAGCATATCGTTTTCTGAGCTCAGTTTATTGCGCTCCTCCTCCAGTTTGGCTTTCTCGCTTTGCAGACTTGACTCCTTCAGCTTCAAGATACCCAACGCTGCGCCTTTGGCTGCCAGATTGATGTAGTCGTACCAGTGCATCTGCATTTGATCGTTGACAGCCTTGAGCTTGCCAGCCACCGACTTGGGGTTCTTCTCATCTGTCAGATTCGTGGTGATATCCTTCATGCGAGCGGCATTGGTATCCATCTTGGTCTTGATGGCATCACGCTTCTGCATGAAGAGCTCTTTCTGCTTCTGGGCATCAGGCTCCTTCTCGAGTTCGTTCTGCATCTTAGCCATCTCCTTGTTCTGAGCATTCAGCAGCTTGAGCAGATTAGCCACCTGAGCCTGCTTGGCTTTAGCCTTTTCTGTGACGTCTTTCTTCTGCTTCAGGTCGGCATTCGCCTGATCGAGCTCCTGCTTCTGCTGCGGATCGCCGATAGCCTGCCAAGGGAAGGCAATACGTACACGGCCCTGCTTCTTGGGATCGCCGTTATCAACGATAAAGGCAGTCTGCGGACCAGACTTTCTGATGACAGGCTGGTCGATTACTGGTGGCATAGCGCGCTCTTTGTTATTGATACTCTCTTCGATCACGGGGATCAGATCGATCTGCTGAGCCTGCTGAACCTTCAAGTCGGATGAGCCCAGGCTCTGTGGACCGCTCTTAGGTGCACTGATATTGCTCGACCGTTGCTGGATGCGAATGACGATATACTTGCCAGGGAGCTTCTCGACGGTTACCATGTCGCCGAGCTTGATAGGGATGAGACGGGCACCCATATCGACGTGCACAATCTTCTTCTGCTGCTCTTCCTCGTCTTTACGGATCTGAGAGTAATAGGCCAGTTTCACCCAACCGTCTTTCTGGGCTGTAGCGAAAGGTACGGTCATGGTGCCGTCACACTGCTGGGTCTTGGTCAGATAGGCATCGATCCATTGCTTGTTACCTGCCGTATTTGCTGATGAAGCTTTACCTTTGGCATCGAAAAGGTTTGATGTATAGGCTGCTCCCAGGTTGGCGGCAATCGCCTTGGCACCCTCTGTGGCATCGTCGTGATTAGAGACGATCTGTGCAAACAGGTCGAGGGAGAGCTTACGGATGGCACTGGTTGCATCGTACATACCGATGACTCTTCCAAAGCTTGAGAAACTGTCTCTGAACATCGGGAAGATGTAGTCGTCGTGGGCCAGCTCTGAATTGTAGGTGTAGTCTGTGCCAAAGGTACCTTGAGGATAGCCTGTTGAATCTTTATCAACAGGGCTGTCGTTGAACTCACCTTTCTTATCGCTCTTCACACTGTCGCGCGTGAAAGCCTTGATAGAGAGTGGGGCAGCCGACATGTTCTGATATGATATAGAGGCGTAGTTCTTGATCATCTCCGTCTTCTCGCTCTTGGGCAAGCCTAATATCAGCTGGCCGTTCTCGAACATCAGGAACTCTCCGCAACGGTTGGCCACGCGTACCATGAAGTCGTAGAACGACTCGTTGTACTGTACGAGGTACGGCTGTATGAACTCATTGCTGGAACCAGGAATGGTAGGGTTCGAATAGATCAGGCTCTGCATATTGTTGGTGTTCACCTTCACGAGCTGACTCTTGAATCCGAAGATCTTGCTTTCGGATGTCAGGATGTCTGCTCCCAACCGTTTCGTAACATATGCCTTGCTGTATTTGTTGAGCGTCATCAACTTATCCGTACTGTACATGTTCAGCTTCACGAAGAGCATGTTCTTCTTGGAATCTCTGACCATCTGAGGGATAATCTCGTGTACATAGTAACTCTCAGCGATGGGGATGGCTGCATCGGGGTTGTTTACTGGCTCTACTGAGAGCGTTACTCTGCGCTGCAGCAGCAGGTTCTTCAACTCGTCCTGTGACAAGATGGCCGAAGAGTCGGCCACATTGTCGTTCTGGAAACTGAGTTGGATATCTGCAGTGATACACCCCGGCTGATAGACTTTTCTCTCAAACGACAGATCGTCGAGATTGATATCGTACATCACATCGTTCTTCTTCAGCGTCGTCTTGGTGCGCTGAATCAGTGTCAGGTCGGGTACGCTCTTACTCGGCTCTTCAATGTTCTCATGAAAAAAGAGTTTGTAGATAAACTCTGAAGCGTTTTCAAAATTAGTGTATGACATAATCTTTCCTTTTTAATCGTTTGTGATATTAAGTTCGTGCAAACTCTCCATACCAAGGTACGATACCTTGTTCAGAATCAGGGAGATCTTCACCGTCAACTGTTCGTTGCCCGATAGATCATTGTTTGCGCATGATTCCAGTACATCGACCACATAGCCATTGACCACGATGCCGTCCTTAAAACTCGTCATACGGCCAAAGTTGTTGAATACGGGGTCGAAGATGATTGAGAAGGGATGGCTTCTGTTATCCTCCATGAAGCGGTAGAAAGCCATACAGTCGTTGAGCGAGGAAGCCTTCACGGTAAAGAGCATGTTCTCAGTCAGGAACGAGCCGTAAGGGTTGTTAAACTCATCGCGCTCACGATAGCAACGATATTTGTAATCAATCACGTTAAAACTGTTTGTCCTGAGGACATTATCGGGCATCTCGAAGAAATTATCCGCATAGAGCACGGTCTTCAGATTCTGTGGATTCTTGTTCATGATCAGATACGATTAAATGTTACTCCGTCGATGATTACCTGTTCGGCTACGATGGATAATTTCAGTTTGCGGACTCTGTCTTTATTAAAATGAAACTCCTCTTCGAGTGAGTAGATGATGGCATTCTCAAAGCGCACATCTTTCTTCTCGCCATCTTTATTAGCGTTTGGCGGCAGTTCAATCAGAATTCTCCCAGACTCAGATGCCTGAGAAATAAACCACTGATAAATATGCACATTCTCACGTCCTGGAGCAACGACAGTCATGTCTATCCGCTCGCAGAACTTATCTGCTTCTGGCCTGAAGTCATTATGCTGCCTGCAGGTGTGGCACTGGTAATCCAGCAACAAATACTCTTGCGTGTACTTGCCAATTTCGTTATTCCCGATTTGTAGTTTCTTTAATAGTGACATAATAACTAAATTTTTTAATGACGGCGCTAATTTCTATACCTTATCGCAAGTTTACTCTCTTGTGTGCAAATATACTCATTTTCTCTGAAAGAAATAGTCATCTGCGGGTATTTTCTAAGCAATTTACCATTTTTTAAATCTATCGTTGATTAATTTCGGGTGCAAAGGTATGGCGGTTTTCCGATTAGAACAAATATTCTGCTGATAGAATTCCCTATTTGTTGTGACAGGTCGTGTCTCATGCGTCAAATCCGTTAAAAGATGCCGGATTCTGTCGTTTCCTGTGTTGGAAAAGACATAAAAAATCCGCATATAGCCATTGTTTCCTGACTATATGCGGACTGTATATCACTGTTTCTGAGGGTGCTTACTTGCCTGCAGCACTCTTCTTGAGAATCTCTGCAAAGCGGCCTGTAGCTACACTCGCGCCGTTGTCGCTGATATAGACACTATCGCTGTCTGTTTCTGCGCGCGTGAGGGCTCTCGTGCGATAGCGTTTCCAGTCCCAGCTACCTACATTCTCAAGGTCGAATTTGTAAGCACGGTTGTCCAGGTCGTACATCGTTCCGCGGAAGTATCTGGAATTGAGCGTGTAGTCTGTCCAGTCGATGCGTACATCGTTCCATGTGCGGTCGTCATAGTAGATGTAGATGTGTCCGTTTCTCACTTCCCAACGGAAAGAGCTGTAGGCGAACTCCCGATCGTCATAGACATTGTAATCGGCCTCGTAGCCGTAGCCGCTGGTAACATAGCCATAACGGTCGTAGCCGGCACCGTCGAAACGCCATACTGTATAGTATTCGCCGTCCTGGAAAGCATCGCCCCAATGGTCAACGTAATAGGTCTGCAGGTTACCCTTCCAGTTGCCGTTGATCAGATAGTTGGCAATCCGCTCATCAGTATCACAGCTTGTCAGTGCAAAGACTGGCAGCATCAGCAGGAGGTAGAGGTATAATTTCTTCATAATCGTAACTTTTTAATTGGTTTCACGCTGCAAAAATAAGAAGAAATCTCCTGCCAGACAAGAGATTTCTCCTATTCATTGATAGGGGTTTCCCTATTCTTGCTTTTTCTTGCCGAATTCGGGGTCGATCTTCAGCAGGGCGGTCACAACGTAGGTCATCGTACAGGCGGCTACCACGATCAGGAAGAATGCGGGATAACCCACTGCTTCCTGCAGGGCTCCGGCAAAGAGACCCGGAATCATCATCGATAGCGCCATGAAGGCCGTACAGAGGGCGTAGTGAGCGGTTTTGTGCTCTCCCTGGCTATAATAAATAAGGTAGAGCATATAAGCCGAGAAACCGAAGCCGTAGCCGAACTGCTCGATAAACACGCAGACGTTCACGATGAGCAGATTGTCGGGCAGGGCATAGGAGAGATAGACATATACGAGGTCGGGCAGGGTGATGGCCAATACCATCGGCCAGAGCCAGCGCTTCAGACCATCACGACTGGCAACGATGCCTCCGAGAATACCGCCCAACGTCAGTCCGATGACGCCAACGGTACCCTGAACGAGTCCATATTCAGCGGGCGACAGGCCGAGGCCGCCTTTCGAGGTAGCATCGATCAGGAAAAGGGCACTCACCTTGGCCAATAGTCCCTCGGGCATGCGATAGAAGAGCATGAAACAGATACCTGCCCACACCTGAGGCTTCTGGAAGAAGGTCTTCAGCGTTTGCCAGAATTCCTGCATGATCTGTCGGCCGTTCATCTTTGAGATACCCTTGTCTTCTGAAGGACGGGGCAGAATATAATGGTGCCACAACCAGAAGGCGATAAACAGTCCGGCCATTCCATAGAACATCAGGCTCCAGGAGTACTTCACATTACGCGTGATGACCTCCAGATTACCTGCCAGCATCACGAGCAGACCTTGGCCCACGATGGTGGCAATACGATAGAACGTAGAACGGATGCCCACAAAGTAAGCCTGAGCGTGCTCTTCGAGTCCGAGCATATAGAAGCCGTCGGCGGCGATGTCGTGGGTAGCACTGGCAAAGGCCATCAGCCAGAAGAAAGCCAGCGAGCCCTGCAACCAGTAGGGGGCAGGAATGGTGAAGGCTACGCCACCGAGGGCAGCACCTATCAGCAACTGCATGGCTACTATCCACCAGCGCTTGGTCATGATGATGTCGATGAACGGGCTCCACAGCGGCTTGATAACCCACGGCAGATAGAGCCACGAGGTATAAAGCGTAATGTCTGTGTTGCTGAGGCCCAGACGTTTATACATAATAAGCGAGATGGTCATCACAGCCACATAGGGCAGACCTTCTGCGAAATAGAGGGTGGGCACCCAGGCCCAAGGTGATCTTTTATTCATAGAGTCGTTTGATTTGTGCATTGCGATAATAGAAAAGTAATATCTCGTCGTAGGTCTTGCCCTGTTCGCCCATCACGGCAGCACCTATCTGACAGAGGCCGACACCGTGGCCCCAGCCCTTGCCGTGAAGGATGAAACGGTCGCCTTGCCGCTCTACGTCGAAAGCAGAACTGTAAAGGTGAGTCTCACTGAGGGCACGACGTATCTCGAGTTCCTTGCCGATGGTCAGGGTCTTCTTCGTGCCAACGATCTTGAGTTTCCAGATACGGCCGCTCTTGCCTCGTTCCACTGGGATGAGGTCGGTAATCTGTCCGAAGTCGTCTTTCAGTTTGCGGTTGACGAGTTCTGAGAGCTCTGCCTGCGAATAGTCCACCGTCCAACGGTAGAAGTCGGGCGTCTCCTGATCATAGTCGTTTAATACCTGCGAGAGGATATGCTTGTCGCTGGTGTTGCAGTAGGGGTCGTGGAACGATACGAGATAAGGCTTGGGGGTATCTTCCCAGCAGTACTGGAACTCCTCGGTCTCACCACCACAGCACTTCGAGAAACGGGCATCGCAGATCTCACCGTCGTAGGTCAGCACCTGTCCGCGCGTCTCACTGATAGCATCCACCACGTGCTCGTTGTTGGCCTTTGTGATGCCCTGATAGCGCTGGCAGTGGTCGTCTGCACAAACGTCGAAGATTGTATGGTCTTCGCGGTCGTACCAGCGGATGATCTCATCGTCTTTCTTGATAAACGAGAAGAAACTGTCGTTGCCATCTGCACGCTGACGTCGCTTCTCCATCTGAGCCAGCAACCACGATCGGCTGATGACGGCATGGGCTTTCAGGAACTCGGGCGACGATGTGGCTGCCATCTCACTCGAGATAACGCTCGTTAGGTATTTCTCTACCGGCAGTTTGTTGATAGCCACAATCTGATCGGCCTCTACCACGATGCGCAGGGTACCTTCAAACACCTGCGTCTCTTTGCGCTCCCAATGGAAGTTCACCCCGATGGTCACGTCGTGGAGCGAGAACGAAGCGTCGTCGGCCTGTGGGGTAAAGGTGAGGTTACGATAGAGGGTGCCTCGCCACAGGATGCCACCTTCGGCAAACTCTACGGTCTGCTCGCCCGTAATCACCTCGCCCTTGGCCACGTAGGGGCTGTTGAGGGTAAAGGAAATCTTCTTGGCACTCACGATACCTACGGTCACGTCGGGCTCCTTCGTATTGGCAATGTGCGTCTGCTCGTTCAGCCCGTTCTCGTTCGAGTGCTTCAGGCGCTCTATCACCTTGGCCAGCTCTTCTTTGCTGAGCGACACCTCGTTGAGGATGTTCAAGGCCATCTCGGGCGTCAGCCGTTCAAAGTCTTCCTGGCGCGGGGTAATGATCAGGCCAGCCATGTCGAGGGCTCCCGGACTGATGATCATCTGGGCGCTGCCTTCTGCGAAATAGCAGTCGGGACGGTGCTTCTTCCGTGGGAACACCACCGATAGGAACTCGTCGTTGCGATACCAGCTAACGATATTCATCATAGGCTCTGTCTCATCGTCGCGCTGGGGCAGGGCTTCGTAGAGTCGGCGGAACAGTTGTTCGTCGCCATATTGCGAACGGCTTCTGATCAGCAGAGCCGGGCAGGGGTATTCATCGATAACCGAGATGTCTTCATTGTCGTTCAGTCTGATAACCTTTGTGAGGTTACGACTGAGTCGTTGCCATGATTTCTGCAGGGGGAGCATCCCACTCGTACCTGCCTGGAAATGAGCATGGTCGGGGGCTGAGGCTCCACTCTTCGGCCCATTGTAGAAGACCATCATCTCAGGATATTCCTCGAGCAGCTTGTGTATCTCACCATAGTTCTCGCGGATGAGCTGCGGCTCGTGTTTCACGCAGGGGATGGTGAAGTGGATTGGCAGGATGGGGAAGGGGTTGACAAGCAGGTCGTAACGGTTGTCGATATTCTTTTTATCCTGCTCCTTCGGACGGTTCTGCTCGCAGAGGAAACAAGGCCTCTCAGCCACCGTCTTCTGGTCGATCTTGGCTCCTGTGGATATCATGCGGGCAGGATTCCACTGCACCTGTATGTTCGAGGCGCCGAGCGTCAGTTCACGGGTCTTCACGTTGCGCAGATCCTGATAGCGCCTGCGGGCGTCTTCCCACTTCTCGAGCTGACGGTTGAAGAAGCGCAGCAGGGGCGAGTCGTTCATCAGTTCCTGCTTGCCCTGCAACATCTGCTGCCGGGCCAGTATCTCGAGCGAGCGCAACTGGTCTTTATAGAGGTTGTTGGCATTGATCTTGTCGATCGACAGGGCTGCGTCGCTATTGCCTCCCCAACGGCGGCAGAGGTAGAGCTCTGTGAAGATGCGGCCGATGCGGTAGTGGCGTGAGAAGATCAGTCCGAGGGCATAGTCCTCACCATAGCTGGTGTTGGGGAATCCGATCTGTCTGAGCAGGGGGGTGAAGAAGGCGCGTGGCGCACCGAGTCCGTTGATACGCAGGGCGTTGTTAGGACCGTTCTCGTCGGTCCACTCCTGATGATCTATGAGGCCTGGGGGCAGCGTGTTCAGTTCAAAGTCGCACATGCGGTAAGAACCGATCACCATGGCTGCGTTCTGCTTGTAGAAGGCTTCTACCACCTGCTGCAGCGTCTTGGGCGATGAGTAGAGGTCGTCGGAGTCGAGCTGCACGGCAAAGCGCCCGCAGCGGTCGTCCTTAATGGCCATGTTCCAGCAGCCGCCGATACCCAGGTCGGTGCGCTCGGGGATGATGTGTATGAGTCGCTCGTCGTGGAAACTGCGCAGCAGTTCGGTGGTCTTGTCGGTAGAGTGGTTATCCACGACAATCACGTTGAACTTGAAGTTGGCCTTCTGCGAGAGGGCGCTGTTCACGGCATCGCAGATGGTCTTCTCACGGTTATACACGGGTATCACGACCGATGCCTCTACCTCAAACTCCTGTTCGTTGAAGTCGGGTCTGCGGTAGTACGACGGGTCGATCTTGGCACCGATGCAGGCCAGATGGGCGGTCGCTGCATGCTCCATCTCGATCTGCACCTCCCGGTTGCGCGGGTTCACGTAATCAAACTGCTTGACGCCCGAGGCGCGCGTGTCGGTCTCTTCTTCCGTATAAAGTTTCTCGTCGATGTGGAAGATGCGGCCGTTGCGGCTTAGGAAGAGTCGCAGGTCGTAGAGTCCGGCATGCTGATAATCGGTCTCACCCGCCTGCATGGCATAGGTGTGGAGCAGCGATGTCTTGAAGAGCAGCAATGAGCCGAAGTCGAAGTCGTCGCGGATGCTGCCTATCTGATAGTCAATCACGGGGTGGGCTGTGCGCTGGCCGCCAGTCATGTCGTAGTGGTCGGCATAGACCAGGGCTGCGTCGGAGTCGGAGGCCACGCGTAGCATACGGTCGAGGGCGCCCATGCCCAGTTGCAGTTGCTTGGGCTTGGTCTGCAGCAGCACGTAGTCGGCTTTCGCGTTCTCCGCTATATGCATCAGCATGTTGGTGCTGCTAAGGTTGTCAACCTGTATCTGCTGGCAGTCGGCCAACTGCTCGGCCTGAGCTTCTGTCAGTGGCTCTGTCACCAACAGGAAGATGTGCTGTATTGTCTTGCTTCCCCTCACTTGGCTCACGATGTCGAAGGTGGCCTTGAGGTCACTGCAAGGCAAGAAACAGTCGATTTTTTCTCTCATGGGGTTAATAATTATTATTTAAGGTGCAAAATTCGCAATATTTTCTGAGAATACCAAATAATTCAAGTTTTTTTAGTAACTTTGTCGCCAAATTGAAAAGATGAACGACGAAAAGATTGTATTACTTGGTCAGTCGCTCGACGAACTGAAGGCGGTGGTCAAGGCTTTGGGCATGCCTCAGTTTACGGCCGGACAGATAGCCAAGTGGCTCTATCAGCAGCACGTGAGCAGCATCGACGAGATGACGAACATCTCGAAGGCTAACCGTGAGAAACTGGCTGAACACTATACCGTTGGGGCGATGGAGCCGATCGACTGCCAGCGCTCGAAAGACGGCACCGTCAAGTACCTCTTCCCCGTAGGCAATGGCCAGAAGTTTGTTGAGACGGTCTATATCCCCGATCACGACCGCGCCACGCTGTGCGTATCCTGTCAGGTGGGCTGTAAGATGAACTGCCTCTTCTGCCAGACGGGCAAGCAAGGGTTTGAGGGCAGTCTGTCGGCGGGCGATATCCTCAATCAGATCTATTCGCTGCCCGAGCGCGACTCGCTGACGAATATCGTGTTCATGGGGCAAGGCGAGCCTATGGATAATCTCGATAGTGTGCTGCGGGCCACCGAGGTGCTGACGGCCGATTACGGCTATGCCTGGAGCCCTAAGCGCATCACCGTGAGCAGTGTGGGCATCAAGGGCAAACTGAAGCGGTTCCTCGACGAGAGCGAGTGCCATGTGGCCATCTCGATGCACTCACCGCTACCCGAACAGCGCCAGCAGCTGATGCCTGCCGAGCGGCAGATGTCGATCACCGAGGTTGTGGAACTGCTCAAGCAGTATGATTTCACTCACCAGCGCCGCTGCTCGTTCGAGTATATCTGCTTTGCAGGACTGAACGATACGACCACCCACGCCCGTGAGATCGTCCGACTGCTGCAGGGCCTCGAGTGCAGGGTCAATCTGATCAGGTTCCACGAGATACCCGGTGTGGATCTGCCGGGAGCCGACGAGAAGCGTATGGAGGCGCTGCGCGATTATCTGACCAACCACGGGGTGTTTACCACCATCAGGGCGAGTAGGGGGCAGGATATCTTTGCCGCCTGCGGACTGCTCTCGACGGCCAAGAAGAATGAAATCAAATAGACTTTAGATATGGAAGATAGAAAAATACGTGTGGCTATCACACATGGAGATACTAACGGCATCGGATATGAGGTGATCCTGAAGGCTTTCGAGGACCCTATGATGCTCGAACTGTGCACGCCGATTATATATGGGGCTCCCAAGGTGGCTGCCTTCCATCGTAAGGCGATGCAGTTGGAGACGCCCTACACCATTATTAAGAATGCTGAGGAGGCTCATGCCGACAAACTGAACCTGCTGGCTACCTTCGACGACGAGTTGAAGGTGGAGTTCGGGCAGCCTACCGAAGAGTCGGCACAAGCCGCCCGCAAGGCGCTCGCCCGTGCTAAGGAAGACCTTCAGAAGAGGCTCTTCGACGTGCTGGTGATGGGGCCTGTGCAGCCTGCTACCGGTCCCGCTAAAGAGGATAAGGCGCTCACCGTCATGGTAAGCGATCGCGTGCGCATCGGTCTTGTCACCACCCATCTGCCCATCAAGGAGGTGGCTCAGGCCATCACCACCGAGAAGATAGCCGAGAAAGGGCGCATCCTGCACACCAGCCTGAAACGCGACTTCCGCATCTCCAATCCCCGCATTGCCGTGCTCGCACTCAACCCGCAGCCCGGCACCGAGGAGGAGCAGATCATCGCGCCCGCTGTGGCCGAGATGGAGAACCTGGGCATTCAGGCCTACGGTCCCTATGCGGCCGATGAGTTCTTCGGCAACGAATACTACGGTGATTTCGATGGTGTGCTGGCGATGTACGACGATCAGGGCAACGTGCCCTTCAAGACGCTCTCGCTCGAATATGGCGTGAAGCTGAAGGCCGGCATCTCTGCCGTGTGCACCACCCCCGACCACGGACCCGAGTTCGACATAGCTGGCAAGGGCGTGGCCGATGAGCAGTCGCTGCGCCATGCCGTATATACCGCCATCGATATGTTCCGCCACCGCCGTGAGTACGACGAGCCGATGGGCAATCCGCTGCCGAAACTCTATCACGAGAGGCGCGAGGAGGGTGAGAAAGCACGCTTCGCCGTCAAGGCCAAAGATCAGTTCAGCACACCCCTCGAAAAGTGATTTTGCGTTAAAATTCTGCCAGAATTGCAGTTTTATCAAAAATAATGTGTAATTTTGTCAGCTCAAAATGAAGACTTCAGAACTTCAAACCATCAAACAGCGGTACAACATCGTAGGAAACTGCGAGGCTTTGAACCATGTGCTTGACGTTGCCCTCCAGGTAGCGCCAACCGATCTCAGCGTGCTCATCGTCGGTGAGAGCGGTGTGGGTAAGGAAATCATCCCGCGCGTGATCCATGATAATTCGCCACGCCGACGCGAGAAGTATTTTGCCATCAACTGCGGCTCTATCCCCGAGGGTACGATCGACTCTGAACTCTTCGGCCACGTGAAAGGCTCTTATACGGGCGCTATCAACGACTCACCGGGCTACTTCGGTGTGGCCAACAAGGGCACATTGTTCCTCGATGAGGTGGGCGAACTGCCGATGGCTACCCAGGCACGGCTGCTCCGTGTGCTCGAGACGGGCGAGTATATACCCGTGGGAGGCACCGAGATTCGTAAGACCGACGTGCGCATCGTGGCTGCTACGAACGTGAATATACGGCAGGCTATCAGCGAAGGCCGATTCCGCGAAGACCTCTACTACCGACTCAACTCCATCCCCATCCAGATGCCGCCGCTCCGTGAGCGCGGCGAGGATATCATCCTGCTGTTCAGGCTCTTTGCCATGCAGATGGCCGAGAAATACAAGATGGACCGCATCGTGCTCGATGAGGGCGCCAAGCAGTTGCTGCTGCGCTATAAGTGGCCGGGCAACGTGCGACAGCTCAAGAATATCACCGAACAGATCAGCGTGCTCTCGCCCGAGCGCACGATCACAGCTCAGGTGCTCAGCAAGTTCATACCGCTCGATCAGGAGACCACCCAACTGGCTCCTATCCATCGGGAGGGTGGGGACCACTCGTTCGAGAACGAGCGCGAGATACTCTATAAGATTCTTTTCGAACTGCGCGGCAATGTCAACGATATGCGCCGCGAAATGAGTGCTTTGAAGAAACAGCTGGCCGAGGTGCAGACCGGCTCTGCCCAGGTGCAGGCACCCATTGCCACCACCCAACTCGCACCCATCACCGCACCGCCGGCTCCCTATAACGTGCAGGCTCCGGCCTACATGACTGAGGATGCCGTGGCCGAGGAATATGTAGAACCCGAGAAAGAACAGGAGAACCTGAATCTCAACGACCTCAGCAAGCAGATGCTCGAGAAGGCACTGGAGCGCAACAACGGCAACCGTAAGCGCGCTGCTCAGGAACTGGGCATCAGCGACCGAACCCTTTACCGCCGACTCAAACAGTATGGACTCGACAAATAAACTCACCCGACTGCTCATGCTCATGGTGATGGCCGTGAGTCTGACCGCCTGCTCCGTCAGCTATAAGTTCAACGGAGCCAGCATCGACTATAACAAGACCAAAACCATTCAGATAGAAGAGTTCCCCATCCGAAGCCCCTTTGTATGGAGCCCCATGGGTCCATTCTTCAACAATGAGCTGAAGGATAAGTACAACAGCTTCACCAAGCTGCAGCAAGTGCGCCGCGGCGGCGACCTGAAACTCGAGGGTGAGATCACGCGCTATGAGCAGCGCAACAAGTCGGTATCGGCCGAGGGTTACTCTGCCATGACCGAACTGTCGATGACCGTCAACGTGAGATTCACCAACAACGTGAACCATAGCGACGACTTCGAACAGCAGTTTACCGCCACACAGAGCTTCGACTCGCGGCAGTCGCTCAATGCCGTTCAGGAAGAGCTGGTCAACAAGATGATCAAGGATATCGTCGATCAGATATTCAATGCAACCGTAGCCAACTGGTAATTAATAACTGAATATGGACAAGGTTACAGAACTGATACAACACCCTGAAAGGCTCGATCGCGACACGCTCTATGAGTTGCGCTCACTGCTGGCATTGTATCCCTGCTACCAGTCGGCCCGTCTGCTCATGCTGCAGAATCTATTCCTGCTCCACGATCCCACCTTCGATGAGGAACTGCGCAGGGCGGCCATCTATATCACCGACCGCCGCGTGCTCTTCAATATGATCGAGGCTGCCCACTACCAGCTGCAAAAGAGCGAACCTAAGCACGAAGAGCAGAAACCCAAGGAGGAACAGCACTCACGCACCATCTCGCTCATCGACAACTTCCTCGAGTCAATACCCAAGGAAGAGGCACCCAAAGAGAAGAAGCGTAAGCCCACACCCGCCGATGCTGCCGTCGATTATGTGGCCTATCTGCTCGACACCGAGGGCGAGGATGCACCCGAAGAGGTGCCCGAGATGAGAGGGCAGAATCTGATAGATTCGTTCATAAATTCTGACAAACGCAAATTCGTGCTCAGCGAGGAGCCGATCTACACCCCTGAGATGGAAACAGAGCCCGCAGAACCCGAAAATGTCAAAAATCAGCCCGAAGAAGAGTATTTTACCGAGACTTTGGCACGAATTTACATCAAGCAGGGAAGATTTTTGAAAGCTTTAGAAATAATTAAGCGATTAAATTTGCAAGTTCCAAAAAAAAGTGCTTACTTTGCAGATCAAATAAGATTCTTAGAGAAATTAATAATAAACAACAATAGAAAATAGATAAAAAAAATGTACACATTGTTTGTAATACTTATCGTGATTGCTGCTCTGCTCATGATTGGCATTGTGCTCATTCAGGAGTCGAAGGGCGGTGGTCTCTCTTCTAACTTCTCTTCTTATAATCAAATAGGTGGTGTTCGTAAGACTACCGACTTTATAGAGAAGACTACATGGGGACTCGCTTTGGCTATGGTGCTTCTGAGCGTCGTTTGTGCTTACGTGGCTCCCCAGGGTGCATCGGAGAGTTCTGTGATGGAAAACTATCAGGCTCCCGCCACCAATCCTAATAATCTGCCTGGATTCGGTGCCAGCCAGCAGAAAGATGCTGCTGCTCCCGCTTCTAAGGCTCCCGCGGCTCCTGCCGAAGCTCCCAAGGCTCCTGCACAGCCAGCTAAGTAAAGGCAGTTTTATATAATATTATATCTCCCAAGGTTAACAGTATCCCATGGAAACACAACGGTAAGCATTTTTCATAGTTATGACTAAAGTAAAGTATTTTTCATAGTACAAACTAAGTAAGTGTTTTTCATAGTATCAAGAGGTTGTCTGTTTTATGCAGCAACTATCGAGAGGAAAGAGCCCCGGGCAGTGATGCTAGGGGCTTTTTCTTTCTGTTTACTTCACCGTCAGCCATACGGGCTCGTCGCGCAATCTCGCATCAGAGGTTGCGGATTTTTCGGTCGGTAATCGGTCGAAAACTGCCTCCAGTTGCCCCTCCCGCAAACTTTTTTGCAAAAAATCGCCCAAATATTTGGCGGTTTGAAAGAAAATGCCTACCTTTGCATCCGCAAAACAAATTTGCGACCAACATGGTGCCCGTAGTTCAGTTGGTTAGAGCGTCAGATTGTGGTTCTGAATGTCGACGGTTCGAGTCCGTCCGGGCACCCAAGAGGTCTAAACCTCGAAAATGCCGGAAATCCCTGTAAATCAGTAGGATTTCCGGTTTTTCATAGGCAGGAATTTGATTTCCATTTTTGGTTCTCAGTTCCAAATTTGAAACGAAAATTGGCGCAAAATTGGCGCAAAAATGACGCAAAATACAAAAATTGGCGCAAAATTGGCGCAAAAATTGGCGCAGAAATGGCGTGATTATTAGAAGGAAAAACACGCCACAACAAACCAACGTCGTTGATGACGTTATGAAGCATCGCTAATAACAAAGATTGGCGCAAAATTGGCGCAAAAATAAAGAAAAAGACGCAAAAGAAGGCTTACGTCGCTGATGACGTTACGAATTGACGCAAGAGTTGTTTATTGTTTAACAGTTAAAACAGTTAAGAGTATGGCAACAATTGCAATTGAGTTTGGAAAGGAAACTTCCAAAAAGACACGAAAGGTCTACCTGAGAGTAAATCAGGGAAAAACGGCTAAGAGGATTAAGACAGGCGTTGTCCTAAGCGAGTCCGAGTTTACGCCTAAGACCAAAAAGATTAAGTGCTTGGAGAAAGCACAGTTGATAGAGAAGTTGAAAAAGGAGCTTCTAGAGAATATTAACGCCTTGGAAACTGGTGCCACCACCAAGTCATCCGCTGATGCGAAGACAGTTGCAGCAAGAATATCCAGAAAACAGAAAGAAAACGAATTGGAGTTCTTTGCATTCGCGGAAAAATGGCTTGAAAGTGCTAAAATAAAGGGAGCAAAGAACTACAGGTGTATGCTCAATACACTTGAAGCATTCTTAGGTTCAAGGAAT
>OMXO01000055.1 GCA_900315035.1 uncultured Prevotella sp.
TCAGGTCCCGAAAGTAGAAGTTTTCGGGGAAAACTTTATTTCGAGACCAGACCCCGAGGTTATTTCGAGACCAGACCCCGAGGAGGAACCGATCATTATTACGAGCGGGTATCGGTCGGCGGAGTTGAATCGGAAAGTTGGGGGCGTGGCGACCTCGAACCACTTGACAGGCTGTGCCGTCGATATCCGAGTCGCGGGTAAGGAGCAACTGATCAGATATGCATGTATTCTGTTAGACTATGCCGACGAGACGCATCAGGACTTTGATGAAATCCTGCTCGAGCATGGCTCAAACGGTGTGATCTGGCTGCACTTTGCGGTAAGGCCGCCAACACAACAGAATCGCCGGAAGATCAGTTTCTTGCAAGGCTAACAAAAAGAGAGCTCCATTATGATGTGGGGCTCTCTTTTTCACTCTGGGGCCAGGTCCGAAAACTTAGTTTTTAGACCTGGCCCTAGTGAGCAGTTATTCTGAAGAGGGAGGATGATTTAATTTCTTTTATTTATCATAATGCTGATTCTATGTAAAAAGGGATCAAATAGGGAGAAGGGGGAATTTGGAGATATTTTACCTATTATATTATAAGAGGTCGCGATCGTCTAAAACTTTGAATTTTGCGCGCTGACGGTCGATTGATTCCAAATTCGCGAGAAATGAGACGGTTGATTCCTGGTTTGGCGGACAACTGGCGAGCGTTTTGCCAATGGGACTAATGACGGCACTCATGCCACGATAATGACAATAGTGATCGTCGCCAACACGATTGCAAGCAATCAACAAGGCCTGATTCTCGATGGCACGGGCTCTGGTAAGAATCTGCCACGCATTCTGACGGGATTCGGGCCAGTTGGCTACACAGATGATGGCATCGTATTGCAGACCGGAGGCATAACGACTCCAAACAGGAAAACGCATATCGTAGCACGTCAACAGGAGGATGCGGAAATCCATGAATTCTACGACGGTATGCTCCGCTCCTGCCTCGTAATACTGGTCTTCATGACCATAAGTGAACAGATGGTGTTTATCATAATGTTGTACTGTACCCTTTCTGCCATTGACGAAATAATGGCGATTTCTGAATGATCCATCGGCCGTACGGATGGCCAGACTGCCAGAGATGGCACACTGACGTTCGCGGGCAGCCGATTTCATCCACGCCAGAGAACGGCTCGAGGCCTCGTCTTCAGCAATGCCAAAGGGTTCGGTAGCGAAGCCAGTACTCCACATTTCGGGCAAGACATAGAGATCGGAACCAGGCGACTGAGCCATCAAAGATTCTGACTTTCTGATATTCTCTTCGGGGTTGCCCCAGGCGATATCCAATTGTAAAATCGTAACCTTCATTTGATATAGAATTCGTTAGTAAGCTGTTGATACCAAGGACTTCGCACCTTGGGTTGTGTTTCGATAATACCTTCTGACGTATCTATCATATAACTAGGAGATTTCCGAAATTCCATCAAGCAACGCTTTGGTTGTTTTTTAGGAGTGGTTCGCACCTGACAGACACGCGTGATGAAGAACCCCTGCAAGGCGGCTTGTGCCTCGATGACCGAGCGACTCTCAACAGGAATGACCACTGAGAAAAATCCTGCGGTTTTGAGTAACCGGAAAGCAGCCTTCATCAGCGATTCGTAAGACAGACTGACGGTATGGCGAGCCGTTGTCCGTTGGGCATCGGGACACGTCAGAGAATCGACGAAATACGGAGGATTACAGACGATGGCGTCGAACAAATCTGCCGATTCCATCGACACCACATCGGTCTCGGAGATTGAAATTCTGGCGGCAAACGGCGATTCCATCGCATTTTCGCGCGCCTGTGCAACCGCCTCGGGATCGATGTCGATGCCCACGACCGAAGCCTCGGGAAAGCGCTGAGCCATCATGAGCGCGATGAGACCAGAACCCGTACCGATATCGAGGACACGACACGGACCCATCGGAGCCTGAGCCCATGCTCCGAGCAATGTGCCATCGGTGCCAACCTTCATGGCGCAGCGTTCCTGACGGACGACGAACTGGCGGAATTGAAAGTAATTGTTTGCCATATTGGCTGCAAAGATATGACAAAACACAAGAAAAACCAAATAATTTGTTAATTCTTAGCGCATCATTCTTCATTCTTAATTATTATTAGTATCTTTGCACGCAATTTTTAAAGAAAGAATAAAAAAAATGAGTAAAAGTAATCAGAATAAGACAAGTTTTCAGATGATTGCCGACGTAGAAGGAGACTTTTACGACATGTTTTCCTCGAAGATGCCGGAAAACACACCTATCTTGGCCGTGAGAAACCTCGTATTATTTCCAGGTGTGGTCTCCCCTATCCTCATCGGCCGCGACTCGAGCAAGATCCTGATGCAGAGAGCCGATAAGAACAAATCTATCATCGGTATCGTGTGTCAGCACGACCCGGACGTAGAAGTGCCCATGCAGGAAGACCTCTATGAAACAGGCGTATATGCGAAGATTTTGAAATTGATGACATTGCCCAATGGCAACGTGACGGTTATCGTGCAGTGTTTTAGCAGACTGCACCTGAAGCAGATTACCAAAGTCTCTCCCTTCCTCATGGGAGACGTAGAGCAACTGGCGGATATCGAGCCCGATAAGCGCGACCGCGAGTTTAAGACGGCTATCGAAGACCTGCGCAGTCAGGTGAACGAGTACGTAAGCATGTCGGACGAGATCCCCGACGAGGCCTCGTTCGCTATCAAGAACATCACGAACGACATCATGGCCCTGAACTTTGTCTGCTCTAACCTGCCGTTCAGCGTGAAGGAGAAGATCAAGCTGTTAGAGATGGAGTCTGTGAAAGAGCGCCTCTTCAACATGATGAAAATCATAAACCGCGAGATCAACCTGCTGAACCTGAAGGCAGATATCCGCAACAAGACGCGTGAGGACCTCGACGAGCAGCAGAAGAACTACTTCCTTCAGCAGCAGATCAAGAACATACAGGCAGAGATGGGCAACGAGTCGCCCGAGAAGTACGAGTTGCTCCGTAAAGCCGCCACGAAGAAATGGTCGATGGAGATTGACAAGATCTTCCGTAAAGAAGTCGATAAACTGGACAACCTGAACCCTCAGGGACCCGAATTCAGCGTGCAACTCTCATATCTGCAGACGCTCGTAGGACTGCCTTGGGGCGAATATACAGAAGACGACCTGAACCTGAAGCGCGCCCAGAAGATACTCGACGAGGATCACTACGGCATGGAGAAGGTGAAGGAGCGTATCATGGAACACATGGCCGTGCTGGCGCTGAGAGGCGACCTGAAAAGTCCGATTATCTGTCTCTACGGTCCTCCGGGAGTCGGTAAGACCTCGCTGGGCAAGTCGATTGCCTCTGCGATGAAACGTAAGTATGTGCGCGTATCGCTGGGCGGTCTGCACGACGAAGCCGAGATTCGCGGACACCGTCGCACCTATATCGGAGCGATGCCCGGACGTATCATCAAGTCGATTCAGAAGGCCAACTCGAGCAATCCCGTGTTTATCCTCGATGAAATCGACAAAGTGACGCAGAGCACGCATAACGGCGATCCCGCCTCTGCCCTACTCGAGGTGCTCGACCCCGAGCAGAACAATGCGTTCCACGACAACTATCTCGACGTGGACTACGACCTGTCGAAAGTGCTGTTTATCGCTACAGCCAACAACTTAAGCACCATTCCCCGACCCTTGCTCGACCGCATGGAGATAATCGAGGTGACGGGCTATACCACCGAGGAGAAGATAGAAATCGCCAAGCGCCACCTGATACCCCGCGAGCTGGAGAATACAGGTCTGAACGTGAAGGGTATGAAGCCCACATTCACGAAGGCGGCCATCGAGATGATTATCGAACGCTATACCCGTGAGAGCGGTGTGCGCCAGTTGGAGAAACAGGTGAACAAGGCACTCCGCAAGATTGCCTATAAGCGGCAGATGGAGGAAGGTGCCGACTACAAGAAGATAACCCCAGCCGAAGTGGAAGGACTACTCGGGAATCCCCCATTCTATCGTGATATCTATCAAGGTAACGACTATGCCGGTGTGGTGACAGGACTGGCCTGGACAAGTGTCGGTGGTGAAATCCTGTTTATCGAGACCTCGCTCTCGAAAGGCAAGGGCTCAAAACTCACGCTGACAGGTAATCTCGGAGACGTGATGAAGGAGTCGGCCATCCTCGCAGTGGAATACGTGAAGGCCCATGCCGAGACGCTGAATATCGACTACCGCATCTTCGACAACTGGAACATCCACATCCACGTGCCCGAAGGCGCCACTCCGAAAGACGGACCTTCGGCCGGTATCACCATCGCCACCTCGATCGCCTCTGCGCTCACCCAGCGCAAGGTACGTAAGAACACGGCGATGACGGGCGAGATCACCCTGCGCGGAAGAGTGTTGCCCGTAGGCGGTATCAAGGAGAAGATTCTTGCAGCCAAGCGTGCCGGTATCACCGATATCGTGATGTGTCAGGAGAACGAGAAAGACGTCAAGGAGATACCAGAGGTTTACCTGAAGGGCGTTACGTTCCACTATGTGGAGAACGTGCAGGACGTGTGGAAGTTCGCACTCACCGATGAAATCGTAAAGCACCCGCTCGACTTCACCATCCCCGAAGACGAGAAGAAAGACGAGAAGAAAGACGAGAAGAAAGACGAGAAATAATGAAGTTTGAACTGCAACATACAGACTCGGCCAGCGATGCCCGTGCAGGCGTAATCACGACAGATCACGGACAGATACAGACGCCTATCTTCATGCCCGTAGGAACGGTGGGAAGCGTTAAAGGTGTGCATTTCCAGGAGTTGCGCGAGCAGGTGAAAGCCCAGATTATCCTGGGCAACACCTATCACCTCTACCTGCGCCCGGGACTCGATATCCTGCGCAAGGCGGGCGGACTGCATAAGTTCAACACCTGGGACCGACCGATACTGACCGACTCAGGCGGTTTTCAGGTCTTCTCGCTGACAGGCATCCGCAAACTGACGGAGAACGGTTGCGAGTTCCGCAGTCATATCGACGGTTCGAAGCATATCTTCACCCCCGAGAACGTGATGGATACGGAGCGCGTGATCGGTGCCGACATCATGATGGCACTCGACGAATGTCCGCCGGGACAGAGCGACTATCAGTATGCGAAGAAATCGCTCGGACTGACCCAGCGCTGGCTGGAACGTTGCGTGAAGCGTTTCAACGAGACAGAACCGTTGTATGGCTATAACCAGACCTTGTTCCCCATCGTACAAGGCTGTACCTATAAAGACTTGCGACAGGATGCAGCCAAGCATGTGTGTGACGTGCTGAGCAGACTGAACGACGGCGGTGGAGCCTCGATAGGCGGACTGGCCGTAGGCGAGCCGACGGAGGTGATGTACGACATGATCGAGGTGGTGAACGAGATACTGCCGAAGGATCGTCCCCGATACCTGATGGGTGTAGGAACGCCCCAGAATATCCTCGAAGCCATCGAGCGCGGCGTGGATATGTTCGACTGTGTGATGCCTACCCGCAACGGGCGCAATGCGATGCTCTTCACCTATGAAGGAACGATGAACATGCGCAACAAGAAATGGGAGGACGACTTCTCGCCCATCGATCCCGAGGGCTGTTACATCGACCAGATCCATACGAAGGCCTATCTGCACCATCTCTTCAAGGCACAGGAACTGTTGGCGATGCAGATTGCCAGCATCCATAACCTCGCCTTCTACCTCAGACTGGTGACCGATGCCCGCGAGCACATCCTGGCTGGCGACTTCGTGGAGTGGAAACGTGGTGTCATTGACAATTTAGGACGCAGAAGATGAAGTGGTTTAAGAAGATAAGCATGCCCAAGAAGCCGGAACATCTGAAGGAGAAACTGACAGATGCGAAGGAGAAACTCGCCGATGCGAAAGAAAAGATAGCAGACGCGAAGGCTGTGAAGAAACTGGCAGAGACGAAAGAGAAACTGGCAGAGTCGAAGGCCGCCAGAAAACTGAGACGCTTTGACCTCTCGAAGTATATCTCGCGACTCGACCGTTATATCATGGCCAAGTTTATCGGCACCTATATCTACTCTATCGCCCTGATTATCTCCATCGCCATCGTGTTCGACGTCAACGAGAACCTCTCGAAGTTTGCGACCTACGGTGCTCCGCTGAAAGCCATCGTCTTCGACTATTACGCCAATTTCGTACCCTACTTCGCCAATCTGTTCTCACCATTGTTCGTCTTCATTGCCGTCATCTTCTTTACCTCGAAGTTGGCCGGCAACAGTGAGATCATTGCCATGCTGGCGGCCGGTGTGAGTTTCAAGCAACTGATGAAGCCCTATCTGCTATCGGCAGCCCTGATAGCCGTTGTGAACTACTATCTCGGTTCGAGCGTGATACCTCATGGCACCGTGGTCAGACAAGACTTCGAGGCGAAATACAAGAACTCACGGCGAACCCTCTCTGCATCGAATGTGCAATTGATGGTCGGTCCGGGAATCATCGCCTATATCCAAAGCTATGATAACCGCACGAAGACCGGCTATGGCTTCTCGCTGGATAAGTTTGAGAACAAGAAACTGGTGAGTCACATGACGGCCTCGATGATACGCTACGACTCTATCAGCGATGAGCGCTATCACTGGAAAGCCAGCAATTACAAGATACGTCAGTTGAAAGGTCTGAAGGAGGAGATCAAGGAGGGAAACGTGATCGACACACTGATACAGATGGAACCAATGGACCTCGTGTTCTCCAAAGGTCAGCAGGAAACGTTGACATCGGCGGAACTGCGACAATATATCTCGAAGCAGACGGAGCGCGGATCGAGCAATGTGGTGCAGTATGAGGTGGAATACCACAAGCGCATAGCCACCTCGTTTGCCTCGTTTATCCTCACCATCATCGGTGTGAGTCTCTCGAGCCGCAAGCGAAAAGGCGGCATGGGTCTCTATCTCGGTATCGGACTGGGACTATCGTTTACCTATATCCTGCTGCAGACCGTCAGTTCCACCTTTGCCATCAATGCAGATACGCCGCCGATGCTGGCAGCGTGGATTCCAAACATCCTCTATGTATTCATTGCGTACTTCTGTTACAGACAAGCGCCGAACTAATTGACAGTTAATCTCGTGAAATTTGAAGAAACATATCTGAACGATAACATCCTCGATGCCCTCTACGACATGCATTTCGAGGACATGACCCCTATCCAGGAACGTTGTATCCCAGAGATTCTCGACGGCTACGACGTGTTGGGAGTCGCACAGACGGGAACCGGTAAGACGGCAGCCTATCTGTTGCCCATCCTCTCGATGCTCGACGATGGCGATTATCCGAAGGATGCCATCAACTGCATCATCATGTCGCCCACCCGCGAACTGGCCCAACAGATCGACCAGGCGATGCAGGGTTTCGGCTATTACCTCGACGGTGTGAGTTCTGTGGCCGTTTATGGCGGCAACGACGGTGGACGATACGAACAAGAACTGAAAGGCATGCGGCTTGGTGCCGATGTGCTGATAGCCACACCGGGACGATTGCTGAGCCATCAAAAGGTAGGTAATCTCGACCTCTCGCACTGTTCATTCTTCGTGCTCGACGAGGCCGACCGTATGCTCGACATGGGTTTCATCGAGGATATCATGAAAATCGTCAAGGAACTGCCGAAGAGTTGCCAGCGCATCATGTTCTCTGCCACGATGCCGCCCAAGATCAGAGAACTGGCCGTCACACTGCTCAACAATCCTGTGGAGATCAAGATCGCCGTATCGAAGCCCGCAGAGAAAATCAAGCAGAGTGCCTACGTATGCTACGATCCGCAGAAACTCCAGATCATCAATCATATCTTCAAACAGGGCGACCTGCAACGCGTCATCATCTTCTCGGGCAAGAAAGAGAAGGTGAAGGAGATAGCCAGAAGTCTGAAGAAGATGCACATCAACTGCGACCAGATGCACAGCGACCTCTCGCAGCAAGAACGCGACGAGGTGATGTACCGTTTCAAGGCAGGACAGACCGACGTACTGGTGGCAACAGACATCGTGGCGAGAGGTATCGACATCGACGATATCAGAACAGTGATCAACTACGACGTGCCCCACGATGCAGAAGACTATGTGCACCGAATCGGACGAACGGCCAGAGCCGATAGAGACGGTGAGGCCATCACCTTTATCAGTGAAGCAGATATCTACCGTTTCCAGCAGATCGAGCATTTCCTGGGCAAGGAGGTTGAGAAGACCCCATTGCCCGAAGGAATCGGAGAAGGGCCAGCCTACACGAAACGGGAAAAGAAACGCTCGAACACCCGACGTCGCGGACGCTGGCACTCGAAAGGCAACGGACAGAATAACCAGAAAAAAAACAAAAAGGAGAAAAGGCATGCTGACAAAACCAATCGCAAAGATCAACCTCGGTCTTAATGTTGTCGAGAAACGTCCCGACGGTTATCATAACCTCGAGACCGTGTTCTATCCGGTAGCCATCGAAGACGCTCTGGAAGTGTATCCCATGGATGAAGCGTTTCCTTCTGCCTACGATTGTGACCTGAAGGTAACCAACATCCAGATTGACGGCGACGAGCAGAAGAACCTCGTGGTGAAGGCCTATAACCTCTTGAAGCAAGACTTCCCTACTCTGCCCCGCATACATGCCCATTTATATAAAGGTATCCCAACACAAGCCGGTATGGGTGGCGGTTCGAGCGACTGCGGCTTTATGATCACCCTGCTGAACCGCCAGTTCAACTTAGGACTGAGTGAGCAACAGATGATTGACTATGCTGCCAAACTGGGAGCAGACTGTCCGTTCTTCATCGTAAACCGTCCCTCGTATGCCGAAGGTATCGGTGAGAAACTGGAGCCTATCGCCCTCGACCTGAAAGGCTGGTATCTGGCTGTGGTTCGTCCGGCGATTCCTGTTTCTACCAAGGAGGCATTCTCGCTCATCACGCCCCGACATCCGGAGAAGAACTGCCGCGACATCGTGATGCAGCCCGTGGAGACATGGCGCGAAGAACTGACAAACGATTTTGAGAAAAGCGTGTTTGCCATCCATCCAGAGATTGGTGCCATCAAAGACCGACTCTATGAGATGGGAGCCATCTATGCCGCCATGTCGGGTTCTGGCAGCAGTCTGTTCGGCTTGTTCCGTGAACCAGTAGATCTGAGCATCTTCGATGAAACGGGCACTTTCAAGACTTGTTTGAAGTTGTGATACATAGAAAATGGACCTCGATTCACATCGAAGTCCATTCACAACACAAACACAAATTGCGATTCTTAGAATCGCATTTTTTATACTATTGAATGCCGTCTTCGCGCAGCTTTTGCTGCCACTTCCAAGCACTCTTCAGCACTTCCTCTGTAGGCGTATCTGCCTTCCAGCCCAACACCTTGTTGGCCTTATCAACATTACCCCAGACCTGTTCGATATCACCCTCACGACGCGGGGCATATTCCCAGTTCACCTTCACGCCCGTAGCCTTCTCGAAGCCCTGAACAACCTCCAGCGTAGAGAGACCTTTACCCGTACCGATATTGAATACCTCAACGGCATCCGTCTCAGGCTTGTCGAGCACACGCTCCATCGCCTTCACATGAGCCTTGGCCAGATCGACCACATAGATATAGTCGCGGATACAGGTCTTATCGGGTGTGTTATAATCGTTTCCGAAGATCTTCAACTGCTTGCGGATACCCATGGCAGTCTGAGTGACAAACGGAATCAGGTTCATGGGAACACCGTTAGGCAACTCTCCGATCAATGCTGAAGGATGGGCACCGATAGGATTGAAGTAACGCAGGATGATGCTCTTGATAGGTGCACCAGAGTGGATGTAGTCCTGGATGATCTCCTCGTTGATCTGCTTCGTGTTGCCATAAGGCGACATAGCCTTCTGGATAGGTGCATTCTCTGTAACGGGCAGATTCTCCTGAGAAGGCTGACCATAAACGGTACAACTACTTGAGAAGATGATACCCTTCACATCGTATTTTGGCATCAGTTCGAGCAGGTTGATCAGGCTCGTCAGATTATTGCGATAGTACATCAGAGGCTTCTCAACACTCTCGCCGACAGCTTTAGACGCTGCGAAATGGATGATTCCTTCGATCTTGGGGTACTTCTTAAACACGCCTTCGAGTGCCTCGAAATCGCAGCAGTCCACCTTCTCAAAGGCGGGACGGATGCCGGTAATCTTCTCGATACCGTCGATCACATTTGCATTAGAGTTTGAGAGGTTGTCGATAATCACTACCTCATAGCCTGCTTCCTGCAGTTCTACAGTCGTATGGCTTCCAATGAAACCAGTACCGCCTGTTACCAAAATTGTCTGTTTCATGAATGATATATTTTTAGTCTTAACTTTTTCCGTTACAAAAGTACAACAATTATCCGAACTACGCAAACAAAACCACCAAAAGTTTTCGGCAGAGGGATATTTTCAGCGCAAAGCAATCCGCAATACCGAGGTCGTTTGCTCAGAAACACGATAGCGGTTATCGCTCCGAAGGCCCGTCAGCCAAAGGATTTCCCCATCCCTGTCTGTCACCACCAACTGGCGCCGTTTCTGCAGAATCGACAATTTGAGGTCTGTTATAAAATCGCTCACCAGTTTATGTCCTGTCATGCCGAAAGGTACAAAACTATCGCCAGTAGCAACAGGTCGAACCGTCAGAGGGAATCTGACCTTTGAGGCATCGAGGGTGACACAGTCTGGGCGCTTAGATATCGTCAAATCATCGGTAAGCGAAATATCAAAGCGCAGATCGTCGTCATAGCGATAAAGACCCGTCTCGGGTATTTTCATCGTTTTCATCGGTTCCTGATGAGGTGCCAGCACCAACGATTGGCGATCTATATACAAGGTGTGAGTTGCCGTAGGATACTCCCTACCCGATTCCCCCATGATATGCGCCATCATCTGAGAGGTCTGGGTGGGATTAAAGCCATAAGGCGCCAACCACTCATGGAGGAAATACGAAGGTGAAGGTAATTGGAGCAGTTCTGAGACAGAGACCGACTCAGAGCCATCCTGAGCATTCGTACGGATCAAGCGGGTTTTCTGGGATTCGATAGCGGAGGAAAGCACCTTTTCCGCCTCTTGCAGATAGCCTGCACTCCTACTGATGCTCTCTGCAGCACTGGGATTGATCGTTTTCAACAGAGGCAACACGTTCAGCCGGATCTTGTTGCGAACCACATCATCCACCAGATTCGTAGAGTCGGTAACGTAATCCTGTCCGATAGAATGGAGATATTCCTCAATCTCCTGACGACTCAGCCCCAGCAAGGGGCGAACGATATAATCATTCTTAGCACGGATTCCCGTCAATCCATGAATACCGCTACCCCTGAGAAGATTCATCAACAAGGTCTCTACGGCATCGTCGCGATGATGAGCCACGCAGACAGTCTCTGCCTCTAAATCCTGTCTGAGTTGACGGAAATAGCCATAGCGCAAATCCCTGCAAGCCATTTCAAGACTTACTTGATGAAGATGAGCGTATTCTATTGATTCAAAATGAATTAAGTGCAAAGGAATATCAAGTTTCTTGCACAGCGATTTTACAAAGTTCTCATCGCGATTACTCTCTTCACCACGGAGATGAAAATTGCAGTGAGCCGCCTCAATGCGATAGCCCAACTGCCGTAAAATCAGTAGTAAGGCCACACTATCAGCACCACCACTCAGGGCGACAATCTGAAGCCTGTCGCGCGACATCAACTGATGCTGAGCAATAAAATCCTTAACCTTATTCAACATAGAGCACCAGACCCTTCAGATACTCACCCTCGGGATGATAGATGTTGATGGGATGGTCGGCAGGCTGATGCAACTGATGAAGGATGCGCACCTTGCGACCTGCCTGAGCGGCAGCCGTAAAGACAGCATTACGGAAATGATCCTTCGTTACCACCTGCGAACAACTGAAGGTAAAGAGGATACCGCCTGGCTGAATCTTCTGGAAAGCCTTGTTGTTCAGGCGGGTATAACCCTTCAGGGCATTATGAAGAGCCCCACGATGCTTGGCAAATGCCGGGGGATCGAGAATAATCAGATCATACTGATCGCCAGCCTGTTCCAGATACTTGAAAGCATCCTCGCAGAAAGCCTGATGACGCGTATCGCCAGGGAAATTCAGTTCTACGTTACGATTCGTCAGTTCAATAGCCTTGGCACTACTGTCAACAGAATGAACCAGTTCTGCCCCACCGCGCATCGCATAGAACGAGAAACCACCCGTATAGCAAAACATGTTGAGCACTTTCTTGCCTTTGGCAAAGCGCTCGAGCATAGAACGGTTCTCGCGCTGATCCACGAAGAAGCCCGTTTTCTGTCCGCGAAGCCAGTCCACATAGAACTTCAGCCCATTCTCGAGGGCGATGTTATCGTCGGAACCACCATAGAGGAAGCCGTTTTCCATATCGTCCATAAAGGGCAACGTGGTCTCGCTCTTATAATAGATGTTCTCCAATCTTCCGTCCATCACCTTCATCAGTTGAAGGGCTATCTCCTTGCGGTTCAGATGCATACCGATACTGTGAGCCTGCATCACTGCCGTCTTTCCATAGACATCGATAATCAGTCCAGGCAACAGGTCGCCTTCGCCATGAACCAGACGATAGGTGTTGTTATCGGGGTTATCGGCAATACCGATGGATTGGCGCATTTTCAGGGCTGAGTTGAGGCGCGACTGCCAGAAATCAGCATCGATGGGCACATCATGGAACGAGAGGACACGAACCGCGATAGAACCTTTCTGGTAATGGCCTACAGCGATGAAATCGCCATGACTGTTGACCACTCTAACGATTTCGCCCTCACCGATGCCTTCATCAGCCTGTTGGATAGCACCTGAGAACACCCAGGGATGGAAACGGAGCAGACTTTCCTCCTTACCTCTTTTCAGATATATCTTTTTCATCATGTTCGTTGTTTACTTCAGGTTCTACGATCCGTAACTCATAGTCGCCCGTCTCTTTCAGTCGCATCACTTCTTCATAGATCTTCACACAAGCCCATGCGTCGATGGCGGCATAGAGTTTCTGACTGTCCTTCAGAATGTCGCGCTCCCAGTTAGACAGGCGTTCTGCCTTACTGATACGTTCGCCAAAAAGGTTAGCATAGATCTTTACAAGACTCTGGTCTTCGATACCAATCTCCTTCACGAGTCCCTGAAGATCGACGAAGGAGCCTGTCTCGAAATCGCCCAACTGATGGAGTCCCAGCAGGTCGTTGTTCCAGGCGAGTCCTACTTTCGTGACCTGACGGTCTGACAAAAGTCTGACAATAGCCGGACACATGCCGATGCTGTTAAGACGGAACAGGAAACAGATGTTGGGCGTTGAAACCTGCAAAAGAGAACACTTGTAATGCTGCCCTTTGGAAAATGCGGGGCGCGTCTCGGTATCGAACCCGAGAAGAGGTTGCGACAGCAGGAAATCAACGGCACGTTCTGCCTGTGTGACAGTATAGATCACCTCGATCCTACCGTTGAAAACTACCCGTTTTAGCGAGGCTAATGCAGTCTTTTCGTACTTATTGACTAATAACTTTTTCATTTCTTGGTGCAAATTTACAAAAAAATCATCATTTTTTGATGAAATCTAAATTTTTTCGACTACTTTTGCATCAAAATAATGAAAAGACAGGTATTATGGCTAAGAAAAAGAAAGAAACGAGGGCAAAAAGTGAGTCATCTTCATTTACTGGAGTCCTAGGTTTTACAAATATATTCCACAACGAGAAACTGATATTCATCACAGGCATCATACTGGTATGTGTGTCTGTCTATCTGGCATTAGCATTTGTCTCTTATTTCACGACGGGTGCGGCAGACCAGAGTCTGATTGAAGATCCGCGTGAAGGCGAGGTGATGAACGAGCACCATGAGTTCAGCAACGCCTGTGGCAGCATCGGTGCCTATGCCGCCTGGTACTTTATCAAGCGTTGCTTCGGTATTCCCGCCTTCCTGATTCCGCTGTTCACCCTCTTGCTGGGCATCCACATGATCAAAGCCTACAGAGTGAACCTGCTGAAGTGGTTCCTCGCCCTGATGCTCCTGATGATCTGGGCATCAGTAACGCTGGCTAAGTTCCTGGCGCCCTTCTTTGAAGATGCGTGCTATAGTCCCGGTGGCGATCATGGTCTGTTTGTCAGCCATTATATCGAGAATCTTGTAGGTACTCCCGGTTTGACGGCTATTATCGCCCTTACCTTCATCGCATTCCTCACCTATGTGAGTGCCGAGACGATTCTTGTGATCCGCAAGATCCTGAACCCATCGAAGTTCTTTGATAAGGTCAAGTTTAAGATTACCAACAATGATCCCGATGAAAAGGTGGATTCTTACGAGAAACAGTTGGCAACCGAGAACCTTGTGTTCGATGATCCCGCCACTCAGACGGTAGAATTCCACGAAAACGGAAAGGCTGTCGTTATCGACGAGGGCTATCTGCATGAGCCGGAGCCCGAAGCCGAACCAGCGCGTGTGCAGGAACCAAAGACGAAGGCTAAGCCTACGCCTGATATGGGCATGGAGATA
The DNA here is from genome assembly GCA_900315035.1 of uncultured Prevotella sp. Lineage (GTDB taxonomy): Bacteria > Bacteroidota > Bacteroidia > Bacteroidales > Bacteroidaceae > Prevotella. The sequence continues at coordinate 14,526 of OMXO01000055.1, forward strand.
GAGGTGGCTAAGAGCGAGGATGCAGCCAATGCCAAGACACTCGTATCACAGGATATCGACAACATGGAGCCTTACGACCCCAAGCGCGATCTTGAGAACTACCACTACCCGACCCTCGACCTGTTGAAGAAATACGATAACGACGGTAAGCCGTTTATCGATATGGCAGAACAGACTGCCAATAAGAACCGTATCGTCGATGTGCTTCGCACTTTCGGTGTCGAGATCAGCAGCATCAAGGCTACGGTTGGTCCTACCATCACGCTCTATGAGATTACCCTCGCCCCAGGTGTCCGTATCTCGAAGGTCCGTTCGTTGGAGGATGATATCGCCCTGAGTCTCTCGGCCCTGGGTATCCGTATTATCGCACCTATCCCAGGCAAGGGCACCATCGGTATCGAGGTACCAAACGCCAAACCCTCGATTGTGTCGATGGAATCGATACTTAACTCCCGTAAGTTCCAGGAGAGTCAGATGGAGTTGCCTTGTGCTATCGGTAAGACCATCACCAACGAGGTGTTCATGTTCGACTTGGCCAAAGCGCCTCACTTGCTGGTGGCTGGTGCTACAGGTCAGGGTAAGTCGGTAGGTCTGAATGCGATCGTCACATCTTTATTATATAAGAAGCACCCTGCCGAGATGAAGATTGTGCTCGTCGATCCTAAGAAAGTCGAGTTCTCAATCTACAATCCGCTGATCAATCACTTCCTTGCCAAGGTGCCCGATGAGGATGCCGATCCCATCATCACCGATGTTACGAAGGTGGTGCGCACGCTGAATTCGCTCTGCAAACTGATGGATACCCGTTACGACCTGCTGAAAGATGTGGGTGCACGTAATATCAAAGAGTACAACAAGAAGTTTATCGAGCGCAAGATTCCACCCGTAAACGGACACGGATATATGCCGTATATCGTCGTGATTATCGATGAGTTCGGCGATCTGATTATGACAGCTGGTAAGGAGATTGAGTTGCCTATCGCCCGTATCGCCCAGTTGGCGCGTGCCGTAGGTATCCACATGGTTATCGCTACCCAGCGTCCTACCACGACGATTATCACGGGTAACATCAAGGCCAACTTCCCCGCACGTATCGCCTTTAAAGTGAGTGCCGGTATCGACTCCAAGACTATCCTCGACCGCACGGGAGCCCAGCAACTTATCGGTAAGGGTGATATGCTCTATCTGGGTGGTGCAGAGCCTATCCGTGTGCAGTGTGCCTTCGTCGATACCCCCGAGGTGGAACGAATCAACAATTTCATCGCCACACAGCAGAGTTACAACATGGCGTTTGAACTGCCTGAGCCCGACACGCCCGATGCAGATATGGGCGACGGAGGCGGTGCTGATGTGGATATGCAGCATCTCGATCCGCTGTTCGAGGATGCAGCCCGTCTGATCGTGTTGAACCAGAGTGGCAGTACCTCGCTCATCCAGCGTAAGTTTGCTATCGGTTATAATCGTGCCGGCCGTCTGATGGATCAGTTGGAGAAAGCTGGTGTCGTAGGTGCAGCGATGGGCAGTAAGCCTCGCGAGGTGATGATTCAAGACGAGATGAGTCTGAATAACCTGTTAAGTAGTTTAAGATAAACCTAAAATCCGCAACTATCATCCAATACACGATTAAGGGTAGATTTATGAGTCGTTAGTAGCAGCTTTCAGTAAAAAGCAACAGCACAACATCA
>OMXO01000012.1 GCA_900315035.1 uncultured Prevotella sp.
ACTCCAGTCCTTGGTAGAGAGCAGCGAGTCCATCAGTAACTCATGCGTAGCAGGATCATAGACAAAGACGTCACTCGACAAGTCGAACACCTCGATGCGTTCATTGGGCACTACATGGAATCCCTGACGCGTCTGGTTCGTAGAGAAAGCACAATATTTCCCGCTCGGATGCCAGTAAGGATATACCATCGAACCGCCAAGTTGGTCATTACCAGCCTTCAGCCATTCGCGATGTCCGTCAATCTGGAACATCGTGGCACCATGATCTCCTCGCACATGGAAGACGAATTTCGAAGGATCGGTCTGATGAGCCGAGTGGCAGTTGACGCACATGCCTGGCACTTGCGTATTCTCGATGATGGCATACTCGTCGAACGAAGAGAGGTCGCGCTGATAGAGTCGTCCTTGCGTTCACAGACGGTAAAGACGAGCTGTCCTCCTTTGTTCTGCGCCGCCAGCTGGTGCCATTCGTCCACATCAAAGTCGGCAAAATCACCTTGGGCATGCATTTCCCCACCTTTGGAGCCCTTTACCACAACGTCTATACAGTCGATAGCCTCATCCGTACTGTTGAAGTTCAATGGTGCTATCTCTGATGGAATTGTCACCCCAACGTAGTCAGGATAAATAGACGGCAACTGATTGACCATGGTGGGATTTTCTGGTCCAGAATTGCACGACAACAACTGGAACACAGCGCCGTAAAGACACAGAAATACTATTAGTTTCTTCATTTTCCTACCGTTAAGTAATACCATACAGTGTTCCTAAACTGTTCCAAGCCAGGAGCGCCTTTACCTCCGGCAGAATAGATTCGCGAAAAATCATTCAGCTGTTGAAGAATCAGCGAACTGACAAGTCCCTGTGGAGGTTGCTGACGCTGCTGCATGAAACCAAAGGCTATCGCCTCCTGACAACTGCGGGGATTATATCGAACCAGACTCTGCACATACTGGGCATACTGCATGAAACGAGGCACGTCTCTGTCGAGCAGCGGCAAGAGCAGCAGATACTGCGCTGCCATCTGATTCTGGTGGTTATGCATGAAGAGCTGACCACAAATCTTATCCAGTTCTATGTCGCTGAACAAGAAATCCTCCTGCAGGCGATACTGTCGAAGCGTGCCATAAAGCGGATGCGCATTGATAGCCTTTTCGTCACCAAGCATAGCTCGCATACGCTCTGCCCAACGACGGTAGAAGATGGTTTTCTCCAACATCTTCAGATACTTCTCTGCCACCTTGTACTGACCATTCACCATATTGGTCTCAACCAATCGTTTCACCACACGCGCACTCTTATTATAGTTGGGGATAGCCTCCATAGCCTCGAAAGCCAGCCGCTGAGCCGTGTTCACCAATCCCAGATGGAAATAGATCTCACCCGTCAGCTGTGTGGTGGCGAAATTACGTTCAAATGGTGGTAGCAGACCTTCAGAGCCGCGCTGGTAGAAGTCGAAGGCACGCTCTCCCAGCTGATTGGTCATCGCCAAAGCCAAATTCGTAGCACTCACGCTCATCGGCAAGTCGGGTAATTGTTTCTCTGCTTTAGCTATGATACCATTCCAATCCCTGACTCTCACCAAATAGTCGTACTCTATCAACTCGTACTTCTTCGCATCGAAGCCATAATACTGAGGGATAAACCACAGTACTACCATGCCAAGAGCCAATGCATTTTTCACCCACTCTTTCGGCTTAGGCAGATGCCGACAGCCATAATACATGATGACGATTAATAGTGGTATCAATATCAGGAGATAAGGAATCGTCTCAGGAAAGCGATAGTAGCCAACACCTGCTGCCAGACGAGCCAATGGATAAGGCAAAAGCCAGGCACTACCTATGATGAGTGCTATCACATAGACAACAGACAGACCAGCCAGCCATGACGGCACCAAACATACTGCCACCAGTAAAACTAACGGACCGATAAGCCAATATAATAAGGGCAGAGTCATCAGAGCGATGATAACCTTTCCTATCAGACTGAGCCTTTCAAATTGTCTCAGCACTAAGATACATCCCATCACCATCAACAAGGCAACGACATAAGTCAACATCACACTTTCGTCGCCCATGACAAGCCAAAGTGCCAGCACTGGGATAAAGCTCAGTGCATAATAGCCCTCAGAACGCATCAGACGCCAAGTGAGACGCTGTATCAGCATGAACAGCACAGCGAGTATCAATGCACCATAAACCGTTGCATTATAGAATTGCACCAAGAACTCCGCTATATAGCGGGCAAAGCCCCCTGGTTCAGCCATTCGCTCACAGAAATAATCACTGTCGAACAGGAACAGTTGCAACTGCTCCTGATAAGTCAGCGCAAACGGATAGCGGAATTCCCAGAACAGGTACACCACCAGCCCGAAGAAGAGCGTCAGCAGCCAGTCGGAATATTTACTCAGGAATTTCTTCATTCGTTATTTAACTTCCACCATATGAAATAATTGGTGCAAAATTACAACATTATTCCAATATCACCAAACAATTCTAAAGAAAGTCAATTCTTTTCGGCATAGACCTTTAGATATGCAGGCTTTAAGCCATCAGACACACACGACAAAGTAAGGGCTGAAGGAATCTGGCTGCTTTGGATAATAATCTGTGCCAAACCGTTAAAGGCTGGTATGCCGAATTCGTGGCAGTCCTTATCTTTTGGATGATCTTCGCCCAAATAGGCGGGATCTCCATTGCCCACGCCAATAATACGGCCCTCGCCCTCTAAGCGGAACGTCAACATCGGACAAGCATCAGGGACAATACGCCCCTTATTGTCTTGCACTTCGACAGTAATTACAGACACATCACGTCCGTCAGCCTTAATGCTTTGGCGATTGGCTTTCAGCACAATCTTTGAGGCAGGACGCGTGGTCTCGACCGTTTCTGTCAGAATGCGTTTACCATTCTTATAACCAACAGCAACAACCTTTCCTGGCTGATAGACGGCTTTCCACTTCAGATGACCATTACGAGGCATCTTCTGACGACCCAGTTTCTGACCGTTAACCACAAGTTCCACTTCATCGCAGTTGCTATAAGCCCAAACCTCTATCTCCTCACCCTCATGGCCTTGAAGGTTCCAATGGGGGAAGATATGGAGCGTTGGTTCATCTGTCCACCACGATTTCAGATAATAGGCCTCATCCTTGGGGAATCCGCAGTAGTCCAGAATGCCGAATTCAGAGTCGGTAGCAGGATACTTCAAAGGATTAGGCTCTCCGCGATAATCGAAGCCTGTCCAATAGAAAAGACCTGCGCCCCAAGGACGCTCAGCATAGAACTTCCACCCACGCTCAATACGGTTCTCCGTACCATCATTGTCTGGTGCCAGATTCATGGAACGCATGTGTCCAGGCTGTTCTGGAGTATCGAAATAGACGCCACGCGTTCCGCAGCCCGTGGTCTCTTCCGTGCCCACGATCTTCCACGCAGGATTAGCCTTCTTGCGGTTATCCACATCGTTCTGAAGAATATAGTTGAAGCCCACTACATCGAGACCCTTAATCATCTCTGAGCCTCCAGCATTAGCAATCGTAGAAGGACGTGTAGGGTCGAGCAGGCGGGTATATTCTCGCATGGCGGCAGCGATACGGGTTCCTTGAATGGTGTTTTCCATACCCCATTCTTCGTTGCCATCGCTCCAAAGGATAATACTGGGATGATTGCGATCGCGCTTAATCATCTTTTCTAATAATCGCTGGTGCTCGGTATTAATACCTGCCAGGCGGTTTTCATCGATAACGAGAATACCCTCGCGATCACAGATATCAAGCAATGCCGGCGTCATCGGATTGTGCGATGAGCGGTAGGCATTGCAACCAATCTTCTTCAGTTGTTTGATACGCCATTCCATCAGCGCCTCAGGAATCGCAGCACCCACGCCTGCATGATCCTGATGAAGATTGACACCCTTCAGTTTCAGTTGCTTACCATTCAACAGGAAGCCCTTATCGGCATCGAAAACAATATCGCGAATGCCAATAGCCGTTTCATAGACATCCGTTACCTTTCCCTCCACTTTCACAGTTGTTTCCACCTTATACAGATAAGGATCAGTTGTGCCCCATAAATGTGGATTTTCAAGTGTCATCTGCTGATTGCAGCCAAGAGTTTCCTTAGGTTGCAACGAGATGCTCGCTCCACTGCATTTGGCCACCTCATTGCCATCAGCATCCAGTATTCGCTGGCAAACCTCACAGATCTGAGACTCTAATGAATGGTTGTTCACCTCTGTCTCCACATGAATGACAGCAGAATGATAAGGCTGTTTTAAGTCTGCATAGACAAATGTGCCGAAAGGCGCAACGCTGACAGCAGCCGTCTTCACGAGCCAAGCATCACGATAGATGCCTGCCCCTTCGTAGAACCAGCCCTCTTCAAACGTCGCATCAGCACGCACACAAATCAGGTTTTCGCCTCCATAGTTCACATATTCCGTCACATCATACACCTGAGTAGCATAGCCACTGGGCTCAACACCCATCCAGAAACCATTGAACCACACCTGAGCATTGCGGAAGATACCATCAAACTGCAAGGCTATATGCTTGCCAAGATCCTCTGACGGGATATTGATAGTCTTCCGATACCAGCCGACACTGGTCTCTGGATACTTGTAGCCCACCGTCTTATAACCGTGAGAATGACTGGCCTCAGAAGCATAAGGAAGTGTCGTCACCCAATCGTGAGGCACGCGAACCTCCTGCCAGTCTTTATCATCAAACTTAGGCGAATAAGGCCCCTCGTTATGAATCGAGTTCGCCTTCGTCAGATAGTTAAAATACTCTGTGCCACAACCGAAGTCCTTCTGAGGGTCTGCCGCATGGCCAAAGGCAAATTTCCATCCCTCATCCAACCGGATAGTCTGTCGAACACTTGTCTGTCCATTTCCTGCAAATGTCTGCATCAAAAATACAATTAATAGTAGTAGTCTTGCTATCATCATTGTAATTATTGGGTTTCTTCTGCAAAGATAAGCCAATTATAATAATTATCAGAAATCTTTGCGTCGAAAAATCCGGAAATGTCAGATTCGTACAATGAATGAACAAAATAATACAAGCAAACATTAAGGCCTATACGACAGCGTTTTATGTCATCGCTTTCATTATTATCTGTGCAAATAGAGTGAAAAGCCAAAGTTTTTGAGGAAATAATATGCTTACCTAAAGAATAATCAGTATCTTTGCAACATAAATACAACTTATTTACAAACTGCATAACAACAACAGCAATGAAAACCAGATTATCAACTATTCTGTGCAGCGGATTATTCCTGCTATTTACAGGTCAGACAAGCGCACAAGAGCTTTTAAAATTCAACAGTCCTGACAACAAGGTAATGCTAACCCTGAGTATGGATAACGGACAGCCGAAGTATGAAGTGGGCTACGACAACAAACAAGTGATAGCTCCCTCTCCACTCGGACTGGTTACCAACATGGGCGACTTCAGCAAGGATCTGAAGCTGAAGCATGTGGAAAAGAAGGCCTACAACGACCAGTATGTGCTGCGCAACATCAAGCAGAGCGCTGTCGATTACAACGCAACGGAGGTTATCGCCACTTACGAGCAGAACGACCAGGAAGCGATGTCCATCACCTTCATGGTCAGCAATCGCGACGTGGCCTTCCGCTATACACTTTTTCCCAAGAAAGAGACCCGCGTCTGTGTCGTAGAGCGCGAGGAGAGCGGTTTCATCCTGCCCAATGGCTCTACCACGTTCCTTTGTCCACAGTCGAAACCCATGGGCGGATTTGCCCGCACCTCACCCAGCTATGAGACATCTTATACCACAGACGATACAATGGGCAAAAACGGTTGGGGCGAAGGCTATACCTTCCCTTGTCTGTTTAAGACACCAGCGGGCTGGGCTCTCATCAGTGAGACTGGTACAGATGGTAACTATGTGGGCTGTCGCCTGCTGAACGAGCAAGGCAGCCAATATCGCATCGGTTTCCCACAGGCTGGTGAGATGAACGGCATCGGCTCCACCACGCCTGCGATGTCGCTGCCTGGCAGCACGCCCTGGCGCACTATTACCGTAGGTCCTTTGGCCAACATCGTGGAGACCACCGTTCCCTTCGATCTTGTAGAACAGAAGTACAAACCCTCACAGGAATACATCTACGGCAAGGGCTCCTGGAGCTGGATTATCGGCATGGATCCCAGTTGCAACTTCGACGAACAGAAGCGCTATATCGACTTCTCTGCGGCGATGGGCTATCAGAGTGTGCTCATCGATGCATTCTGGGATCAGCAGATCGGCTATGAGAAGATGGCAGAACTAGCCCGTTATGGTAAAGAGAAAGGTGTAGCCATCTTCCTCTGGTATAACTCTAACGGCAAGTGGAACGATGCCTTCCAGACACCTATCGGCAAGATGGACAACAGCCGCATACGCCGCCAGGAGATGAAATGGATGCACGATAATGGCATCAGAGGCATCAAGGTCGATTTCTTCGGCGGCGACAAGCAGCCGATGATGCAGCTCTATGAAGACATTCTGTCGGATGCCAACGACTACGGTCTGCTCGTCATCTTCCATGGTTGTACCTTGCCTCGTGGTTGGGAGCGCATGTATCCCAACTATGCCGCCTCAGAAGCAGTGCTCGCCTCAGAGAACCTGCACTTCGGACAGGGCGCCTGCGACGCTGAAGCCCGTAATGCTACCATCCACGCTTTCGTTCGCAACACCGTCGGCTCGATGGACTTTGGCGGATCAGCACTCAACAAGCGCTATAGTGCCGACAACCAGCACGGAACCGTTCGCAAGACCTCAGATGTCTATGCACTCGCTACAGCCGTACTCTTCCAGAGTGCCGTACAACACTTTGCCTTGGCACCCAACAACCTGAACGATGCGCCGGCTTGGGCTATCGACTTCATGAAAGCAGTGCCTACGACTTGGGATGAGGTCAAGCTGATCGACGGCTATCCAGGCAAGTATGTCATCATGGCCCGCCGCTCTGGTAACAAATGGTTTGTCACAGGTATCAATGCTGAGACACAACCGCTGAAGAAGACCATCACGCTCCCGATGTTCGAGAAGGGCACAGCATTAACGGTCTATAGCGACGATGCTCAACTGAATGGCAGCGTCAATCAGGTCAAACAGAACAAGAAGCAGCAATTGACAGTTACCATTCCTTGCAATGGTGGTCTTGTCATTACAAACTAGAATGATTTATTCCCAAGGCTGGGAATTTTTGTTACCTAACTAGGGAACAAATTTTTCCTAGGCAGGGCGCAAAAATTAGGTGCCGATGTCGGGAGAAAGACAAAACAAGAAGACCTCCCCTCCTCCCGTAAAGGAGGTGAAAGGCCGATGGATAAAGGGAATGTGAGACGGGAGGTGTTTTCCAGACACCTCCCATTGACCTCCCATAAGACCTCCTGCAGCTAGGATCCTTTTTAACTTAGATGGGAGATGTGACGGGAGGTGTTAGGGAGGTGTTGAATCGTATCCTCCCGTCTTAAAAGCCCTTTATACAAAGGGCTTATAGCTCATCAAGGGAGGATGGGAGGTTATAAGCTCAATATCTCTCACAAAACGCAAACCATTACAGGATAATAGAACTAATCGAGGAAACAGTATCATCGATGCTAAAATTTATCACCTTATTTATAATATATAGGAAAAAGTTTGAGAATAGATTAAAGTGTAAAATTTACATTTATTCACGAATATTAGTTTTTATCTTGCATTCTGTTGCAGATCACTGCGATTATTTTGCTCTTTTCATACATTTTCCATTTAAAAAAGTACCTGAAAGTAAAAAAGTATCAATATTCGACAAAATAAAATTATATTGTTTTGGAAAAATACTTTATCTTTGCAAACGATTCAGTATGCTCAAATATAACTATAACTAATTATAAAACTTAAAAAAGCCAAAACGTATGAACCAAACCAACTCATCCTAACTGCATATTTGCGGTCCTCATAACGGACTGCACGCAGACGGAGTCTCTACGGAGGTTCCCGCAATCCTAACTTGCGTTTTATAAACCAATTAATCTATAGTAAATACTTAAGTATGAATCGAAAAATTAGAAAGACAGCGCTGATGATGAGTACCATGGCTCTCTTGGGTCTCGGTTACTCGTCAAATGCCTATGCCGCAGGCGACGTGCAGAACGTGCAGCAGGCAACGAAGAAGATTACAGGTACTGTAGTCGATGCTATGGGTCCGGTTATCGGAGCCAGTATTATGGAAAAAGGTACCACAAACGGTACTGTTACCGATTTCGATGGTAACTTCACTCTCAATGTAAAGCCAGGCTCAACAATTGTTGTGTCGTTTATTGGTTTCAAGACTCAGGAGATTGTCGTTGGCAATCAGGACAACTTCAACATTACAATGGAAGATGACAACGCTGTATTGGAGGAAGTGGTTGTCGTTGGTTATGGTGTCCAAAAGAAGAAGTTGGTCACAGGTGCTACTGTTGAGGTTAAAGGTGAAGACATCACCAAACTTAATACAACTCAAGTACTGGGCGCCTTGCAGAGTCAAAGTCCTGGTGTGAGCATTCAGGCAGTATCTGGACAGCCTGGAGATGGATTTAAAGTAGCCATCCGCGGTGCTGGTACTAACAGTGACACCAAGCCTATCTACGTCATTGATGGTGTTACAGGCGGTGACATTAACAATCTGAATCCTGCTGATATCGAACGTATCGACGTGTTAAAGGATGCAGCCTCAGCTGCTATCTATGGTGCTAACGGTGCCAATGGTGTAATCCTTATTACTACCAAACAGGGTAAAGCAGGCAAATTGCAGGTGAGCTATGATGGTAACATCGGATGGCAAAACGTTGCCAAGATGCCTCAACTACTAAATGCACGTCAGTTCATGGAGGTACAAGACATGGTGAACCAGAACAATGGTGGTTCAGCCTATGACTGGGCGTCATTCATGCAAGTTGCAGAAGGTTCTGCTATAACGAGTGTTAACCAAGGACTTCTTGAGGCGTACAGGAATGGTTCTAATGCAGGTACAAACTGGCTTGATGCTATCCGTAACAAGAATGCCATCACGACCTCTCATGCCCTGAACATCTCTGGTGGTAATGAGATGTCAAAGTTCTCTACAGGTCTTGGTTATCAATATCAGGATGGTGTATTTGGTAATATGGCCAAGTCTGATTTCCGTCGTTTCACACTGCGTTTGAACTCTGAGCACATTATTTTGAAGAGTAGCAAAGGTGACTATGATGTTATCAAATTCGGTGAGAACCTCTACTACCAGCACAAGCAGAATCAGGGTCTCCAGATTGGTAACCAGTATAGCAACGAACTTTCAAATATGCTCCGCGCCAATCCACTTTTGCCGATGTACGATGGTACAGGAAACTATTCTTCGCATGATTATCTTAGTCAGTCTGGTTGGTTTGGCTTTAACAGTTATATGGCTAACCCCGTCTATAACATGCTGAACAATCAGAGTGCCAACAACAAGAGCAAGAGTTTTAACATCAATGCTGTTGCTTATATTGAATTCCAGCCAATCAAAAATCTGATTTACCGCGGTCAGGTAAACTACAACCAAAGCAGTTGGAGCTGGCGTTCGTTCCTTCCCGAATACTACAGCAACGATCAGGGTGGAAAGCGTGATCTTGATCAGGTGACCCAGCAGACAGGCCTTGGCTGGGGCTGGGGTATGACTCACACACTGAATTACAAGTTCGCCCTTGACAAGCACAACTTTGATGTGCTGGCTGGAACCGAGTATGGTCAGACTCGTCCTGATTTCGGTGAAACCCTTAACGCGACCTCTACAGGCAGTATCTTCGGCACAATGAAACAAGCTTATGTAGGTCTTACAAATAATCGTACTGGTCAGGCTATTGTTAGCGGTTTGCCTTACGGTTATGAGACATCTTTATCTTATTTCGGCCGTATCAATTACGACTTCAACGAAACTTATATGCTGAGTCTGGTCATTCGTGCTGACGGCTCTTCTAAGTTTGCGAAAGGACACCGTTGGGGTTACTTCCCCTCTGTATCAGCTGGTTGGGTAGTCTCTAATGAAAAGTTCATGCAAAGCACCAGCAACTGGCTTTCATTCTTGAAACTTCGCGCTGGTTGGGGTCAGAACGGTAATAAGAATATTGGTGACTCTTTTGCCTATATGACTACTTTCAGCTATGGTGACTTCGGTAACTATTCTTTCAATAATGACAAGAATGCTTCTACACAGGGTGCCTATTCAACCCGTCTGCCAAACGAAGACCTGACTTGGGAGACATCAGAACAGCTCGACCTTGGTTTCGATGCTCGCTTCCTGGGTGGCAAGCTTGGTGTAACTTTTGACTGGTATAATAAGAAGACTAAGGACCTGCTGCTTTATGTACAGATTCCTGCTTCTACTGGTTTTGCAAATCAGTGGCGTAATGCTGGTACTGTCAAAAACACAGGTATTGAGTTGGCTCTGAACTGGCGTGACAATATTGGTAGCAACTTCAATTACAATGTAGGTTGGAACATCGCTCTCAACAAGAATGAAGTAACTGAGATTATTGGCGCAGCCGACTACATTGAGGGAGGTAATGACCTTCTTGCTCAGAATACTGGTAACATGGCTCGTATGAAGGTTGGTGAACCGATTGGCTATTTCTATGGTTACAAGACTGACGGAGTCATGCAGAATGAGGCTGATGTCAAGGACTACCTGGCTAAGAACTGCGGTGGAGATGCTGCTAACTCTCTACAAGGTGCAGGTATCAAACCAGGCGATTTGAAGTTCGTTGATACAAATGGAGATGGTATCGTTAACTCTGATGACAAGACAAACCTCGGCGATCCTCACCCCAATGTAACTATGGGTATGAATCTTGGTTTCGACTACATGGGCTTCGACTTCAGTGTTACTGGCTATGCAGCTCTTGGTCAGCAGGTAGCACGTTCTTGGCGTAAGTTCACCGATGGTCAGTATGAGAACTACACTACAGAAGTGTATGACTATTGGCACGGTGAGGGCACATCAAACAAGTATCCTCTTCTTGCTCCTGGTAACAGTGGTCCTAACTGGCAGCAGGTTTCTGACCTCTATGTTGAAAATGCTGGTTACTTCCGTCTGCAGAACTTGACAGTCGGTTACGACTTCAAGAAACTTTGGAAGTCTTCTCCATTCTCTCAGCTGCGTCTCTACTTCGCTGCCCAGAACCTCTTCACCATTACCAAGTACAAAGGTATGGATCCTGAGAACGGTATGGCACTCAATGGTAACGAGCCATGGGTAACAGGTGTTGATGTAGGTAACTATCCACAGCCTCGTACCTATATGGTGGGTGTTAACATCAAGTTCTAATTATAAATAAGGAATAATGACAATGAAAAAGATATCATATATTGTTGCTGCAGCATTAGTGAGTCTGGGCCTAAATTCATGCTCACTCGACACAGAGAACCTGACTGACAGCACGTCGGAAAACTTTCCGAAGACAGAAAAAGATGCAACAGCTTCACTGGCTGCCATCTATGAAAACCTGAATGCTGTCAATGCGACACCACAGGCATCGTTCTATTATCTGTCAATGCTTGCCTCTGACGACAACCTCGGTGGAGGTGGTGCAAACGATAAACTGATGCAGGCTATGGATTTGCTCTGTAATTATAATGCTAATATGACTGAGCAGTTCTATAAGGATCGCTATGAGGGTATCGGCCGTGCTAATGCATTATTGCAGGCTTTGCCCAATACTGATCTGAGCGACGCTGTTAAGGCACAGAATATCGGTGAGGCCAAGTTCTTGCGCGGCTTCTACTACTATGAATTGGCTTCGCAGTACGGCAATGTACCTCTGGTCATCGAGCCGGGCCAGAATCCTGAGCAGGGTGATGTGACTGCTCTTTGGGGACAAATCCTGCAGGACCTGCGCGATGCAGCTAAAGATATGCCTGCTCAGAGACTGACCAACGGCCATATCGACAAATATACTGCCGAGGCTATGCTTGCCCGCGTATGGTTGTTCTACACAGGCTTCTATGGAAACGGCTCTGACATTGCTTCGCTGACCAGCACAACCTATAAGCCGCTTGAAAGCGTTGCTCTGCCCGACGGCAGCACACTGACCAAGCAGGATGTAATCGGCTATATCGATGACTGCGTGAACAATTCGGGTTACTCACTCGTACCCGACTATCGTAACCTTTGGGCTTATACCAATAAGTATTCGCGTGATCAGTATGATTACACAAAAGATCAGGGACTGCAGTGGGTAGAGGATGACAATGCCGTCAACCCCGAGTCGATGTTTGCTATTAAGTTCAACAAGCTGGCTTCATGGAACACTACCATTGGTTATGGCAACGGTTATGCCCTGCACTTTGGTATCCGCGGCGGTCAGGATGTTGACAAAACTTTCCCATTCGGACAGGGATGGGGTGCCGGTCCTGTTGCTCCTAACCTCGTAAGCGACTGGAAAGCTGCTGAGCCTTCTGATATGCGCCTCGAAGCCTCTATTCAGGATGTCCGTGAGTTGCCAGCATATTCTTTTGGTGGTGCTACATGGGCTGACTTCATTCAAGAGACTAACTGGTATGAGAAGAAACAGAGTGCTATTGCAGGTTTCGATGCTTCAACAGGCAAATATCAGCCATGTTTCGAAGTGCTGATGTATGGCGACACAGGCTGGAGCAACGGTGTGAACTTCCAGACTTCAAATATCCACGATCTTGTACTGCTTCGCTTCGCTGATGTTCTGCTGATGCAGTCAGAGCTGAAGGAAAGTGTTGATGGTATTAATAAGGTGCGTGCTCGCGCTGGTCTTGATCCTATCTCAAGCTACTCTCTTCAGGCCCTTCAGAATGAGCGCCGTTGGGAGTTAGCCTTTGAGGGAACCCGTTGGAACGACATCCGTCGTTGGCATATCGCTGCTGCCGCTCTTGAGAAGCAGACGGGGCAGCCCACCTACTCTCGTGGTAAGGAAGATACCAACTTTGCTCATAATGGTGGCTATGCTGCCCGTTACAATGCTACTGCCGGTTTCCAGAAGATGCCAGAGAATCAGGTTCTTCAGGGTAAGGTGGCTCAAAATGAAGGATGGACAACTGCTGATTCAGAGTATCAGGGTTGGTAATACATCAGAAGTTTAATTTAAACAAAGCAGAATTTATATGAAAAAGATATTATTTGCAATTCCTTTTCTGGCAATGGCCATGACTGCCTGCGATCCTTCGGAGATTGAAGGCGCATCGGAGTGGGGTGCCATTAGTGCAGACCAGGTTCAGGCTACAGCTACACCTGTACAGGTGGATGGTAAGAGCGGCAACCGGATTCATGTAGCATGCACTTCGCCTGTTGTTTCAGCTTGGGAAGCTGATCAGTTGGTGGAAAATACCACTCATACTGTTACGACTGAGGGCGAGATTTATGTAACCAAGATTGGTACCAATGTCATTCGTTGCCTGACAACGAATGTAGGTGGTGCTCCGACGGCAAAGGAAATTACTGTCCAAGTGGATACCATCTCTTATATCACTCAGACTATCAGTGACCGTCTTTGCATTGGCAAGGAGGGAGCTCCAAAGTATTTTGGCAAAGGTTATAGTGCCAGTAAGATTGTGCTAGAACAGACGATTGATAAGTTGACAGGTAAACTTGGCAACAGTATTACTATTAAGAGTAATCCGAATCCGGCTCTTTGCACTTTCAAGTGGGGTTCGAGCTCTATCAATACCAATGTAGGTAAAATCGTTACCTATGCACTTGATGTTGAGCAGGAACTAACTGTTGAGTTCCTCGATGCAACAGGAAAGAGTGAGACTATCAGTCTTGGTAAATTCACTGCAGAAGCATACTCAGATCTGCCTGAAGGTATTAAACTGCTGACGGGCTATGACCCTGTATCTGCACCAACTGCTACCAAAACATGGGAATTGGCACCAGCCAACAACTGGGGTAATGGTGGTAACAACGACAAAAAACCGTCATGGTGGACGACAACTGTAGAAGGTCAGGGCGGTTCTAATGGTACTATCACCTTCGACTTCCCCAACGGTATATTGACCAAGAAGCTCGTCAATGAGAACAACCAAGCTGGTGATAAGTCAGGTTCGGGTGCATTCTCTCTCGACTTCTCGACTGCAGATGAGTCGAAGAGCATCCTCTTCACACTGAAGACGACAGAGCCTGGTAACATCATCTATCCGATTATGATTAATCAGGGTGACTACCATCCGACCATCTACGACGTAACTGTCATCTCGGAAAATGAACTCGTGTTGAGAGCTCAGCATACGAATGACGCTACATGGGAAGGTTGCTTCTGGGTATTCCAGGCAGTAAAAGAATAAAGATTATATTCTCACATTTGATTTCCGCCTCGAGGCTTCATGTCTCGGGGCGGTTTTCTATATTCTTTGAACTGTAACAAAAATAAACTTATTTCTTATATAATATAAGGTGTATTCGAAAAAATGAAGGAAAAAAACGGCTATTTTCACAAAAAAAGACACTATTTGAAAAAAAAATCAAAATTTCTAAAATAAAATGATGATTAATTAAAAAAAACAATTTACCTTTGTGGCGGAATCGTGTAATCCGGCCCAACATATAGGCTATACAGAATAATTAAAACCTAATATATAACTAACGTATTAAACTAACGTATGGAAATTAAGTGCAAATCTTATCTCTTTGGGCTATTGGTGCTATTGTGCCTTTTGCCCAGTGTGACTTTTGCCCAAAACATTAGGGTGGAAGGTCAGGTGACAGATGAGACAGGTGAACCGATGATTGGTGTCTCCGTCAAGGTGGTAGGCACAGGTTCAGGTGTCATCACTGATCTCGACGGTAATTTTGTGATGCCTTCAGTTTCACCAAGTGCGACGTTGGAATTCTCTTACGTCGGCTATGTCTCTCAGAGACTGAAGGTCACTCGCAAGATGGCTGTTAGTATGAAACCCGACTCACAGAGTCTTGAAGAGGTGGTGGTCATTGCCTATGGCCAGCAGAAGAAGGTAACCATCACGGGTGCAGTTTCTGCCGTAGGTGGTGACGAACTGCTGAAGGCACCTGTGGCCAGTGTGGCTAATGCCCTGCAGGGTAAGTTGCCAGGTATGTCGGTAGTACAGCCATCAGGTATGCCTGGTGCTGATGAACCCGTCATCCGCGTGCGTGGTACTGGTTCGCTGAACAGTGCAGAACCTCTGGTACTCGTCGACGGTGTGGAGCGTCCCTTCGGACAGCTCGACCCTAACGAGATTCAGGACATCTCTATTCTGAAAGACGCCTCGGCTACAGCTGTATTCGGTGTGCGCGGTGCTAACGGTGTTATCCTCGTTACCACCAAGCGTGGTACCCCTGGTAAGGCCTCTGTGACTGTTTCGGCAAGTGCTGCCGTACAGCAAATTGCTAAGTTCGTAGATTTTGCCGATTCTTACACCTATGGTAAGATGTGGAACTATGCAGCCATTACCGACGCTCTGCCTATGAGCCAGTGGCCAAGCAGCGCCACCATTGCCGACTATACACCTTATGCCGATAAAGGCATCCGATTCAGCCAGGAGGTGATGGAGCATTTCCGCAAGAATGATATGCCCGTCACATTCCCCAATACCGACTGGATCAACTATGTGATGAAGAACGCAGCATGGCAGGAGCAGGTGAACGTGAATGTAAACGGAGGTACTGAGAAAGTGAGATACTTCGTCTCTGCTGGTTTCCTGAATCAGAATTCTCTCTTCAAGACCTT
Organism: uncultured Prevotella sp.; assembly: GCA_900315035.1. Taxonomy (GTDB): domain Bacteria; phylum Bacteroidota; class Bacteroidia; order Bacteroidales; family Bacteroidaceae; genus Prevotella. The sequence continues at coordinate 15,708 of OMXO01000012.1, forward strand.
CTCAAAGAACGACGATGAGACCTTTAAGTACAACCGTTTCAACTATCGTGCCAACCTTGATATCAACGTGTCAAAGTACAGCCAGCTGAACCTGACGCTGGGTGGACGTGTTCAGAACCGCACCACGATGGGTGGAGGTGAGGGATTCCTCTTCCGCTATCTGCAGGGCGCTACGCCATACGCAGGTATCGGTGTTGACGACCAAGGCCGTCACATCGTATCAGACGAAAGTTTCGTAGGTCCGTACGACCGCGACGCTTTGTCGAACTATTATAACCTGGGATACGTTAACGAGAGTACCAACGTGCTGAACCTCGACCTTCAGTATAAACTCGACATGAGCTTCATTACCCCAGGTCTGGACTTCAAAATCAAGGGTTCTTACAATACAGACTATACGGCCCAGAAGAATCGCCAGAACGGATTTGGTACGGGTGTGACCTATGTGGCAACCCTCGACAACGGTAAAGAGGTGCTCCGCAAGGAAAACATTACTTGGCCGCTGCCCTACAGCGAAAAAAAATGGGGTAACCGCAACTGGTATGCCGAAGCCAGCTTTAACTACTCGCGCAAGTTCGGTAAGCACAATGTAGGCGCCCTGATTCTTTACAATCAGAGCAAGACCTATTATCCTTGGGATTCTGACAACAGTCTGTATCAGTCGATTCCAAAGGGTTATGTAGGACTCGTAGGACGTGTGACCTATGACTATGACACTCGTTACATGATCGACTTCAACATCGGTTATAACGGATCAGAGAACTTTGCCGAGGGTAAGCGCTATGGTACATTCCCATCATTCTCTATTGGTTGGATTCCATCAAGCGAGAAGTTCTGGGAGCCTATTAAGAAATATATCGGCTATCTGAAACTGCGTGGTTCGTGGGGTAAGGTCGGTAACGACAACACCAACGGTGCCCGTTTCCTCTACCTCCCTGGTGCATGGCAGTTCTACGAAGGTGCGACGACAACAAACCCGCAGAAGCGTGGTGCCAACTTCGGTACCAGCGGCGGCTGGCTGCAAGCTGTAAAGGAGTTGACAGCAGGTAATCCCGATGTCACGTGGGAAACAGCTTCTAAAATTAACGTCGGTCTGGATGCCGCCTTCATCGGAGACCGTCTGACAGTAAACCTCGACCTCTTCTGGGAAGACCGCAAGGACATCCTTGTATCAAATGCCTCTCTGCTGCCGGCAGTAACCAGTCTGCCCTCAAGCTATGTCAACCAAGGTCGTGTGAAGAATCACGGTTATGAGTTGACGCTGAGATGGGCTGACAAGATCAACGACTTCCGCTATAGCATCAGCCCAAGCATCGCCTTTGCGAGAAACAAGGTTATCGAGATGCTTGAGGTTCCCCCACTCTATGACTATCTGAGCCGTACAGGACAGCCTGTTGGCCAGCGCTTCGCATACGACCTCTTCGAGTTCTATCAGGAGGGTACCGAACAGCGCTATAAGGAGAAATTTGGTGTGGACATGCCTGACCAGAATGTAGAATTGAAATATGGTGATGCCGTCTATGTGGACCAGAATGGCGACGGTGTTATCGATGCCAACGACCAGAAGCCTCTGGGTTATACTGATAATCCTGAGATCACCTGGTCTATTAATGCCAGTCTGAACTGGAAAGGCCTCGACTTCTCGATGCTGTGGGTAGGTGCCAATAACACCAGCCGCGCCCTGAACGGATACTTCCGCGACCAGTTCGGTTCTACCAATACTTCTGCTCTGGCACAGTGGGTAGCCGACAACTCATGGACGGTGGATAATCCTGGTGCAAAGCTGCCACGTATCTCATTCACCAACCGCGTACACAACAACCGTGACTCACAGGCGTGGATCATCGACTCGAAATATGTACGTCTGAAGAACGTGGAAATTGGCTATACCATCAATAAGCCTAAGTTTATCCCTCTGCTCAACTACGTGAGATTCTATGCTTCAGGTCAGAACCTGCTGACATTTGCCGACTTTAAGGGTAATGACCCCGAGGCTCCTGGCTCAGGACTTGACTTTGGTGTACGCTATCCTATGACCCGTGTGTATAACTTCGGCGTGCAAATAAACTTCTAAAACTGAAAAAATGAAGATTATGAAAAAGATATTTAATTACATACTGGCATTGGGGATGACTACTGGCATTTTCTCTGCCTGTGTCGATGATATCAATGTGGGTAATGCCTTCCTCGAGAAAGCCCCTGGTGTCGAAGTGAATATCGACACGGTTTTCTCGAAGGCTGAATATGCCCGCAACTTCCTGTGGAGTGCTTACGGACAACTCTACTGTACCTACACCTCAGGAAACATGATGAACGGTGCGCCCATCGACGTGCTTTCTGACTCTTATCACTGCTATGTCGGATGGGGCGGTCCCATACAGAGCTATTATCCCGGCGGTCTGACTGAGAATGCCCAGGACACTGAGGATGGTAACTTCCAGGGAAAATTCTCATACTCAACCAAGAGCGGACTCGACAGCGATGCTGGCGGACGTGTATCTATCTATGAGACCGTACGTAAATGCTGGCAGCTGATCGAGAATCTTGACCGTGTGCCTGACATGAGCGCCGACGAGAAGAGCCGTCTGCGCGGTGAAGCTTATACCATTATGGCCAGCCGCTATTTCGACGCTTTCCGCAACTTCGGCGGTCTGTGCCTCGTCAAAAAGGCTTATGCTGTGGGAGAAGGTTTTACTGAAGGCCGTGCAACAGCATTCAAGACTGTTGAGTTTATCGACTCGCTGATTCAGTGCGCCATCGATGAGCCCGGCTATATCTGGAATGTACCCGATGCAGATATCGGTCAGTGGTCTGGTCGTCTGACACGCGCTTCGGCTCGTGCACTGCGCGCCAAGGTCTGGATGTTTGCAGCTTCTCCGCTGTTCAACAACTCTCAGCCCTATATGACCTATGACAAGAAACCAACTGGTTTCGAAGATGAGATGCACGTTTGGTTTGGCAAGGAAGATCCTGCACTATGGCAGCGCTGCCTGAAGGCTTGTAACGAATTCTTCAGCGACAATGCCTCTAACGGTAATTACTATCAACTGGTGATGCCAACCTCAAACGATGAAGCCGGTTATCGCACAGCCTACCGTAGAGCCTACCGCTATCGTAATGATGCCACGCATCACGAAAAGCTGTTTGACGCTCATCCCACATTGACCTTATCCGATGGCGGATGGGGCTGGGGCTGGAGAGGCTTCGCACTTGACTGTATGCGACAAGGCGGACAGGTCCCAACCAACGAACTGATGGAATGCTTCGGTATGCAGGACGGCCGCGATTTCCCATACGCCGATCTCTATGGTGCAGGAAAGAATCCTAACGGCATCGACATGTTTGCCGACCGCGACCCTCGTCTTTACGAGACCATGGTGGTTCCCAGACATAACCTGCCTGCCGGATTTGACTATAACGGTGCTAACTACAACGATCCTTGGGTAGGTGGCTGCTTGGAAAACAACAGTAATTTCAACAGCAACGCAGATGACGTAGCCTCAGGCTACTGCAAGTTCAAGTGGTTGCTCGACTATAAAGGCGGTAGCCGTTACGATGACGAATATATCGGTGTATCCTATATCCGTCTGGCCGAGATGTACCTCATCAGTGCAGAGGCAAAGGCTGAGACAGGCGATCTGAAGGGCGCTCTGGATGACTTGCATGTTGTACGCAGCCGTGTAGGATTAGGACGTCTCGAGACGATGAATCCACAACTGAACCTGACCACTAACAAGGAGAATCTTATCAACGAAATTCTTCGTGAGCGCAACTGTGAAATCGGTGCTGAGTGTGGCGACCGCCTCTACGACATGGTACGCCGCATGCGCAAGGACCTCTTCACCAAACCGCTTCATGAGATCCGCATCTATCGCCTCGATGCCGACGGCAAGCGCATGACAGGAGATACTCAGTGGGATGCTTCTACCCCTTGGCCGAAGTTCGAATACGAGAAGCCTGAAATTGTAACAGGTCACCGTCGCTGGTGGGATGCAGGCTACTGGACGAACAAGTGGTATCTTGACCCCGTCTCTCGTATTGAGATTCAGAAGGGTTATGGACTTACACAGAATCCTGGATGGTAATTCTTTTTAATATTAAGAATTGAAAAAATGAAGATTATGAAGATCAAGAACATATTTATATATACCTTGGCGGGGCTCTGCGTTGCCCCAATGGCGGTTAGTGCCCAGGTGACGCTAAGTGACAAGGCTTCGCAGAAGGTGGATTTAGGCTATGGTGTCCAGCAGTCAGAATTCCTCACAACAGCGGCTGCTACAACCATCACAGCAGAAGAGCTCCGTCGTACATCGGCCATCAGTCTGGCAGATGCCCTATATGGAAAGCTCCTTGGACTGAACGCCTTCCAGAATACTGGTTTTAAAGGTGAGGAAGGCACTGGCGCAACATTTAACATCCGTGGTGTACAAACCACAGGCGAGAAAGACATTCTGATTCTCGTAGATGGTGTGGAGCGCCCCATCGACCGTCTGACAGTAGAAGAAGTGGAGAGCGTCACCGTACTGAAAGATGCTGCTGCCGTAGCGCTCTACGGACATGAGGGTATCAATGGTGTACTGCTGGTGAAGACCAAGCATGGCGGTAAAGACGGCAAATACCACTTTAAGGTGGGGGCCTCTCATAAGTTCCAGTTCAACCCGCAGATGGCCGACATGGTCAGTGCCTACGACTACGCCAACGCACTGAACAAAGCACGTCTGAACGACGGTCTCGCTACAGCCTATACGGATACTGAGCTGCAGAAGTTCAGAGATGGCAGCGACCCGAAGGTTTATCCAAACGTGAACTGGAAGGACGAAGTGTTTAAGAACACAGCCCATGAGACGAACGCATTCCTGTCATTCTATGGCGGTACAGAAAAGGTGCAGTATTATACCCAGCTTGACTATACCGATGCCCGCGGACTCTACAAGAACCCTGATCAGGGTGACTATAACTCGCAGCTGAAGTATTCGAAGGCCAATATCCGTGCCAACGTTGACTTCGAGGTAAGTCCGACGACAAGGGTCAGTGCCAATATCTTAGGTATCCTGATGGAGACAAACGGCATACCCAACGTCAGTTCTAACGATGCCTGGTGGCATCTGTACAAGGTGCCTGCACTAGCGTTCCCCATCAAGACAGCAGGACTCACTCCCGTGGGAAGTGTATGGGGCGGAAGCCAGACTTACGGTGACTTCAACCTTCTGGCCAAGTCGCAGGGCGCAGGTTTCATGAAGACCCATCAGCGCCAAATTTGGGCGAACATGACCTTGGAGCAGGATCTCGACGTCATCACAAAGGGACTTAAGATTTATGTAGGTGCTTCATACGACAACTCTTCAAACACGACTGAAACTCGTTCAAAGGGTTATCAGTATGGCTGGAACTACTATGATGCCACAGGCGCGATGCAGGAAACCGTGATGGGTACGGTGGAAGACAAACTGCTGTTCAACCACTGGGTTGACACGCAGTGGCGTATCGCAACCTTCAATGCAGGAATCAAGTATGCCATTCAGCTGAATAATGGCGACAACCTGGCAGCTAATGCCAACTACAACATGAAGAGTGAGATTCGTGACGAACAGAATAACACATGGTATCGCACCAACTGGCAGTTAGCATTACACTACGATCACGCCAACCGCTTCATGGCCGATGTCGTGCTGGCAGCTAATGGTTCTAACCGCAGCTATCCTGCCAAGTGGGCATTCTCACCGACCCTGGGTCTGGGATATATCTATGCCAACAACCCAGAAAGCAATATTCTGAACTATGGCAAGGTGCGCCTCTCTGGTGGTATCCAGCATAGCGACTACGTGCCTGCTGCAGGTCTATGGCTCGCCAGATGGAACAATTCTCACGGACAGTTCTGGTATGGCACTAATTTCTCAAATTCATGGGGTGCCTTCCTGACACAATTCCCAACTGACAATTTTTCCCAGGAGGTTGCCTATAAGGCTAATATCGGTACAGACGTAAGACTGTTTAACGCACTCGACGTCACACTCGACTTGTTCTATCAGCAGCGTCGTAACATTCTAGTCAGCGCCGCCTCGCTCAACTCTGCAGTCGTAGGTATCCAATCATCTTATGACGACAAGGGTCGCGTAGCCAGCTACGGTCTGGAGTTAGGCCTGCGATACGCCAAGACTTTCCAGAACGGACTGAATCTGAATGCTGGAGCATCGTTCTCTACTGTGAAGAGTAAGATTCTGGAATGGATTGAAACACCTGCTTATCCTAACCTCTCAGTTGTTGACGGACCTGCCGATGCAGAGCGCGGACTCATCGCATTGGGATTCTTCCAGAGCCAGGATGAGATTAACGACAGCCCCATGCAGCAGTTCGGACAGGTCAAGGTGGGCGACATCAAGTATAAGGATGTCAATGAAGACGGTGTGATCAATGAGAACGACTACGTGGCACAGGATTATGGCAATACCTTCCCCGCTCTGAACTATGCCTTCACGCTTGGAGCTGAGTTCAAGGGCTTTGGTATCAACGCCACCTTCCAGGGTGCAGCCCATCAGGTAAGGAACCTGCGCTATATTGACGGCGTATGGGGAGCTCTCTCCGACAACCGCAATCTCTCTCAGGAATACTACAACAACTGCTTTGACATCGCAGGTGCCAGTGCAAGCTATCCGCGTCTGTCAACAGAGAATGTTGCCAACAATGCTCAGAACTCTACCATCTGGTATCGCAATGCCAGCTGGCTGAAGATGCGCGACTGCGAACTCTACTACAAGTTGCCATCATCTGTCATTGAGCCTCTGAAGATTTCTGGTGCCAAAGTTTTCGTGCAAGGTCAGAACCTCCTGTCGTTCGACAATATCGATGCTATGGATGCCGAGAACTTCAACACAGGCTACCCTGTGATGAAGAGTGTAAACATTGGCCTCAACGTGACATTCTAAGTCATGCATAATTAATGATTCATAATGCATAATAATATGAGTACAAATAAATTCCATAAGATAGCGGTCGGAGTATTCACTTTCCTCTTACCTCTTACCTCCTGCCTCTTCTATTCATGTGCCGACCTTGACTACACGGAGGAGACAACCCGCGACGAGGCCTGGACCTACGAATATTTCGACAATGGCATCAAGAACCTGGTGTTCGATGTCTATGCGCAGGTATATAATAATGAGTTTGAGTCTAACAGTGCCTATTTCCTTGCCGGTGCAACCGACGAGGCACAGTATGCACTCGAAACAGGCGCCATCAATAACTATGTCAATGGTGGATGGAGCCCAGCCAACCCCTATGACAGAACTTGGACCAAGTGCTATACAGCCATTGCTGATGCCAACATGTTCCTGGAGAAGATCGATGAAGCAGATATCTCAGACTGGAAGTATAACCCCAATTACAGCAAATGGGTGGCTCAGTTAGAGCTATTCCCTTATGAGGTACGATTCCTGAGGGCTTACTTCTATTTCGAACTGTTCAGGACCTATGGTGATGTGCCTCTGGTGACAACGACGCTTAACAATGCACAGGCCAATAGCGTATCGCGTACACCGGCTGAGAAGATTGTGAACTTCATCGTAGAAGAGTGTGATGCTATTGCTCCTTATCTGCCAGAGAACTACAATACTGAGGTTAACTCAGAGGTAGGACGCGCCACACGCATCGCAGCTTACGCACTCAAAGCCCGCACGCTGCTTTATGCCGCTTCACCGCTCCATAACCCTAATGGCGACAAGACCAAGTGGGCAAAGGCTGCCGAGGCTTGTAAGTATATTCTCGACAATGCTAAAGTATGGGGTCTGAAGCTTAGCCCTTATGCCTTATTGTGGGGACACGATGCATTCTTCAATACAGAACTGATCTTCGGGCTCGGACGCGGTGAAAGCAACTCATTCGAGATGGCCAACTATCCTATTGGTGTTGAGAATGGTTCATCAGGTAACTGTCCGACACAGAGTCTGGTAGATCAGTATGAGTATCAGGATAATGGTCAGACTTTTGGCGAGCGCTATCCTGGCAGTATCGACCTGAATGAAGTAGATCCTTATGAAGGACTTGACCCGCGTTTCGCACTCACAGTGGTGAAGAACGGTGACGAATGGCCCAGCAACGGTGCTCAGAAAAAAGTGATGGAAACCTTCATCGGAGGTTTCAATGGTGCTCCAAAGTACGGTGCCACACCTACAAGCTACTACCTCAAGAAGTACGTCGACGGATCTTGTGTCACAACAACAGATAACCAGACCTCTCGTCGTCATACCTGGATTGTGTTCCGCTTGGGAGAGTTCTATCTCGACTATGCAGAAGCTGTATATAATGCTACTGGCAGTGCTAACGATGCCACCTACGGCATGACCGCTAACGACGCCATCAACGTGCTGCGTACACGTGCTGACATCCAGATGCCGAAATTCAAAGAAGACGGTGAGGCTTGGGTTAAGCGTTATGAGCGCGAGCGCCTGGTTGAGCTGGCATTCGAGAACCATCGTTTCTGGGATGCACGTCGCTGGAAGAAGGGTGCACAGTATTTCAAGACCATTCAGGCTGCAACTATCAGCAGCAGCAATGTGCTTACACGCTCTACCATTACCCGCCAGTGGGATGACAAGTTTAATTTCTATCCTATTCCGCAGTCGGAACTGAAGAAGAATTCTAATCTTACTCAGAACCCAGGATGGTGATTATAGTTTATTGTGAAAAGTTAATAGTGAATAGTTATGATTACAAATAGATATATTAAGAGGGCAGTAGGGGCAATCTCCTTGCTCCTCCCCTCCTTACTCCTTCTATCCATCGTTTCCTGTTCTGATAAGGACGGCAATGGTTCTGCTAACGTCGGACTTGGCATCAAGGCCTTCTTCCCGACGAAGGTTGTTACCAATCAGCCGATGACCATCAATGGTTCAGGGTTCGACAACGTAACGGAAATAGAATTCCCAGGAGGCGCGAAAGTGTCAAGCTTTGAGGTTGTCAGCGACAATATGATTAAGGTGAACGCACCTGCCGGCATCCCAGAAGAAGGGGGAAAGCTTGTTGTGCGCACAGCCAACGATCAGGCAGAATCACGATTGTCGATGACTCTTGGACATACCAAGGTGACCGGATTCTCGAAACAGGCAGGAGAGGAAGCTTCTGGCGGTGAACTCATCACTGTGTATGGTACAGATCTGGAATTCATTAATAGCGTTGAACTGCTCGATGCTGATGGCGAGACACAGCTCGTTGACCACAAGGATTTCTATCGTAAAGGCACTAACAATCTCGTCTTCCGTGTTCCGCCAAAGAATATCTACGAAGGCAAATTCGTGGGATATCTCCATACCTTCGACGGTCAGAAGTTCGCTTTGCCAGAGTTGTCATATAAGCCTGCTGCTGACGATGGTCACTGGGAGATTATAAAGACCACCATCTGGAAAAATAATGATCCTGATGGCAATGGTGCCGTCAATTGGAATGGGACTTATCGTTTTGCCCTCGATGGCAATGATGGTAATAACGAGTGTATCGCCACATTCCCTGCTGAAATTTGGGAGATACTGAAGACTCAGAAGTTCAACTTATCCTATAAAGCTGCAGATCCAACATCTTATCAAATTCGTGTTACCAACGGTTGGTGGGATACTCAGTGGCTTGGCAAGGATAACGATATTGCACCTTGGAACATGGCTGAACGCATTATCGACAATGAGGATGGAACTTTCCACATTGAAGTGGAATTTGCGGACGATCCAATTGCAGGAACCTTAGACGAAAAGCATCTGTTATTCACTGGTAGCGGATACACACCACTTGAGATCTACACAGAAGAAGAGATCTGGGTTGACGGTGGTGGAGAAGACCAAGAGGTAAAGGTGCCCGTCTGGACTAACAGCGATCCTACAGGAAATGGTGCAGTCAACTGGAATGGCACTTATCGTTTCGCTCTCGATGGCAATGATGGAAATAACGAGTGTATCGCCACATTCCCAGCAGATGTTTGGGAGAGAATGAAGACCGAGAAGTTCTACGTGCGTTATAGTGCTGCTGATCCTTCATCTTACCAGATTCGTGTTACCAATGGTTGGTGGGATACCCAATGGCTCGGCAAGGACAATGACATCGCACCTTGGAACATGGCTGAGCGCATCATTGACAATGAGGATGGTACCTTCTACATTGAGGTGGACTTTGCAGACGATCCGATTGTTGGAACCTTAGACGAGAAGCATCTGTTGTTCACTGGTAGCGGATACACACCATTGGAAATCTACTTCATAGACATCATCAAAGGTGGTGGCGGTGCAAAGGATGTTTCGTTCTGGGAAGGTGATGGCTCCGCCGGTGCAGTCAACTGGAACGGAACATACCGTTTTGCCCTCGATGGTAACGATGGCAACAACGAGTGTATTGCTACCTTCCCCGAGGATGTCTGGAACAAGATTAAAACAGGCACCTTCTATTTGCAGTACACGGCTGCCGATCCGACATCTTATCAGATTCGCGTCACCAACGGCTGGTGGGATACTCAATGGTTAGGCAAAGATAATGATATCGCTCCCTGGAACCTGGCAGAGATGATTATTGACAATGGAGACGGAACATACACCATTGAGATTAATTTCGGTGATGATCCGATTGTTGAAACACTTGACGAAAAGCATCTGCTCTTCACAGGTAGTGGATTTACTCCTATCAAACTCTTCTTCAGAGAGTAAGTAGAATAACATATAAGAAGAGCGCCCGTCGTGATAACGGGCGCTCTTCTTTATTGTTTCTATTTTTTCATTTTAAAGGTAATGTCTTGATGACTGGACCTGAATAAGTATTAACAGAGAAACGGACAGAATCAACAGCAAGATTCTTTGTCGGAATACTGACATAGACCTGTGTCGAATAATATTCCGGCACCTTACCCTGATCATGATGAAGGAAGAAATGAAGGGTACGCTTGTTGTCGGGATGAACCACCAGGGTATCAGCAAGGAAGGCAAGCTGATGAATAGCTGTGGTATCTTCTGTAAAACCTGTCTTCAACTGAAGACTCAGGTTCAGATACTTTCCAGACTTACTCATCCAGATACTCTCGAACTTCACAGGATCAGTACAAACCTCTTTCTCAAAGTCGCCCAGAGGTTTAACAAAAGGACAAGGCACCTGCCCCAAAGAAATAACTTCTGCCTGTGTCTTTCCATCGGTTGCTTGTACCTTATTATAATATAGCATGCAACGATAGGTCGTATCAGCAGTCGTAATCCAGGATGTAGAGATCTGATCTTTAAGCGAGAACTGATCACCATCATCGGTAGTGATGGCATCAGCCTTTTTCTCTGCGTTGACATGCAATTCAGCAAAATCGGCACGCATCAGAGAATAACGGCCCTCGCCCTTCTCATAACTATCCTGTTGGCAGGCATTAAGCACGGGGAGCAGCAAACCAAGTGTGACGGCAGGTATAAGGCGATAAGGTCTTTTCATTCGGCAATCATTTTATTTCGTAAAGGATTGGCATACATCGTCAGCATACAATTGCGCAGGAACGCCTCATCTTTGCCCGGAAGGGTTATCTTGGCAAGCTGTCCTGCCAGATATTGTTCGAAACGCGTCTTATCTGCTGCTGTGTAATGATCTGCATAGTCTTTGCTACCATTCAGCTCATCAAGTGCAATATAGTTAGAGGGAAAGAGTTCATAGCCCCGATGAATATGGTCATCCATCCGCTGGGCCAAGGCTGTAAAGAACTCTGTCTTTGGCAGATCAGACAGTTCGTCAATCCACGTATTAACAGATGGTGAGCAATGATATCTCACCCTGCCCTTGTAACCAAAGATACCAGTCTTCATATTATCAAGATCATCCTGACGACTCTTCTTGAAACCAGGGTTATCACGTTTCTGCTGTAGTTCCTGAGCCTTCAGATAATCACACGGGTCATACTCATAACTGATAGTAAGCGGCACAATATTCAGCTCACGCAGACGATCGGCAGGATTCTTCAGTTCATCAGGCGCTCCCATCGCCAGCATCTTCAGCACGGAGTCCTGAGTACGGTCATTAGAGTCCTTAGCCCTACCCTCGCGCTGGGCTATCCAGATGTTCTCTTTCTTCTTGGTAACAGCAAAGTGGATATAGCGGCTCATCAGCTGACTGGAACGCAGCATTTCTTTGGGAGACAAGCCACGGCGCACCGTAAATGCCTTGTTCATTCGCACAAGGCGTCTGATCCACGGATAAATCAGCAGATTGTCACCAATGCCTATCTCAACAGTTGTGGGGTAACCATGCTCCACCAACATCACATCAAGAAACGCAGAATCGAGCACAATATCACGATGGTTTGAAACGAAGGTGTATCTGGATTCTACATGAGCCTGAAGATCCGAATCGTCGAAAGTGCAGCCATCAGTATGTTTATGGATGATATACTTCACAATAGGTTTCATGAAACGCTTCTGGAAATCAAGTGGCGTATGTACACCCTTGAAGGCCAGTTTAAGAAGTCCATTACGCAGTCCCTTAGGCAACCAAGGAACAAAACCTTTCAGAATCAACTGGAACTGACGATCGTTAAGCAGATCATCGAATGCCTGTTTCATCTCTTCCGGCTCATAGGGCCTAATCTCATCAAACTCCGCTACAGAAGTAATCATAACTGTCAACTATCTGCTATACACTTTCGCTAAAAAAGCTGATTCTCAACAATATCCGTCAGTACATCTTTCATTTCGAGACCTGCAGCACGTACCTGCTGAGGAATGAAACTGGTTGCAGTCATACCCGGTGTAGTATTGACCTCAAGCATAGAGATCTTACCCTCCTTTGAAATGATATAGTCGATACGTATGATGCCGTTACAATGAAGGATGTCATAGATATGACTGGTAATCTTTCCAACACGTTCCGCGATCTCAGCAGGAATACGCGCTGGTGTAATTTCCTGAACCTGCCCATTGTACTTTGCATCGTAATCGAAGAACTCATTGCTGGTCACTACTTCTGTGATAGGGAACAGCACAGACTTCTCGCGGGTCTTGTAAATACCCTGAGTAATCTCAGTGCCTTCGAGATAGCTCTCTACCATAACCTCAGGGCTCTCCATGATAGCCTTACGGATAGCAGGAGCCAGTTGATCCTTATTCTTCACCTTCGAAACCCCGAAGCTGCTACCATCAGCAGCAGGTTTTACGAAACAGGGCATGCCTATACGCTCCTCAATCTCGTCGTCGCTAACCAATTCTTCATAACCCTTACGGATCAGTAGAGAATCGGCTACACTCACACCATAGCCACGCAGATACTGGTTTAGCACAAACTTATCGAAGGTCATGGCTTCCACAAGCAGACTGCTAGTAGAATAAGGCATACCTATCAAGTCGAAATAACCCTGCAGACGTCCGTTCTCACCAGGAGTACCATGAATCGTGATATAGGCATAATCGAATGTTTTCTTCTGCCCGTCTTCCAAGAATGAGAAATCATTACGATCAATCTTCGCCGTAAGACCATTGGGCAGTTCCACATGCCAGTCCAGCCCTTTGATATCGACAATATAAATATGATAACGTTCCTTGTCAAAGAAGGAATAAAGTCCCTGCGCTGAGCGCAGTGACACATCGTGTTCTGATGAGTCGCCACCACATACGATGGCAATAGTTCTCTTCATGTTCTCCATTATAATTGTTACTTTAATTTTTTCCTTTAATGTATTTTCTCCATTTGTCTATCAATGCAGTCATATCATCCGGCCACTCAGATGTAAAATCCATCTGCACACCAGTGCTGGGATGCACGAAACCCAGGGTCTTGGCATGCAGGACTTGTCGGGGACAGAGTTTGAAACAGTTCTGGATGTAGGACTTATAACTGGCAGTCCGTTCACCTCGCAAGATCTCCGTTCCGCCATAACGCTCATCACAGAACAATGGGTGTCCGATATGTTTCATGTGGGCTCTGATCTGGTGGGTACGGCCTGTTTCCAAGATACATTCCACCAATGTTACATAGCCATAGCGCTCCAACACACGATAATGGGTCACGGCTGGCTTACCAATCTCAGATTCTGGTGGGAATACGGCCATGCGCAAACGATCTTTCGGGTCTCGCCCTATATTCCCCTCTATCCTACCCTCGTCTTCCAAGAAGTTCCCCCATACCAAGGCATTATAGCTACGATGAGTGGTCTTGTTGAAGAATTGCTTGCCAAGAGAAGTCTTAGCATCGGGAGTCTTCGCCACAACGAGCAATCCACTTGTATCCTTGTCTATACGGTGTACCAATCCCACCTCCGGATCATTCGGATCATAGCTCTCCAGATCCTTCAGATGCCAAGCAATAGCATTGACGAGTGTACCACTGAAATTACCGCATCCCGGATGTACCACCATTCCTGCAGGTTTGTTGATGACCATCAGATCATCGTCTTCATACACCACTTCAAGCGGTATATCCTCCGGTTCTATCGTTGTATCATAATGAGGGCGATCAAGCATCAGGGTGATGACATCCCCCGGACGGACCTTATAATTACTTTTTACCGGATTACCATTGACATGAATAAAACCGGCATCAGCGGCTTTCTGGATACGATTTCTACTCGAATGAGGCTGATGTTCTGACAGATACTTGTCAATACGAACAGATACCTGCCCTTTGTCCACTTCCATGCGGAAGTGCTCATAAAGCTGACTGTCGTCTGTCTGTTCGGCAGAGTCAACATCAGCCATCAGATCCAGTTCATCGTCTTGTAGGAAATCCATCATTCCACTATTTCCTCAAACTCATCGACATTATTATCCAACATCAACTTGTATTCGGGCTCGATATACTCGATTTCTTCATCGGAATCATACTCACCACTACCAATCATCAGTGTCAAGGGCGAATCAATAGAGACACGATCACCAGTAGAGATCCTGCGCCCTCTGGAAAGGATGCCATAGACCCAGTCTTTCTCACCAGCCACATATTGAGGCGGTAGCAACTTAAAGCCCAAAGCCATCAACTTGGCCTCAGCCTCACGATAGCTACTATTGTCCACCACATCGGGGATGGCAAACGACGGTGACGATGGAGAATTAACTGTCACATAGACTGTATGCCCCTCTTTCACCATAGCGCCAGGGCCTGGACTCTGAGCCAGGATGCAATCTGCAGGCAAACGTTTGTTATAGCCCGAGTCGCTTACCATAATTCTCAATCCTTCATCCTCTACTAACCTCATGGCTTTAGCATAGACCATACCTTCAAGTTTGGGTATCTTAACACCCTCACCATGACGGGTATAGATGTCCAGTCCGTACTTCACCCCCAACGCAAGCAGAATGACGACAACGGCCATCGCCAGAAGATTCCCCCACAGGAAACCACTTGAAAACTTACTGAAGAATTCCTTTGCTTCCATTCTTATTTCCAATTTCTTCGGCAAAGGTAGTGCAAATCGAGCGAAAAACCAAGAAAAGGGCATAAAAAAACAGAAAGAAACAAAGATTAATCTCTGCTTCTTTCTGTTTTAACTGAATTTTCCTCAGAACAGCGGGTTTACTTTCCGTGATTCTCGTCAGAAACTGTTAACTTCTTGCGACCCTTGGCACGACGTGCAGCCAGTACGCGACGACCATTCTTTGTGGCCATTCTCTCACGGAAGCCGTGCTTGTTCACGCGACGGCGATTGTGGGGCTGAAATGTTCTTTTCATTGCTTTCTACTTATTTTATTTGTGATAATTCTTACGTTTTGGGCTGCAAAAGTACTCATTTCTTTTGAATTACGCAAGAAATATACGAAAATTAGTGCAACTTTTTGTGTTTTTTTCGAGATTTTGCTTAACTTTGCACCCGAAAACGATACAAAAGTAATATTTTTAAGGTATATGATTAATTCACAAGACATTAAGAAAGGCACCGCAATCCGTATGGATGGCGGCATCTGGGTGTGCATCGATTTCCAGCACCGCAAGCCAGGCAAGGGTAACACCATTATGATTATCAAGGTAAAGAATGTATCTGACGGACGCGTGTTGGAACGCCGTTTCAATATCGGTGAAAAACTGGAGGACGTTATCATCGAGCGTCGCCCCTACCAGTACCTTTATGAGGACCAGTCAGGCCGTATCTTTATGAATCAGGAGACCTTCGAGCAGATTCCTATTGACAACGAGCTCGTAATCGGTCATGAGTATATGAAGGAGAGTGATATCGTGGAAGTGGTTTCTGACACAACCGATGGTACTATTCTTTATGCAGAGATGCCTGTGAAGACCGTTCTCCGTGTGACTCATTCTGAGCCAGGTATCAAAGGCGACACAGCCACCAACACCCTGAAGCCTGCCACATTGGAAACAGGTGTTGAGGTACGCGTTCCCCTTTTCATCAATGAAGGTGACCTGATTCAGGTTGACACTCGCGATGGTAGCTACCTGCAGCGCGTGAAAGAATAATATATAGCAGATAGTGAATAGTGGATAGTTGTGATAACATGACTAATCACTATTCACTATTAACTAAATATACTTAAGCACTATGAAATACTCCATTATCATTCCTGTTTTTAATCGTCCCGACGAAGTCGATGAACTCCTGCAAAGTCTCTGTGAACAGACGGAGAAGGATTTCGAGGTGCTGATTGTGGAGGACGGTTCTCTGCGCGACTGCAAGTCGGTAACAGAGAAATACACCGGCAAACTTGACTTGAAGTATTTCATGAAACCCAACAGCGGACCTGGTCAAAGCCGTAACTATGGTGCAGAACGTGCCTCTGGCGACTACCTTATTATTTTAGATAGCGATGTCGTTCTGCCTACTGGTTATCTGGAAGCGGTTAGCCAAGAGCTCGTCCAACACCCCACTGCAGCCTTCGGTGGTCCTGATGCTTCCCACCCATCGTTCACGCCTGTTCAGAAAGCCATCTCCTACTCTATGACCTCCTTTTTTACAACCGGTGGTATTCGAGGCGGAAAGGCCAAACTTGATAAATTTTATCCCCGCTCCTTCAATATGGGCATCCGTCGAGATGTATATCAGCAATTGGAGGGATTCTCTAAGATGCGCTTCGGCGAGGATATCGATTTCTCCTACCGCATAGTAGAGGCTGGACACAAACCATGCCTTTTCCCTTCGGCATGGGTGTGGCATAAGCGCCGCACAGATTTCCGGAAGTTCTTCCGACAGGTCTATAATAGTGGTATAGCCCGCATCAACCTTGAAAAGCGACACCCAGGCACACTCAAATTGGTTCACTTATTACCTACAGTGTTTACAATTGGTGTCATCGCCTTAGCACTACTCTTCGTCTGCGGACTGATGCTCAGTAGTTTCGGCACACCCGTTATCAAACAGCAAGGTCGTTTACTCTGCCAACTCTCCCTACTGCCCCTTACACTTTACGCGTTAATCATCTTTATTGACTCAAGTGTTAAGAACAAGAGCCTCTACGTAGGATTACTCTCTATCCCTGCCGCCTTTGTTCAGCTCATGGGGTACGGATTAGGGTTTATCGAGTCATGGTGGAAACGGTGTGTCAGAGGTCAGGACGAGTTTCAAGCCTTTGAACGAACGTTCTACAAATAAAATTCACTCCCCCCAAAAACTTAAATCTCTATGAAAAAAATCACAATTGCAAATTGGTCTCAAGATGACCAACCTCGCGAAAAATTACGCGACAAAGGGCCTCAAGCGCTTAGCAACGCTGAATTGCTGGCCATTCTCATCGGCTCAGGAACTCCAGGTATCAGCGCTGTAGAGTTGATGCAGCAAATACTTACCGGGTGTAACAACAACCTCAACACACTTGGTAAGATGACAATCCCCCTATTAATGAACTACAAAGGTATCGGTGAGGCTAAGGCCATCAGTATTCTTGCAGCATGTGAACTTGGGAAGCGCCGTCAGATGGAAGCCCCTGAAGAACGGCCCGACCTTGGCACCGCAACGAGAATCTATAACCACATGCATCCAATCATGCAGGATCTCGATGTTGAAGAGTTCTGGGTGCTATTTCTGAACCAAAACTACCGTCTTATCAAGAAAATACGCATTTCGCACGGAGGAATTACCGAGACTGCCGTTGATATTCGCATCATCATTCGGGAAGCAGTAATAGCCAACTGCACTGTCCTTGTTGCCTGTCACAATCATCCCTCTGGTGGTCTTAAGCCCAGCACGTATGACGACCGACTTACCACCTCACTTGCTAAAGCCTGTCAACTAATGAACATCCGTTTTCTTGACCACGTCATTGTTACAGACGGTGCCTACTACTCCTATCACGAACAAGGGAGATGTTGACTACTTAATGGCCTTATAGAGCGTTGATGCATCATATTTCCCTTCCAGCACATCCAGTATTTCCTCTTCGGTAGAGAGGTTGAAGTCGCCCGGAATCGTATTCTTCAAGGCAGCGGCTGCCAACGAGTAATTCAACTGCATCTGCTTATCTTCTGGGTACAGGGAAATAGCATGTAGCCAGCCGCCCATAAAGGCATCACCAACACCTACCGGGTCTATCACATCGGGGATGTCCATGATCGGTGACTGCAGGAGTTTGCCTTCTGTCCAAAGTAGGCCTGTCAGTGTGTGATGTTTTGAAGACACCTCGTTACGCATCCCCATCATCCAATTCTTTACACGGGGGAAGTTATGGTGGAGTTCGTCGAACCAAGCCCTATACTCGTCCATCTGCATCTTGAAAGAAGAGTCAACCGCGGTAAACGGAGGCTGAGCGTGTTGTGTCAACCAGTCGAACTCCACAGCATCGCCAAACATCATGTCGCAGCGGGAAAGCATACGGCTCAATGTCCCTCTGGGATCAGCACCCTCATACTTCCAGAGATTCTTACGGTAGTTGATGTCAAAGCAGACTGTCACCCCTAACTCATCAGCAATGTCGAGCGCCTCGAAGGTGGCATCGGCTGCCTGTTGGGAGATGGCTGCCGTGATGCCTGATACATGGAAATAGGCACAATCATTGAGTATCTTGCGCCAAGGAATCATGCCTGGCTTCAGATCGAAATAAGCCGAGTTGGCACGGTCATAGATGACCTTTGGAGCTCTCATTCCTGCAGCAGGCTCAAAATAATAGGTGCCGATACGTTGTCCGCCATAAAGCACCTGGCTTGTATCAACACCCAGTTGCGCCAAGTTCATGGCACCAGCATGCCCCACAGGCGTGTCTGGAAGACGGGTGATATAAGTAACGTTCTCGCCCTGAGTAGCCAGTGATACTGCTACATTAGCCTCGCTACCACCATATTTGCTGGTGAACATGTCACCTTGTGTCAGTCTGAGTTGTCCGGGTTTTGAGAATCGAAGCAACAGTTCTCCGAAAGTTACAATCTTTTTCATCACGATTTAGTTTTGAGTTGAATGAATTTAAGGACGACTCTCGCCCTCGATATATTGCGACATCAGCAAATGGTTACCATCGTAAACTACGTAGGTGAAATGACTTATCCAGTCGCCAAGGATAATCATACGTGCTTTTTTAGTCAGTTGCAAGTCCAAGTCGATATGACGGTGACCATAGATGAAGTAATCTACATTAGAATGATACTGGATATATCGTTTGGTAAAAAGCACCAGATGCTCACGATTCTCGCCCATATATGGCGGTTCCTCACCATTAGGCCGCTTCATCCGGCTGTGCTTAGCCCAGTTCAAGCCGAACCACATAGCCCAGCGTGGATGGATGTTGGAGAAGGCCCACTGACATAGCTTGGAGTGAAATATAGCCCTGATAACCTTGAACTTCTTGTCAGGGTCGCCCAGTCCGTCACCATGAGCCAGGAAGAACATCTTCCCATAAATCTCCGTCGTCTCAGGCTTCTTATGAAGAATCACGCCACACTCCTTCTCAAGGTAATCATAGGCCCAGATATCGTGATTGCCTGTGAAGTAATGCACTTCCACACCCATGTCAGTCAGTTCCGACAGTTTTCCGAGAAAACGCGTAAAGCCCTTAGGAACTACATACTTGTATTCGTACCAAAAGTCAAACATGTCGCCCAGCAAATAGATGGCCGCAGCTTTATCCTTGACGGAGTCCAGGAACCGAACAAGCCTACGCTCCTGCATCCGTCGGTGAGGAACGGCAAGCGAGCCCAGATGAGCATCAGAGAGAAAATAGATATTCTTCATAACGATCCACTATTTGTTATCAACAAGTCATTAGTCGAAGCCTAATTCGACGCGGGCTTCTTCACTCATCATCGATTGGTCCCAAGCAGGTTCGAACACGAGGTTCACATTAGTAGATTTAACACCATCAAGGCTATCCACCTTAGTACGTACATCCTCCAATATATAATCGGCAGCAGGACAGTTCGGAGCCGTGAAAGTCATGTCTAGCTCTACCGTCGCGTCGTCCTGAACGTCAATCTTGTAAATCATTCCCAGGTCGTAGATGTTGACGGGAATCTCAGGATCATAGACCGTTTTCAGGAGATCCACAATCCGCTCCTCTATTTGAGTTTTCTCTTCTTGCGTCATGATAGTTACAATTTCAGCGGCAAAGGTAGTGAATAATCTTCAAATAGCAAAGGAAAACGAGGAATTACAAAAAAAATTGGAAGAAGATATTACAAAAATCCCCGCTATCAGGCGGGGATTTATGATAATAAAAGAGAAAATCCTTGATTATAGCAGGTTCATCGTATCGGTAGCGATCATCAGCTCCTCGTCTGTAGGGATGACAACCACCTTTACCTTTGAATCGTCGGCAGAAATAATGGCCTCTTCGCCACGAACATTGTTCTTCTGCTCGTCGAATTTCACACCCAGGAACTCCAAGCCCTTGCAGACCTCAGAGCGCATGCTGACCTGATTCTCGCCAACACCTGCGGTAAAGACGATGACATCTAAGCCACCCATAGCAGCAGCGTAGGCACCGATATATTTCTTAATACGATAGAAATACATATCTTGAGCCAACTTGGCACGCTCATCACCACTCTTGGCAGCACTCTCCACATCACGCATATCGCTGGAACCGCCAGTGATACCAGCCACACCACTCTTCTTGTTGAGCAGGTTTGACATGCCATCAGCATCAAGACCAAGCTTCTTCTCAATGAAGGTCACTGCGCCACCATCGATATCGCCTGCGCGAGTACCCATCACAAGACCTTCCAGAGGTGTAAGACCCATGGAGGTGTCGATGCACTTACCATCGACAACTGCTGCGATGGAACCGCCATTACCTACGTGACAGGTCACCATCTTGGTGCCTTCTGCAGGAATACCCAGGAACTCGCAGGCACGGGCACTTACATAACGGTGAGAAGTGCCGTGGAAACCATAGCGACGGATGCCATACTTCTCATAAAGCTCATAAGGAATGGCATACATATAAGCCTTAGGAGGCATTGTCTGATGGAAAGCGGTATCGAACACACCCACCTGAGGCAGACCTGGCATAAGCTCCTTGACAGCATTGACACCCTTCAAATTGGCAGGGTTATGCAGAGGAGCCAAATCAGAACACTCTTCGAAAACCTTCAGCACCTCATCGGTGAGGATAACAGACTTATTGAACTTCTCACCACCATGCACCATACGATGACCAACGGCATCGATCTCATCAAGGCTCTTGATCACACCTATCTCAGGATCAGTGAGCAGAGAGAAGATGAACTTCACACCCTCTGTGTGCTCAGGGATATCGTGCATAATCTGCTTCTTCTCACCATTGGCCAACTTAACCTTTACAAAAGCGCCATCCAAACCTACGCGCTCAGCACCGCCACTGGTCATCACGCTCTTGTCGTCCATATTGTACAGAGCGTACTTAATAGACGAAGAACCACAGTTTAAAACTAATATCTTCATGATTTCTTAACTTCTAAATTTAATATCTTCTTTACTACTCACTTCTTTGCGTCCATGGCCTGACAAGAGGTGATGGCAATCATGTAATAGATATCATCAACAGAGCAACCACGTGACAGGTCGTTGACAGGACGAGCAATACCCTGTAGAACGGGACCGATGGCGATAGCATCACCCAAGCGCTGTACCATCTTATAGCCGATGTTACCTACCTCAAGGTTAGGGAATACCAGCACGTTAGCCTTTCCTGCAATATCAGAGCCGGGAGCTTTCTTGGCACCTACTGATGGTACGAGAGCAGCATCAGCCTGCAGTTCACCATCAATCTTCAGGGAAGGATCGAGTTCCTTAGCCAGACGAGTAGCCTCAATCACCTTATCGCAAACCTCATGCTTGGCTGAGCCTTTTGTAGAGAAGCTAAGCATAGCTACGCGAGGCTCTTTGAAACCAGCCACAGCCTTAGCCATCTGAGCAGTGCAAACAGCAATCTGTGAGAGCTGATTTGCATCGGGCATTGGGGTAACAGCCACATCGGCTACAACAAGCACACCATCCTCACCGTACTGCTTCTGCTTTGAAATCAGCAGCAAGCCACCGCTAACACAGGTGATGCCAGGCTGGCACTTGATAATCTGCAAAGCAGGGCGCAAGGTATCGCCAGTCGTAGATAGAGCACCCGAAATCTGGCCATCTGCACCTTCGGTCTTGATAATCATACATCCCAGATAAAGAGGATTCTTAATAAGTTTGCGAGCCTCCTCAATGGTCATGCCCTTCGACTTACGGATCTCAGCCAGTTTCTCTGCCAACTCTTCACTCTTCTCGTAGTTCTCAGGATCGATGAGAGTGGCCTTACCAATATTGGTGAGTCCTTTCTCCTTTGCAAGAGCCTCAACCTTGGCGGGATTACCAATGAGGATGATGTCTGCGATATCATCACCAATAGCCTTATCGGCTGCACAGAGTGTACGTTCCTCCTCTGCCTCGGGGAGCACGATGCGCTGCTTGTTACTCTTAGCACGCGCTACAATTTGACTTAATAAATCCATAGTTTGCTTTATTTTAAACGTTCTTAGATTGCATTTTGTAACATTGGGTTTGCAAAAGTAATAAAAATAATCCGAACTGCATCAACAATTCGGATTATTTTTAGAAATTTAAATGAAAACCTTTACGTTTACTCTAATTCCTTAGTCAGAATACTCTCAAGTTCCTCTGCTGACAAACGCAGACGGAATGTGCCTTTGATAGCAACAGAGATACTACCCGTCTCTTCTGAGACGACTACTGCCACAGCATCGCTCTCCTGAGAGATACCCATTGCTGCACGATGGCGAAGCCCGAGTTCTTTCGGGATGTCAAGGTCATGGCTGACCGGTAGGATACAGCCAGCAGCCTTAATACGCCTCTTGGAGATGACCATCGCCCCATCGTGTAATGGCGAATTCTTAAAGAATACGTTCTCTATCAGACGCTGGTTGATGCTAGCATCGATCACGTCACCCGTTTGGACAATATCATCAAGCGGCACAGACCTTTCAACTACGATAAGCGCACCGACTTTTCCCTTACTCAAGTTCATCGACGCCATGACGATAGGCATTATCATCTCTTTCACCGCCCGATCGCCCTTCTCCTTATTTCGGGATGAGAACAGACGGGTAAACGCCCGAATCTGACGATGGGCACCAAGATTGAACAGAAATTTCCGGATGTCATCCTGAAAGAGCACAATCAGCGCCAACACACCTACGCTTACCAACTTGTCGAGTATGGAGCCAAGAAGTCGCATTTGCAGAACCTGTGACACGAACAGCCACAAGACAACAAACACCATGATGCCAATAAACACATTCAGTGATCGCGACTCCCGCATCAGCCGATAGATATAGAAAAGCATCAGCGCCACCAGCAGGATGTCAACAATATCCTTGATTCCAAATTCGAAAAACATAGTTATCTGACAATTGAACGATTAAGTGATTTGACTATTCTGACACACTCCACAGCCTCTTTCACATCGTGGACTCTAAGAATACTGGCACCCTTCAGTAATGCTATGGTATGCAGTACAGAAGTTCCATTCAACGCATCATCGGCAGTAGATTCCAACAGCTTATAAATCATCGACTTGCGGGAAACGCCCACCAGCAGTGGCAACTCCATCACCAACAGTTTCTCCAGTTCGTCCATCAACTCGTAGTTCTGCTCCAGCGTCTTCCCAAAACCAAACCCAGGATCAATGATGATATCCTTTGCTCCCATATCGCGCAACTGCTGCACCTCCTCTGCAAAGCCCAGCAACATCTCACGCAAGCTCGGCTTGATTGACATTAATATATAAGGTACACGCAAGCGAGAGACCATTCGGAACATATTTAACCTTGAAGAGAGAGGTGAACGGAGAGTAGCGAGAGGCGTACCTACATCATTGATCATATCAACACCATACTCTTCTACAGCCATCCGCGCCACATCAGGACGGAAGGTATCAACAGAGACAACTGAGTCAGGCAACTCTTTGCGGATAATGCCCAAAGCATAGCGCAGCCGTTCCATCTCTTCCGATTCGGTCACTTCATCAGCACCAGGACGTGTAGAACAACCACCAACATCGATGATGGAACCTCCTTGCGCAATAATCTGATGGGCCCTTTCTACAATCTCCTGTTCTGTCTGCTTACGACTTCCTGCATAGAATGAGTCGGGCGTCACATTCATGATGCCCATCACCTGAGGCTCAGAGAGATCCATCAGATAGCCATGTACATTGATTGTATAGTCCATATCGCCTACAAAGATACAAAATAATTAAGAATTAAGGATTCTTTTTGCGGAAAAAGCGTTAAAGCCGAACAAGAATTAAGATTTTTCACTATCTTTGCAGCAAAATTCACACAGATCATGGAAATAACCGAACTATATCAGCTTTATCAGCAGCACCGTCAAATCACAACCGACAGCCGCGACTGTCCGAAAGGGAGTATCTTTCTCGCCCTAAAGGGAGAATCGTTTGATGGAAACAAATTTGCATCGTCTGCATTGGAGAAAGGTTGCGCTTATGCCATCGTTGATGACAAATCCGTCATCCCCAATGGCGACAAGCGCTTCATCCTCGTGGATGACTGTCTCCAGACTTTCAAAGACCTGGCTCGCGAACACCGTCGCCAGTTTAACATCCCCGTCATCGGAATTACTGGCACCAATGGCAAAACAACGACCAAAGAACTCGTAGCGGCAGTACTCTCTCAGAAGTATCATGTGCTCTACACCCAAGGGAACTTCAATAATGATGTCGGTGTGCCAAAAACCTTATTACGTCTGACAAATGAACACGAGATTGCTGTTATCGAGATGGGAGCCAGCCATCCTGGTGATATCAAGACGCTGGCAGAGACGGCTGAGCCAACCTGCGGTCTGATAACGAACGTCGGCAAAGCCCACCTTCAGGGATTTGGCTCGTTCGAAGGAGTCATCAAGACAAAGTGTGAATTGTACGATTTCCTTCGCTCACGTGAAGATGCCCTTATCTTTATTAATGCCGACAATGACTATCTGATGGACCAGATTGGTGACGAAGAAGACATTTGGCTGTCGCCCTACTCTACAGACCCAGAGAATCAATATACCTGCATCTCTGGCGAGATCATCGCTTGTGATCCGTTCCTGAAATTCCGTTGGCGCGAGCCTCTGATGACACTCGAGGAAGAAGGCCGGAGCACCAAATGGCATAAGGTACAGACACACCTCATTGGGTCATATAATATCGACAATCTGTTAGCTGCCATTGCCGTTGGCATCAACTTCGGTGTCGATCGTAAGAAAATCTGTGCGGCCTTAGAGGACTATGTACCATCGAACAACCGTTCTCAGATGACCGTCACCGAGAAGAACCACCTGGTAGTCGATGCCTATAATGCCAATCCCTCATCGATGATGGCCGCTCTGGAGAACTTCAAGCTCATGCAGGGCGACAACAAAATGGCTATATTAGGAGCAATGCGTGAACTGGGAGAAGTATCTGCCGAAGAACATCAGCGCATTGTTGACTATCTCAAGACGACAGATGTTGAAACCGTATGGCTGGTCGGTGAGGAGTTTAATGACACCCAATGCGACTACCGTAAATTCAAGGATGTGGAAGAGGTGAAGGCAGCCATTGCCGAAGAGCATCCAGAGGGACACTATATCCTTATCAAGGGCTCGAACAGTACGAAACTTTATCAACTGCCGGAATTGCTGTAAGAAAAATGAAGTGGCTCTGGTATATCGGATTACTACTCTGTTTACTGATGGTCAGTTGTCAGAGACAAGTGGAGATGGAAGAAGGAAATTCCGTCTATTACTGGCGTACTGATTTCAGGCTCGATTCATCAGAACGTGCTTTTCTGGCACAGTATAACATCAATAAGATATACTGCCGCTATTTCGATGTCGTGATGGACACAACTCAAGGACAAGGCCCTATGCCAAACGCAACCATCACGTTTTCTGACACATTACCAGAAGGCATCGAAATGATTCCCACGGTCTATATTATGGAGAACTGCATGCGGAAGCAGCAGGTAAAAGGTCTGGCAGAGAAATTGGTGAAACGCATCCGTCAGATGAACGAGACCAACGATATCAAGGGCGTCAGGGAGATACAGATTGACTGTGACTACACCACGAAGAGTCTGAGCACCTACTATCAGTTCTTATCAGAAATAAAAGAAGCATGGGGACAACAGCTCTCGACCACCATTCGCCTGCACCAGCTCTCGATGAAAGCGCCACCAGTGGATTATGGCGCCCTCATGCTCTATAATACAGGTGATCCCAGGAAATGGGTGGAGCGGAATCCCATCCTCGATATCCGTGACGTGTCGCCTTACCTGAAACGCCTCAACGATTACCCTCTGCCATTGGCTGCAGCCTATCCTGTGTTCAGCTGGTTACGTATCATCAATGGCGTACATGTAGAACATACTGTAGAGGCAGGCGAGATTCTGAAAGTCAAACAGGCTGTGGAACAGAGACGCGAAGAGTTGAAACAAAGTATCATCACCTATCACTTGGACAAAGAGAATATTAAAAGATATAAACCTGAAACCTATGAAGAGATTTATCATCACTAATTTGCTGGCAGCCATCGTACTGCCCATGCTGGCCTGTGCCGGAGGAGGAACCACGAACTATTACTTGTTCAGTGCCTATGAACCGACCGACTTCAGCAATCGTATGGACGACATCACCAGTAACAATTGGAAAGCCTACCTCGGACTGGGGGAAAACGACTATTTCTGGTTCAATGCCGAAGAGATCATTAAAGTTGCCAAGGAGAAGAACGACCTCCTGATGGTTAGTTACGTGCAGAATCTTGACAAGTATCTCGACTGTGCCCGTGAGGTGTCTGCTGAGTCTTGGGACTATCCGACTAAGGCACAGATTAATAAACGCAACCAGATACTTCAGACCATTCGCACCTATGCCCTTGGCAAGACAAACACCCGTCTGCGCTCTCAGCATGCCTTACTCTATATGCGTTGTAACATGCTGCTCAAACGCCACCAGGACAACGTCAGTTTCTGGGAAGAGAAAGCCAGTCAATATATCGAGACTGTCTATAAAGAGATGATGAAGAACATCTACGCCGGAGCCTTGTATAAGACTGGGCAAGAAGCTAAGGCAGGAGAACTGTTTGCGGAGATGGGCGACTACAGCAGTCTGATGACACAGTATTACCTGAAACGTTCGTTTGCAGCCATCCGCCAGGAGTATCTGCAGAACCCGAATGCGAAGGTACTGCCTTTCCTGCTGCAAGACTTTGTAAACAATGCCCAGGAGGCAGACGATGCCACCAACCCTAATGCAGAAGGTGTCGGAGGCAAGCTCTTCATTCGCGACATCTCAAAGAAAGAAGCCACACAGATGATTGACTTCTGCGGACAGGTGGTCAAGGAAGGCAAGACACAGACACCAGTTCTCTGGCAGAGCGCCAAAGCCTGGCTGGAATACATGTTCTCCAGTAAGCAACAAGCCTACGCTGACATACAGAAGGCCATTCAGATGAAAGGCACGGAGCGGATGAACGACAATGCCCGAGTGCTCAATCTCTATATCTCACTGGCACAGGCTCCAGAAAGTCAGGAGTTCGACAATTGGCTCGCCAAGGAGTTGGATTGGCTGATACAGAAAGAAAAGACCAACGACTGGCATTATTCTAATGTACGCAGTCGCATCACCCATCAAGTACTCACTAAGCGCTACACCTCTCATCCCGAAACCGTGATTGCCATGCTGAACGTAGGACAAAGCTGGCGCTACGGTGTGTATATAGACACGATGAAGGTGGAAGGATTGCAGAAATATTTCTTCTACACCCTTAAGTCACCCCGTACTGAACTTGATAAATTCCTGAAGGCAAACTTGCAGAAAGAGGAATTCGTCCTAGAGGATCTTATCGGCACGAAATACATGCGCCTCTGTCAGTGGGACAAGGCTATTGAGTGGTTGAAGAACATCCCTGTCTCCTATTACGAGAAACAAGGCTATGCCGTCTATGCCGCTAATCGCCGCTACGACCTGGGACCGTGGATTAAGCGTCAGTGGCTGAAGAACGACGTCCTTTACAATGATACACAGTGGAAACTGGGCAAAAACCCGAAACTGGCGTTCGCTACCGAAATGCAAAAGATGGAAGGCGAACTCAACGTCCTTTCGGGTGAAGACCTGAAGAAGCAGTACTATGAACTTGCGGTGCGCTATGCTCAGGCCAGTTTTACAGGCGACTGCTGGTTCCTCATGCGCGACTGTAAGAGCGTCATAGATACGGTACGTGTCAATGAGGTGGATCTTGCTGCCAAGGCTGCCTCTCTTCTGAAGAAGGCTGGTGATCCAAAGAATTTCCAGTTAAAGGAGAAAGTGCTGTTCGGTAGGGCTTACGTATATATGAATCCCAGCCCTTGGTACACTGAGACCTGGAACAATGAGACTTACGAATACGACCGCCATCCTGATCCTGATTCCGACTCCTACAAGGCCTATGCCGTACTGGCAGAATTCGAGAAGAAGAATGCAGACAAGACCAGCGCCTACGTGTCGAGATGCGATGAATTCGACTTATTCTTAAAGGCTTACAACAGCCGGTAAAGGTGAAAACGGGGCTATTTTCCCCGTATTTCGAATTTTTATCCGAAATCTTGCACGTATTTCAAAAAATTGCATTACCTTTGCACCCGCAAAATCGGGATGTAGCGCAGTTGGTAGCGCACTACGTTCGGGACGTAGGGGTCGGGCGTTCGAGTCGCCTCATCCCGACAACGCAAGGTTGTCAAACGCAGGAG
>OMXO01000056.1 GCA_900315035.1 uncultured Prevotella sp.
ATCGGCAACTGCACGAACGTCCAGGACGGCTCGTGCGTACACGTCACCCACGAAACGGGTCCAACCCATATTGGCAACTACGTCACAATCGGACATAATGTTACCGTCCATGCCTGCACCATCCACGATCATGCCCTAATAGGTATGGGCTCTACCCTACTCGATGGCTGCGAGATTGGCGAAGGTGCTATCGTTGCTGCGGGCGCTCTCGTACTCCAGAACACGAAGATCCCCGCAGGCGAGATTTGGGGCGGCGTCCCAGCGAAGTACATTAAGCCCGTACGCCCAGGACAAACCGACAACGCAGAACACTACGTGGCCTACTCAAAATTCTACCTCGAAGAGAATAGCGAAAAATAAGTTGCAATTACTTGATTGTTGCAACGACGTACTCGCTCTGGGTGCCGATACGGAACTTGCCGCCCCAAATGCCGATGCCTGAGGAGACATAATACTGAGTGGAGCCACGCTGATGACTGCCCCACGAACATTCATAGATATGATCGGTAATCCAGGAGATGGGCCATACCTGCCCGCGATGAGTGTGGCCGCTGAGTTGGAAGTCAACTCCTGCAGCTTCTGAACGGTCCAGATTGTAAGGTTGGTGGTCGAGGACGATGATGTAGGGAGATTGGACATTAACCAATCCGTTGACAAGATCCTTGACAGGTTTACGACGCATGTTTGTGCGGTCGTCACGCCCTATGACAACGATGCAACTATCAATGACAGCAGCCTCATCAATCAGCAGATGGATACCAGCCTCCTTGATGAACTTCTTGGCCTGAGGCTGGCCTGCATAAAACTCATGATTACCCAGACAGGCATACACTGGTGCTTTCAACCGATGGAACTCCTCAGCCATGTTCTCTTCAATCAATGGGCGCATGCTGCCATCGACAATATCACCAGCAATCAGGATGAAGTCGGGTTGCTCGGCATTCATCATATCCACCCATCGCGCCAGTTCCTTGCGGGGATTATGATAACCTATATGAAAATCAGAAGCCATCACCACCTTATATGCTTTTGCTAATGGCTTTGAAGACTTCAGCGACAACGGAACGCGCACCTTATTATAATAATGAAGGTTGCCATAAAGGAAAACACCAAACACAAATATGAAGATGGCACCAGCACCATACCAGTTATGATAGAAGAACGACTTGGGAACAAGATGAATGAGGCGTCCCAAATCGAGCACCAGAAAGATGATGACCAGATAGAGCATGACCATGATCGACGAGGTGCCTACCTCGTAAGAGAGTTGTGCCAACGGTAACGGGAGACTATCAAACTTTCTGGCCACAGAGAGGAAAAGCAGCAGGAAACAGCAAACTCCTACAGAAATAATTGCCGTTTTCCACCATGGGGAACAAGGCAGAACAGTCCAGATATGCCAGCCGATATAAACCATCGCCAACAGGGGAAGCACCCAGAATATCAACATCCACATAAGTTTCATCTATTTAGTTTATTAAATCTCATCATAAACACCCAATAATACAGCACGCCCGCTGTAGTCAGTCCGAAGGGGAAAGCCCACCAGATACCGGCCAGCCCGCCTCCCATCACAATGCCAAAGACATAGCTAAGGGGCAGCGACACAACGAAGTAAGCCAAGAAAGCAATATACATCATCGGCTTGACATAAGACAGTCCTCGCAGCGCATTCGCATAATTGCACTGCATACCATCGCCAAACTGATAAATGACAAAGGGAATGACAGTAGCTGTCACCAAAGTCGCTACCTCTACATCGCTGGTAAACCAGTAGCCGATGACGTGACGCAGCAGGAATATGGGTATCGCACCGCAGACAGCCAGGAACAGCACCAGATGAAATCCTGCGTAGGACGTTCTCAGCAACGACGGATAGTTTTTCATACCACAGAAGAAGCTGATGCGTACGGCTACAGCAGCCGCCATACCATAATACATCATGAAGCAGACCTGTGAGACGGTGAGCATGATCTGATGAGCAGCCAGTGCCGTCGTGCCAATCCATCCTACCATCATACTGGTGAGCGAGAACGAAGCGGTCTCCATGCCCATCTGGAGGGCGAGAGGAAAGCCAAGTTTGTTGAGTTTGACAAAATCGCTGCGATTCACCTTTCCTTCAACAAAAGCCTGTCGGTAAGCAGCAAAACGACGATTCCACAGGAATACTGCTGCCAGCATGACCGCCATATAGACGCGTGCCAGCAAGGTGGCAATACCAGCTCCAAGCAGGCCCAGTTCTGGCAAGCCGGCGACACCATAGATAAGCAACCAGTTGCCAACGATATTGATGATATTTCCAGAGAGCATCACCCACATGGGCGTTACC
Source organism: uncultured Prevotella sp. (assembly GCA_900315035.1). Taxonomy (GTDB): domain Bacteria; phylum Bacteroidota; class Bacteroidia; order Bacteroidales; family Bacteroidaceae; genus Prevotella. The sequence continues at coordinate 2,330 of OMXO01000056.1, forward strand.
GTCTGAGTGATGCCATCGAAAAACTGTTTCAGGCAATTGAACCACAGTACGAATGCCAACGAGACGAGCTGTACGATGAAATAGGGTCTCATCAGCGGCAGCAACTCCTCCGGCTGACCAAGATTTCCCAAGTTCAGATAAAAGACATACATCAGTACCAGCAACACTATGGCCAACAACGTGTTTGCCAACAAACCGTTTTTGACGGTCTCTCCAATACGAACTGTATCTTTCTGTCCATAAAAGCTTCCCACTACAGGTGTCATGCCATACGAGAAGCCAAGAGCAGCAATCAGAATCAGATTGAACATCGTGTTGACAAAAGCTGCAGCACCCAGTTCAACCGTAGAATGATGACCAATCATCATCGTATCAGCAAAACCGAGGACTATCTGTCCGATCTGTCCGACGACAATCGGCAGTCCCAGGCGTCCAAGAGCCTTATAATGTGAGGCATAAGATTGGAAGAAATACGTCATAAAACAGGCACAAAGATACGTTTTTATTTTGAAAATAAAAAATAAATGTGTAATTTTGCAAAGACAACAATATCAAATTGCAATGAATATAGGAGACAAGGCCCCAGAAATACTGGGCAAAGATGAAAGCGGAAGGGAGATCCGCCTAAGTGATTTCCACGGTAGGAAACTCGTTCTTTATTTCTACCCGAAGGACAACACCAGTGGCTGTACGGCGGAAGCCTGCAGTCTGAGAGACCATCATCAAGAACTGCAGCAGGCCGGCTACGAAGTTGTAGGCGTCAGCAAGGATTCTGCAGCCTCGCATATCAAATTCAAGGAAAAGTATGAACTGCCTTTCCCACTTATTGCCGACATCGATCACACCCTATTAGAAGCAATGGGTGCCTGGGGTGAGAAAAATATGTACGGCAAGAAGACAATGGGCACTATCCGCACCACCTTCATCATCAATGAGGAGGGCGTGATAGAACAGATTTTTGCAGGAAAGCAGGTCAAGACCAAGGAACACGCAGAGCAGATACTGAAGGTTACTGAAGCTTAATATTACTAAGCACCTTTCTTGCAGCACCAGCCTGGCCTTTAACGAATTGTCCGGCCCTCTGACCCTGTTCCTTCAAATAGGCGGGGTCAGTAGCAAAGCGATCCATCTTGGCAGCAAACTCTTCATAATTCTTAATCTCAAAGCCGCCACTCAGTTTCAGTCCCTGCGCCTCTTGGAATTTCTGGTTGTTGGGACCGAAGAACACAGGCACATCCCATACAGCAGCCTCAAGAAGGTTATGGATGCCCACACCGAAGCCACCGCCCACGTAAGCGACTTCTCCATAATGATAGATACTGGAAAGAAGTCCAAAACAGTTAATTATAAGCACCTCAGCATCAGCCACACTATCCTTATCAGCCTCAGTATAACGAACGACCCGACGCCCTTCCAGCAACTTACCAATCTGCTGCAAGTGGTCTTCGCCTATCACATGAGGAGCAATGATCAGTTTCCAGTCCTTATGCTCATTGAAATACTTAATGAAGATCTCCTCATCAGGTTGCCATGAAGAACCTGCGACAAACACGTTTGAGCCGTTCTTGAAAGCTTCGACTATAGGCAGTTGCTTAGCAGCCTCCTTAATCTGGAGCACGCGATCGAAACGCGTATCACCAACTACCGTCGCATCCTTAATGCCTATCTTGGCAAGAAGTTCCTTGCTGATCTCATTCTGGACAAAGAAATGTGTAAAGCAGTTCAGCACGCGACCATACTGACGGCCATACCACTTGAAGAACACCTGATCGGGACGGAAGATGCTCGACACGCTATAGACAGGCACGCCACGATGCTTCAGGATATGCAGGTAATTATACCAGAACTCATACTTGATAAAGAAAGCCATCACAGGTCGCACCGTGCGCAGGAAACGACGCGCATTGGTGATGGTGTCCAACGGCAGATAGCAAATAATGTCGGCACCCTCATAATTCTTGCGCACTTCATAGCCCGACGGCGAGAAGAACGTCAGCAGAATCTTATACTCAGGATGCTCACGGCGCAGTTGCTCCATCAAAGGGCGTCCTTGTTCAAACTCACCCAGCGAAGCAGCATGGAACCACACATACTTTGCTTCAGGATCAACCTTCTCTCGCAGGATGCGGAATGCCTCACGCTCACCACGCCACATTTTCCGCACCTTTTCGTTGAAGCGACTGTAAACAGCCACTCCAAGAAGATACAGATATATGATCAGGTTATATATCATCAGCCCAGCACTTCAATAGCACGTTTCATTCTGGAAATGGTTTCTTCCTTACCCAGGAAGGCAGAGATATCGAACATGCCCGGACCTTTACCCTCACCAACGAGTGTCAGGCGCCAAGCATTCATGATGTTGCCGAGCTTATACTCTTTCTGTTCTATCCATGCATGTACGATTTGCTCCTGGTTCTCCAAGGAGAAGTCGTCGATGCCTTCAAGCACGCTGATAAGTTCTGTCAGCTGCTGAGCCGAGTCTTCCTTCCAACGTTTCTTGGCAGTCTTCTCATCATACTGAGTAGGAGCCTCGAAGAAGAACGAGCATAATGGCCACAACTCATGAACAAACGATACACGATCTTTCATCATCGAGGTAACCTTGAGAATACGCTCAGAGGTCTCGTTAGGACAATGAGCCTTGACAATAGGCTCGAAAAGTGCCGCAATCTCTTCATTCGACTTCTTGAGGATATATTCATGGTTGAACCAAATAGCCTTCTCAAAGGCAAACTTGGCACCAGCTTTTGAACATTTAGAGATATCGAAGAGAGGTACCAGTTCGTCGAGCGAGAAGATTTCCTGTTCTGTTCCTGGATTCCATCCCAGCAAAGCAAGGAAGTTGATAACAGCCTCTGGGAAATAGCCATCCTCGCGATAGCCGCGTGAAGTCTCACCCGTCTTAGGATCCTTCCAAAGCAATGGGAACACCGGGAATCCCAGACGATCGCCATCGCGCTTGGAGAGTTTTCCCTTACCATCGGGTTTCAGCAGCAAGGGCAGATGTGCAAACTGGGGCATCGTATCAGTCCAGCCGAAAGCCTGATAGAGGAGCACATGAAGAGGCGCACTTGGCAACCACTCCTCACCACGAATAACGTGAGAGATCTCCATCAGGTGGTCATCAACGATATTAGCCAGATGATAAGTAGGCAACTGGTCTGCACTCTTATAGAGCACTTTGTCGTCGAGGATATCACTCTTTACCCTGACCTCACCACGAATCAAATCGTTAACCAGCACCTCTTGTCCTGCTTCAATCTTAAAGCGAACCACATACTGTTTGCCATCGGCTATCAGCTGTTCCACTTCCTCCTTCGGAAGCGTCAGCGAATTGCGCATCTGGCTGCGCGTATGACAGTCATACTGAAAATTCTGGATCTCAGCACGTTTTGCCTCTAACTCCTCAGGGGTATCAAAGGCAATATAAGCCTTGTCGGCATCGAGCAACTGCTGTACATACTTCTTATAGATATCGCGACGCTCGCTCTGGCGATAAGGTCCTTTGTCGCCACCGAAGCTAACGCCCTCGTCGAACTTAATGCCCAACCATTTGAACGACTCGATGATATACTCCTCTGCACCAGGCACAAAACGATTAGAATCGGTATCCTCGATACGGAACACCAAGTCGCCACCATGCTGCTTGGCAAACAGATAATTATACAAGGCGGTACGGACGCCACCGATATGTAATGCTCCCGTAGGACTGGGCGCAAAGCGCACTCTAACTCTTCTTTCTGTCATTGTTTTCGTTAATTTGCCTGCAAAGATACAAAAAAGTTGAGAGTTGAGAGTTGTTTTTTTGAAAAAAGCGATAAAGACGGGTGGAAAGTTGAGAGTTTTTTGTATTTTTGCATCCATAAAAGCATAAAATTCAAGAAAATGAGCAGTTTTAATGTAAAAAACGACCTTTCGTGGCATGACATTCTCATCCGTACTGGGCTCATCATCGTAACAACGGCTCTTATTGTATGGCTGATGCCTCGAAGCAACTATGCCAATTTCAAAATTGAACGCGGTAAACCTTGGATATATACAGACCTGAGTGCACCTTTCGATTTCCCCATCTACAAGAGTGAAGAGGCTGTCAAGATTGAACGTGACAGTCTGATGAGGCAATACGAACCCTATTATATTCTAAACACCGAGATATCGGGCAAGGAAATCAGGCAATTCTACAAAGACTACAACGAAGGCATCCCCGGCCTTCCCGATGATTTCCTGAGCATCGTTGCCAATCGTCTGAGGGATCTGTATGACAAGGGCATCATGAATAATTCCGACTACACCAGACTGCATCAGGACACCACACGGATGATCAGGATCATCAATGGTAAAGATGCCGTCAGTACACCCATCAAGGACATGTATTCGGTGGTCTCAGCCTATGAGCAGATTTTCCTGGACTCCTCTTTGGCCAAGTACAAGGACATTCTCCAGAAATGCAACCTTAACGACTATATCTGTGCAAACCTGACATACGACAAGGATCGCAGCGAGACGAGCCTGAACGAGTTGCGCAACAGCATTGCGCTGGCTAGCGGCATTGTACAGAGGGGACAGAAGATTATCGACAGAGGCGACATTGTCGATAAGAAAACCTATAACATCCTCATGTCGTACAAAAAAGAAATAGAACGCCTGGAAGAGAACAAGAAAGGTGTCAATCTAACTATCCTTGGCCAGATTCTATACGTTCTGATTATGGTGACATGCTTCACCATCTACCTAACCCTCTTCCGTAAGGATTATTTCGAGAAGCCACGTTCCATTGCCATGCTTTACTCACTGATAGCCCTCTTTGTAGTGGTAGCGTCGCTGATGATTGAGCACAATGTGCTACACGTTTACATAGTGCCATTCGCTATGGTACCGATTTTCGTACGCGTGTTTATGGACTCACGTACGGCATTCATGGCACATACAACCCTGATTATGACTTGTGCCTGCATTCTACAGCATCCTTTGGAATTTGTCTGCGTTGAACTTGTTGCAGGCTTTACTGCCATCTTCTCGCTCAGGGAGTTATCCAGCCGCTCACAACTATTCTGGACAGCCGTACTCGTGACACTTGCTTCCGGTCTTTCGAATCTCTCATTGGAGTGGATGCGGAACAACGATCTCTTGAATATTAGTCTCAGCGAATACAACTATCTTATTATCAATGGCGTACTTCTGTTCTGCTCATACCCCCTACTCTATGTCATAGAAAAGACTTTCGGCTTCACCTCAAACATTACCCTCATCGAATTATCGGATATGAACAAGACGCTACTCCGAAAGATGAGCGAGGTGGCTCCCGGCACTTTCCAGCACTCTATCCAGGTGGGGAATCTGGCAGCTGAGATTGCCAATAAGATCGGCGCCAAAAGCCAGTTGGTCAGAACAGGCGCCTTATACCACGATATTGGCAAGATGATGAATCCCATCTACTTTACAGAGAACCAATCGGGCATTAATCCACACGAGAAGTTGGGAGCCATTGATAGTGCCCAGATGATTATCAGTCATGTGACAGAAGGCATTAAACTCGCCGAGAAATATAATCTACCCAATATTATTAAAGAATTTATCACCACCCACCACGGACAAGGAAAAACAAAATACTTTTTTGTGCAATATAAGAATGCACATCCCAACGACGATATTGACGAACTACTGTTCACATATCCCGGTCCTAATCCCTTTACTAAAGAACAAGCTATTTTGATGATGGCCGATACTGTAGAAGCCGCATCGCGCTCTTTACCCGACTATACAGAGAAGACCATCCGCGAGTTGGTCAACAAACTGATAGACGCGCAGGTGGCAGAAGGGTATTTTAAGGACAGTCCGATAACCTTCAGAGATATTGCCTATGCCAAGACAGTGCTTATAGAGAAACTAAAGACTATCTATCACACTCGTCTTAGCTATCCAGAACTAAAAAAATAGGTATAGACTGCACACTTCGCGCCCTGTTTGTGCAAGAAATTATTGCACAAACAGGCTTTTTTGTGCAGGAATTTCCCTATTAATGGTTAATAGTTGTTAACTCTGTGTGCGCAAACAGCGATAATCGGAACAATAAATATACCTTTGCACCCAGTTTTTTGGTAAAAAGATGTTTAAGGATATGAAAAAGATTAATGTTCTGCTTGTCTGCGCGATGCTGACAGCAACAACCACGGCCACGGCTGGTGGCATTTTAACAAATACGAACCAAAGTATTGACTTCTTAAGAAATCCAGCTCGCGATGCAGCCATAGGTCTCGATGGTGTTTATTCGAACCCCGCAGGTGTTGCCTTCCTTCCCGAAGGTGTACATATTGGATTCAACTGGCAATATGCCCACCAGACACGTACGATCACCAGTACGAATCCTGTTTTTGCACTCGGCCGCAAGAACAACGGTGAATCCAGAAAGGTTTTTGAAGGAGTCGCAGATGCCCCATTCATCCCATCACTTCAAGGCGCATATAATAAAGGTAATTGGAGCGTACAGTTCAATTTCTCCGTCCCTGGTGGTGGCGGTGGTTGTGAGTTCTCTGAAGGTCTTGGATCTTTTGAAAGTGTGGTTGGTGGTATTGCTCATCAGCTAAGGGGACTTGACCAGATTGCAACAGCCCTGGGACAGCCCGCACCCGGTGTTAGTGGCTATGATATGGACGGCTATATGGAAGGTCGCCAGTACTATTTCGGTTTCCAATTGGGTGCAGCCTATAAGATCACCCCTGATCTGGCTGTCTATGGCGGTCTTCGCGTACTTTACGGTACTGCCACTTACAAAGCCAAAATCAGCAATATCATGGTAAAGACTGCTGGTGGCTATCAGGATTTTGGAAGTTTCCTTCAGTCTGCCACAGCAATGGTCGATGGCGGTATCAGCTATGTTAATAGCAGTCTGGAACAAGTCAATGCTGGCATGGCTCAGTACGAGGCTATGGGCGCAACATCCTTGCCTGAATATCAGGTGCTTGCAGCTACAAAAACACAGCTCGAAGGCTCAGCAGCAACTCTCGATGCGACAAACACCAATTTGAACAATCTGCAGAAATATTCAGAAGGCGTTAATCTGCTCTGTAACCAGTGGAGTGTAGGTGTTGCTCCTGTGATTGGTATTGATTGGCGCGTAGGCCAGTTCAACTTTGCTGCCAAATATGAATTCAAGACTCAGATTCAAATGCACAACGAATCAACTGTTAACAAGGCCAGCGAGATTCCTGCCGTCAACAAGTTCCGTGATGGAGAGAAAATCGATGAAGACTCACCTGCTCAGTTGGCTGTAGGTGCCATGTGGAACATCACAGATGAGGTGCGCGTCAATCTCGGATATCACCATTTCTATGACACAAACGTCAAGTGGTATAACAACACCCAGAACCTGCTCGATGGAGGAACCAATGAATATCTTGCAGGTGCCGAGTGGGATATTACAAACAAACTGACCATCTCTACAGGTACCCAAGTTACCCGCTACCAGCTTACTGATGCCTATATGAACGATATGTCGTTCGTTGTGAACAGCATGAGTTTTGGCTTTGGCTTCAATTACAAGGCCTCTGATATGGTAACACTGAAGGCAGCCTACTTCCAGACCAACTATGACGACTATGACCGTGTAACCTCTCAAGAGCCCCTTGTCAAAGACACCTTCACCCGTACCAACCGAGTACTGGGTATCGGCTGTGAACTGAACTTCTAAATCCTAGGGGACAGATTACAGAGGATCGACATCGTAATAAATCTGAAGCGAAGAATAGCGCTTGTCTTGTAGCATCTGCTGCTGGGCAAGCGCTAAATATTTCCGGACCTCAGCCATGTTAAGGCCGAGTTCCAACTTCATGACCAACTTACGGATGGATAGTGATTTTACTTTTGCTACTGACGGTTTGTCAGGACCAAGGACGCGCGCTCCAAACCATTGGCGCAGTCGGCTACTCATTTCTACAGCAGCCGTTTCCACCAAATAGTCCTGACGATGTTTCAGATAAACGTAAATGAGTCGGAAATAAGGCGGATAATTAAAATGTTGGCGCTCAACTATCAAGGTCTGATAGTGCGCAGAATAATCATGATGAACCACTTGTTGAATAATGGGCACTTTAGGATCCTTTGTCTGTAAGATGACCAGTCCTCGCTTTCCTTTCCGCCCTGCCCTACCACTCACTTGAGACATCATCATAAAAGCATGCTCGTAGGCCCTGAAATCCGGATAGTTCAGCATAGAGTCAGCATTAAGGATACCTACCACACTTACCTTATCGAAGTCAAGTCCTTTGGAAATCATCTGCGTGCCAATAAGCAGATTCGTCCGACCAGCAGAGAAATCGCTGATGATTCGTTCGTATGCATTCCTACTACGGGTTGTATCAAGATCCATTCTGGCAATACGAGCTTCCGGGAATATATCCTGTACCTCTGCCTCAATCTTTTCGGTTCCATACCCCTTGGTACGCAGTTCTTTGCATCCACAGGCAGGACATTCCGTCGGCACTTGATAAGTATAACCGCAATAATGGCATGACAACTGATTCAAATGACGATGATAAGTGAGGCTGACATCACAATGCTGGCAATGAGGCACCCAGCCACACTGCTTACACTCAATAACCGGCGCATAGCCACGACGGTTCTGGAAAAGAATAACCTGTTCTCCACGCTCCAATGCCTCACGCGTTTTTGCCAACAACAAAGGAGAGAAAGGACCATTCATCATCTTGCGATGTTGCAAGTCCTTGATATCTACAACCTGTATCTCCGGCAATTCAATACCCTTATAGCGTTGGAAGAGTTCTACCAATCCATATTTACCAGTCTTAGCATTATAATAGGTTTCCAATGATGGAGTTGCCGTTCCAAGAAGCGTCTTTGCCCCAAACATCTGTGCCAAGACAATAGCCGTAGAACGAGCATGATAACGGGGCATAGGATCCTGTTGTTTGTAACTGGCCTCGTGCTCCTCATCAACAATGACCAGACCTAAATTCTGAAACGGTAGGAACACGGCAGAGCGCGCCCCGAGAATCACATCATAAGGATTTTTAGAAAGCTGCTTCTGCCAGATTTCCACCCTCTCTGCATCTGAATATTTACTATGATAGATTCCAAGTCGATGACCGAACACATTCTGCAAGCGTTGCATAATCTGCACAGTCAATGCGATTTCTGGCAGCAAATAGAGCACCTGTTGCTTCTTCTCAAGTGCCTGCTGAATAAGGTGAATATAGATTTCTGTTTTCCCGCTAGAGGTTACACCATGTAGAAGCGTGACATTCTTCTTCAAGAATGAAAGCATGATATGATTATAAGCATCTTGTTGGACATCGCTCAAAGGTTTGATGTTCTCGAGATGCGCTTCACCTGCATGGTTGAGCCTTCCCACTTCACACTCATAAGTCTCCAGAAATCCACGCTTAATCAAGGCATTGACAATCGGAAGTGAATGGCCTGCATTCAGCAATTCGTCACGGGATATCTCTTCTATAGGTTCGCGACATGTATTCCCCTCTAGGCTATCCCAATGCGACAATGCGAGATAGTCAATCAAAGCCGCCTGCTGTTTCTCAGCCCTATGCAACATATTAAGAGCCACATGAAGCGACTGCTCATTACACAATTTAGATACCAGTCGGATATACGTTTCCGTTTTAGGCCTATAGCCATCTTCCACCTTCAGTCCAGAAGGGAGAGCGGCCTTATAGACCTCACCAACAGGTGACATGTAATAATCAGAAATCCACTGCCAGAGCTTCAGCTGACTATCCAACAAGACAGGCTCACTATCAAGGATCTGAAAGATATCCTTAGTCTGATATCCTTCAGGTGCCTGATGATGAATTTTTGAGATGACTGCAACGTAAGTTTTGTTCCTCCCAAAGGGAACAATAACGCGCAAGCCTACCTGCACCTGTTCCTCAAGCGATGATGGAACGGAATAGGTGAACATGCCGTCGAGCGGCAGAGGCAGGATTACATCTACGAACAAGATCTTTTTAGAAATAGATGGCAGCACCTATCTGCCAGGCATTATTATGGGTATCGACATCATCCCAGTTCTTAAACTCCCCCGACTTACCAGCAGCAAGGTTATAGGTGAAACCAACTTCCAAGTGCTTCAGCAGATAGACGCCAGCACCGAAGTTGATGCTCAGATTGGCATCCTTCAAACGATACTCTCCGACCTTCGTATTATACACCTTGTCACCAACAGGGAAACCAAATTGGGGCCCAGCAGCCAGATAGATGCCGGCAGAAGCGGCAAGGCCAATATTGTAACGAAGGTTTACAGGAATCTGAATCGATTTCTGAGTAATCTTTTCGTCGCCAGCATATACTGCGACAGTAGTACCACTTGGTTTAGCATCTGTTTTTACATCAGTACTACGCTGATCGTATAATGCAGCAATATCAAGTCCGAATCCTAAGGGCAGAGACAACTTAATTGTCGGACCTACATAGAAACCGGTCTTATTATCCGAGTCAAACACATCCTTACTGAAAGACATCTTCGAAATATTCAGGCCACCCTTGACACCAAACTTTAGGCCCTGAGCCTGAACAGACCATGTCATAGCACAAAGGAATGCTACTAACGAAACTATTCTTTTCATCTTCTTCTCCTATTTAAATCACTAATATGGTGCAAAGATACGAAAAAAAGATGATTCTCCGACAGATCCCGATGTATTTAACACATCAATGGCGCTGGCGACGAACAGTGACGCGGGCAGAGCTGCTGCCTGACGATGAACTTCCACGCCGTTTCGAACTGCTGACATTAGTACGACGCGAACTGCGACTCGATGATTTCCGAATCTTCATATTTTTGACATCGAGTTTAGCAATACTATCGAGAGAGTCTTTCTTTGCCGGATCGCCAAAGATGTTTTTCTGGAAGTCCTGCAATTCTTTCTCTATGCGTTTCTGCTCTGCAGTCATTTTATTTGCATCGCCATCGCACAACTGAAGCAGCGTCTTGCCTTGAGCATTATTCGTCTTGTAGATATTACCACGATAGATATGCAGTGTAAAATAATCATCCATCGACATTGTGGCAGCATTATTCAAGCTGCTGGGCATCACCGTCTGGCGGTTCAGGAAGGGTTCCAGATCACTATACTTCACCCAGAACAAGGGATACTGTGTAGCCTCACCCCCAAAATCATCATCCCGCATCATGACTGGACATAAAGCCAGAACCTTAATATGGAATGAAGAATTTGCCTGATCATAGTAAGCACTCTCTTTCAGATAGAACTTCTTCACTTCCAAAGAAGGGATATCACTGTTATCCACTTTCAGCTTACCGTCTTGCTCTTCATAGAAAATATGGTAGTTGTCGAGAATGGTCTTCATATCCACCTTCGCCTCATCCGTGAAAACGTCACTTCCATCAGTAGGATATTCATAGACAGGAATATAGCCATTCTGAGCGAGTTTGAAGATATAAGTAAAGAGATTCACTTGTTTCCCCTGTGGCTCTACGGGATAATAAAGACCTGCATTGGCATCTTGTGTCAGATCCAGTTCGCGGTAGATGTCACGACGCCACACCACCTCTTCAGGGATATCCAATGCCGTAGGAAATGATATCTGGGCACGCATTGACATAGCAGACGAAGGACTTTTCTTCTGCTGCTGATTCTGAGTCTTAGCCTGAGCCTGTACCCGGCGCTGTTTAGGTTGTCCGACAGCCACACTCGACACAAGCGTTATCATTAATAAGAACAATACTCTTTTCATATCTTCATCATTTTACGATTACTTCCATTGGATTCTGTAAAGTACGCGTCAGGCCATCAGGGCCAACAACCGTCACCCTCGAGATATAGAAACGGCGGTTTCGTGCCAGTTTACGAAAAGTATCCTTCTGTCTGGCTGAGAACGAGGCTCCCTCCGAGGCCATCGGTACTGCATTACCCATATTATCGAAGAACACTGTCTCAAAACTCTGCACCCGGAAGGCGATATCCAGTATGCCGTCGTCAATAGCTGCCCCGATGGCATCAGATGCAACCAACTGAGACTTTGCCAGTCCGCCGCCTTTGTAACGTATCGGATTACCATGCTCATCCTTCATAGTAATATAAGGTGTTGGATCTGGCAGTTTCCTGACTCTGAACTTATACTGTCCCATCTGCTGCGGATGACCGGTATTAGTAGAAACGACCGTGATCACAGCATCTTGTCCGATTTTTGACGGACGGGCAATATATCTGCCTGGCCCTACAGCCTGCAATGTACCATTGGTCATAGAAGCCTGCACTTTATTCAGAGGAACACCTGGCACACTCACACTGATTGGATTATTATAGCCGGCATAAAGCATATTCATCAGATCGGCAGAAACCGTTGCACTCGGATCCACCACAGTATATTTCTGACTGAAGTTGCGACGGATGCGATCACCATTTCCATTAACCGTCTCCATATAGCCTGCTAATGTAAAATCGCCGGTTCGCCCACAAACGGTCTCATAAAGGCCATTATTCAAATCCACTTTCTGATTGCCAATATAGATATCAGGCACCTGAGTCGTATCAACGGCAGCCATCACGATACGGGCAGAGAAACGGTCGCCCCGAACTACCGTCTGAGAATTGGGAATCACAAACGCATTTAATGCATTTACACGGATATCCTTCACATCAATATTCTGGACCAGAGTATGAAGTACTTCACGTTCAGCATATCGAACATCGCTCTGAAGTTTTGATAACAGCGTAACGGCGGCTGCGGCAGGCATATCCTCAAACATATACTCCTGCCAGTTCTTTCCCATAGCTTTTGCCTTAGCAGGAATGTTGGTTGAGAGGTTGGCACTGATAATCTGCTGCTTGCTCATATCTTTAGTCATCCCTATAATACGACTCCGGAAAGAGGCAATAGCTTGATACAACTCTTTACCCCGACCACGTCCAGGAGCCAGCATCACCTGATTTGCAGCTTCAAGGTCCTCTTTATTCTTCAGATCTTCTACCAAACCATCCTCACCGTCAGCCTCCTTGACGATAGCCAACTTCAGTTCATCAGCAAAATGATACAACGAATCGCTGATGCGCCTCACCTCCTTCGCCTTTTCATACCACTCCTTCGTCTTTGCGGGGTTGAGTCTCATCTGCATCTCCAGATTATCATAGACGAGTTGGTTCTCCTTAGAAGATCCTGCCGTCGTACGGTTCAGACTTTCCTCAACGATCGAGAAGCCATTGAGCACCTCTGTTGACACGTTCAGCGCCAACATTGCCATCAAGACGACATACATTAGATTGATCATCTTCTGGCGTGGAGATACCGGTCTTTTTCTGATTGCCATTGTTTATCTTACATTTTGACAACTACCCTTGCAGATTTACAGATTAGCCCTTGCCGACATCGCTTCGATCATCCGTGTGTAGATCTTATTCAACTCTGCTATCTGTTCTGCCATTCTCTTTGTCTGGGCATTAATCTCATCAATCGTACCTATCTGTGAGCTTGCACTCTTCAACTGCAATTCATAGACCTTGCAGATGCCCGTCAACGTACGGTTCAGATTCTCCATCTCCTCTGAGTCGTGAGACAGTTTCTCGCTCTGTACTGACACACGGGAAAGCATCTCTGTCAGTCGTTTCAGTTCATCAACATAATTTGTTGTGGCCTCCTCGAGTTCGGGTGTCATTTGAGGCAATGCCACAACACCGCCACCCGATACCGATGCTACAGAAGAAGACACTGCAGCGATTGCTTCTGTATTGACCA
>OMXO01000172.1:0-553 GCA_900315035.1 uncultured Prevotella sp.
CATCTTTATGATAGGTGAGGTGCTGGAACCATGAGTCCTTCTGGGCTCCATGCCAGTGCTTCACCTCGGCAGGGATGGCGATGACGGTGCCGGGAGTCATTGGGATAGGAGCCTTGCCCCATTCCTGATACCAGCCGCGACCAGCAACGCAAATCAAGACTTGCACCTGCTTGTGGTGGATGTGCCAGTTGTTACGGCAACGGGGCTCGAAAGTAACATTCATGACACCACCGCCGACATCTGCCAGATAACTCTGACCAATGAAGTACTTGCCGTAAGGATTAGGCTCGCCCTTAGGCCACTTGGTGCTGAGGGTGTAGCCCTCGTTGCAGAGCCAAGCACAGAGTTCATCCACTAGCTGCTGCGAGTTACCCATATTTACGGCACCCTGCTTGTGGGCGGCGAGTTGGGGAACAACGCCTTCGAGACCACTCAGAGCTGCTACAGTAACAATCTCGCGGTCGGCAGCAGAGAGCTGGTCGCCAGCGAAGATGTCACCAAAGAGGTGAGACTTCAGATAGTAGTCATCCTGCGGACAGAACTCATAGTTGAA
>OMXO01000172.1:562-2192 GCA_900315035.1 uncultured Prevotella sp.
TCCTGCCAGTTAGGCTGTTTGTCCTCCAACACCTTATTCAATACTCCAAGTGCGTTCAGTGAACGTGGAAATCCTGTGTAGGCATAGAGTTGTGAGAAAGCCTCCTTCAGTTCGTTGATGGTTACACCCTTGTCAAGTGCCATACGCACGGCAGGCTCCAAACGATTCATATCACCCTGTGCCATCAGGCAGGCACATGCTGCCAATCCCTGCTGACGCTCAGTCAGCGTTTGTGCATCTATTTTAGACATAGTCATGATTGCGATTAATAATAAAACGATTCTTTGCATTATAATATTACCTTTTTACCATTTTTTATATATAATCCCTTGGATGGATTATCAACTTTTACACCATTCAGAGAGTAATATGCTCCATCTTCCAAACGATGACCATTGATACTCTTGATGGCAGTTGTGCCAGATGACAGCGATAAAGTCACGCTGATGTTGCTTTGGCCAGCTTTCAGGAATGTGCGCAACTCGCTCTCTGACAGATTGTCGATCTTTCCCAGACGAGTATAACTCCATGAGTTAGAACTGTAGAAGATGCAGATATTGCTGCCGTTATAGAGCACGATGTCTCCAGGTGCCCAAAGAGCCCCAAATCTCGAAATTGTTATCGTTGAGCGTGACGGTTATGGGGGCGTTCTGAAGTGCGGCAACTAATTCGTGTGTCGCGTCATTGTCAACCAGTGTTACGCTTTGCGTTTGTCCACCGATAGTGATATAAATTTGATTCATAGTAGGTACCTCTGCCTTCACTTCGTTGTCTGCAGAACAGCTGCAGAACAGCATGACTGCTAAAAATGATAGAATCTTTTGCATTGTTATCTCTGTTTTTTGAATATCAGTTTCATCGTCTCTGGGTCGAGTGGCTTCATGGTGGGTAGCTTGAGGTCTTTCACCATGTGGAGCGTGCCCTGCTTGTAAGGCATAGATTTCCAGGATGCGAATCTTTGTGGAATCCTCGGCACTCTGCATGGGGAACAAGCAAATAACGCCAGGCTCGCGCTCTATACTGAGGCGATCCACCTCGTTGGCGAAGGCTAAGTATTCTTCCAAATACTGTGGGAACACCTCAATCTCAGCAATGCGTACAATCATATTTGCTGTAGCAGTTGCTGCTGATGGCTTTTCCCCTGTTTGTCCCAACAGCCACTTCGCATTTTTCCACAGAATCATTTCCTTGAATGGTGCGAGATCGGGCTCTTTCGAGAGATAGTCCTTCATCCTCGCCAAACTCTGCTTGAGCACCTGTGGAGCGACGTAGGGATAGTCGGATCCGTAGAGCAGATGGTCGGGCGTGGTGATGGTGAGCAGCATGCGGATGACCTCAGGAGAGTGTGCACCAGCCAGGTCGTAGTAGAGGGCACGGAGGTTGGCCTCGTAGTCAATCACGCCCTGAGCGAAACCGTTTGCTGCTATCATAAGACTTAGCAATAATGCTTTACTTCAAAACTTGTACAACCTCGTCACGATTCAAGATGTAGTAGCCACCCTGACAGATCGGACAGGCATCAGCCATTCCTTCGATCTGTTCGGGCTTGGCACCGCAGTCGGTGATATTCATCGCCAGTCCCAGTTCGCGCATCCACTGTTCCATAGCCTCCAGACCTTCCATTGCCACC
>OMXO01000007.1 GCA_900315035.1 uncultured Prevotella sp.
CTTCCACTCCTTGGCCTTCTCCAACTGATCGGCAGGGATATCCTCGATGATAGGAGCACCACCCTCGGGCTTCCAAGAGTACTTCTTCATCAGCAACACGTCGATGACGCTGTTGAAGCCAGCACCTGTAGCAATAGGATACTGAACAGGCACACAGTTAGGACCATAGACCTCTTTCAGCTGAGAGAGGATCTGGTCGAAGTCGCAGTTGTCGCGATCGAGCTGGTTGACCAGGAAGATGACGGGCTTCTTCAGCTTCTCTGTGTTACGGAAGGCATTCATCGTACCTACCTCAGGACCATACTGACCATTGATGAGGAGCACGGCCTGGTCGGTAACGTTGAGGGCTGTGATGGCACCACCCACGAAGTCGTCGGAACCCGGACAGTCGATGATGTTGAGTTTCTTGTTGTTCCACTCCACATGAAAAACAGTAGAGAACACCGAGTAGCCGTATTCCTGCTCAACAGGGAAATAGTCGCTCATGGTGTTCTTACTCTCTACGGTGCCGCGGCGCTTGATGATGCCAGCCTCGTAAACCATACTTTCGGCAAGGGTCGTCTTGCCGCTACCCGCACTGCCAAGCAGCGCAATGTTCTTAATCTCGTTTGTCTGATAAACTTTCATATCATTTTTAGTTTTAGGTGAATAATTTCATTTTGTGGGCACTAAATTAGACATTTTCCCACAAACAACCAAAGATTTCTTTTAAATATTAAGCAAAATTAGTACTTCTGTGCTTTTCGCATTTGGTATTTCGCTCGTTTCATCGTAACTTTGTAGCGATTTAAACGAGAAATGGCAGGTTTATATATTCATATTCCTTTCTGTAAAAGCCGTTGTATTTACTGCGGTTTTTACTCGACGACGGCTGTTGAACTGCGTCAACGGTATGTGGAGGCAGTGTGCAGAGAGGTTGGAGATTTGAGATTTGAGGTTGGAGGTTTGAGGTTTGGGACTATCTATTTGGGTGGGGGAACCCCTTCGCAGTTGACGGGGGAACAGTTGCATCGGTTGTTTGAGACCATCTATATATATAATAAGGTGGAGAAGGATGCAGAGGTGACTATCGAAGTGAATCCCGATGACGTGACGGAGAACTTTGCACAGGAACTGAGCAGTCTGCCCGTAAACAGGGTGAGCATGGGGGTACAGACGTTCAGTGATGAGCGCCTGCAGTTCCTGCACCGCAGACATAGTGCAGACCAGGTGATGACTGCCTTCGACAGACTGAGAAAGGCCGGCATCGAGAATATCAGCATCGACCTGATGTACGGATTTCCCGGGGAGACAATGACTGACTGGAAAGCGGACATCGACCAAGCCCTCGCCTTAGGGGCAGAACATCTGTCTGCCTACTGTCTGATGATTGAGGAAGGTACCCCACTCCACCGGATGGTGATGAGGGATGATGCCCTGAACGCATCACTACCCGACGAGGAACTGGAACGACAGATGTACTATACGCTCATCGATCAACTGGAAACTGCAGGCTACGAGCACTATGAGATCTCGAATTTCGCCAAGCCCGGTTGTCATAGCAGGCACAATAGCAACTACTGGAACCAGACACCCTACATCGGCTTGGGGGCTGCTGCCCACTCGTATGACGGGAAAGCCTGCAGGCGCTGGAACACGGCTGACATCATGCAATATATGGAAGCCATGGAACAAGGAAGGCCCTGTTATGAGGAAGAGCTGCTCGACGAGGACACACGCTATAATGATATGGTCACCGTAGCCCTTAGGACACGACAGGGACTCGACCTCACAACGCTTTCTGAGAAGCACCGAACGTATTGTCTGCTGAACGCCCAACGGTTTATCGATGACCAACTGATAGTATGTACCGACAACCGACTGCACCTCACAAGACAAGGTCTGTTTGTGAGTGACATGGTGATGAGTGAACTGATGATGGTGTGAGGGGACTCAGATGGTCTCTTGAAGAGACAAGCGACGGACAGCAAAGACAAAGTAGGCTATCAGTAGCGGATAACCTATATAATATAAGGTGGTGATGCTGAAGACCACATAACAGACTGCACAGACCGCCGCCAAGCCAGCCAGATAGAGGATGGATGATCCTAAAGGAAGATGACGGGTGACATCCTCGACCGTGGCAATCGCCACGATGATGATTGCCCAGACAGACGACACGAAGAGTCCCAGCCAGAACGGCAGGGCAAAAGGATTGAGCGAGGGATGATAATAGAAATGACGCCACGTCTCTGCCCCAAAAAGTTGGATGGAACTATAGAGGACTGCCGACGCAGAGATGAGCAGACAGAGCACCGTAGGATAGAACGAGGGGATATCATTGAAATGCACAATCTTGGAACCACGCTTCAGGAGGAAACGGACACCATAGATAGCGACCACGATGACACCGAAAGCCAGGAATATCAACAGATGGGCATCGGAGAAGAAATCGATGAACTGACTGATAGGGTCGTCGGGAGACACCTTAGCCAACAGTTCTTTCTCATGGACCCATCCGAACGTCAACTGATCGCGCGCCACCTTCACCCAGACAGAATCGATGGTATCAGCAGGCAACGTCTTGATGTCAGCCACCACAATCCGTTCGTGACGATGGATCGTGATGGAGTCTTTCTGTATCTCTCCCTCTGTCGTCTGCATCTCCAAAGACACCACCTCGGGGACAGACATATCCTCAGGCTGTTGGGCCACCACAACCAGAGAGTCGCCCGTCACAACGAAATTATAATTCTGGGTATAGTGATGAGTGGTATAGAAAGAGATGGAGTCTAACTGCTGACTGGTCAGATCCCAGGCATCGGAAGTCAATGGCCCCTGATTATAACAGGATGTCATGAGGAATGAATAGAACATAGCGAACAGTGACAAGAGCAGTGCCCTCATCCATCTTCTACCAGCCATATGATAAACCTCAAATCTCAAATCTCAAACCTCAAACCCCAAAAACATTCATCTGACAATTCCTACAATCAAACTCCAGACGGAAACGACGACCATCTCCCAGTCGCAGAAAGAGAGGTTCGCGCCATTCTGGTTGACGACCACCCCGTTTCACGCAATAGCCGAGACTATAACGGATGCAATGGCGACACTGCATCAGAGGTCCTTCCCCACCCTTCAACTCATAAGCCGTCAAGCCATCAACGCCATAGAACTCGCTGGCCAGATGATTCGCGATGTTATGGAGATATGGATAGTCGTAGCGAGGGACTGCTGGACCAGCCTCCAGATGGATCTGAGCCGGCTGAGGAGACACAGGCACCGGAGACTGCTCCAAGGCTTCTGCCACCTGACGACGCATCTCTGAGAGCATGCTGTTTGGGATGAAGAAAGAGAAATCGTCGGGGATGTCAACAGACGTACAGGCATAGATCGTGTCGCCCCACTTGGAGAGTTGGCGACGGATATTCTCATGTGGCGGTTTCTGAGCCTGCTGATGTTCAAACGCGAAATGACAACTGACCACCCGCGACTGACAGGAAGCAGACAACCGGAAACCATCATCGATGGCAGAGAGAGAAAGACTGACTGGCAACCGTCGAACAGCACTGCACTTAGACAAGACCCTTTCGAACTCCTGATCGCTGCTGCGATAGAGCGACATGCCCGGACGCAAACCCACAGGCATCTTATAAGGATAGATACGATTGCCCTCCACCCTGTTGGCACGAAGACCTTCAAACTGATGATCCTGGTTGAGGAAACAGAGGCCATCGCCATTGACAAAGCTACGGACACCTGCCACATTAAAGGAGTCGCGCCGTATCTCCTTGACCGTTCCCACAAACTCACCCACCGCCTTGGGGGTATCGAAAGAGGCGATGCCTGGTTGACGACCATTGACGAAATACGTGGTGTAGCCCCGATTGAACGTACGGTTCAGATCGGGTTTGAACGTATATTCACAATGACCGTCGGAAGCCCTGCAATAACGGTCAGGGTGTTCACGGACTATCGCATTCAGCAGTTCGCTGTAGGCTGCCGTCACATTCTTGACATAAGCCACATCCTTGAGCCGACCTTCGATCTTAAAGGAGGTGGCTCCAGCCTCTACCAACTGTCGAAGGTCGGAACTCAGGTTCAGATCCTTCAATGACAGCAGGTAGCGCTCAGGCTCCACCTCCCAACCCTCGGCGTTGAGCAAGGAAAAGCGCATCCGGCAAAACTGGGCGCACTCTCCTCTATTAGCACTACGATGGAAACCATGCTGGGAAGCATAGCACACACCGGAGTAGCTCACACATAAAGCCCCGTGGACAAACACCTCGAGCTCGATACCGGGCACATCGTGATGAATCTGCGCAATCTCTTCTGCAGACAACTCACGAGCCAGGACAGCACGAGAAAAACCCAGACGCTGTAACCAACGAACCTTTTCTGACGTACGGTTATCGGTCTGAGTAGAGGCATGGATGGCAAAAGGCAAGGGATGGCCTGCCTGTTGACGCTCTGCCATCAACTGCAGGACAGCCATGTCCTGTACGAGGATGGCATCCACACCTGTGTCGGCCAGTTCGTCGAGCAAACGACTGACATCCTCCAGTTCATCATCATAGATGATGGTGTTCAACGTGACAAACACCCTCGCCCGGAAGCGGTTGGCATATTGACACAACTGACGGATATCCTCCAGACTGTTACCAGCTGAAGCCCTGGCCCCGAAGCGCGGAGCCCCCATATAGACAGCATCAGCCCCGTGGTCTATGGCAGCAAGGCCACAGGCCAGATTCTTGGCTGGAGCTAACAGTTCTAATGGGGTCAATTCTACTATAGTCTATTTAATGTCGTCGATGTTAAACGGAGTCTCCTGGTAAACATAATAGTTGATCCAGTTCGAATAGAGCAGGTTGGCATGGGCACGCCATGTCACCAGAGGGGGATTATCGGGATTATTATCACGATAGTAGTTCTTTGGCATCTCCACATCGTCACGGATGCCCTTATCACGCCGGTACTCCGTATCAAGCGTGTTGGGCGCATACTCCAGATGACCCGTAATGAAGAACTCACGACCACCCCTGGCCATCACCATGCTGACGCCACAATCGGGCGACTCAGCAATCAGCGACAAGTCGGGATTAGCCAGGATATCCTCACGATGAATCTCGGTATGCCGGCTATGAGGCATCATGAACTCATCATCGAAACCACGGAAGATAGGCAGAGCGGTATCCAGAGGCACCTGCGGGAAGATGCCGAACATCTTCTTGGGCAACGGGTACTTAGGTATGCCGTAATGATAGAACAGGCCTGCCTGGGCAGCCCAACAGATATACATGGTGCTCGTGACATGGGTACGGGCCCATGCAAAGATACTGGTAATCTCGTCCCAGTAAGTGACCTCTTCGAAGTCGAGGGTCTCCACTGGTGCACCTGTGATAATCATGCCATCGAACTTCTCGGTACGCATCGACTCAAAGTCGCGGTAGAACATCATCATGTGTTCGATGGGCGTATTCTTGGATGTATGACTACGGAGTTTCATGAAGCTGACCTCCAACTGCAACGGAGTGTTGGAGAGCAAACGGATCAGGTCTGTCTCTGTCGTGATCTTCAGGGGCATCAGGTTCAGAATGACAATCTTCAAAGGACGGATATCCTGGGTGTGAGCCCTGGAGTTGTCCATCACAAAGATGTTCTCATTCTTCAACAATTCAATGGCAGGTAACCTGTCGGGAAGTCTTAATGGCATTTCTTCTTGAAGTTATTTAATCGTTATTACACAGCAGGACACATTATCCAATCCTCCTGCCTCTACGGCTGCATCACCAAGCGCCATAGCATCAGCACCGTCATTCAACAGCCGGGCTATCTCCTGATTGGAAAGCATGTCGGTGAGGCCGTCGCTACAGAGCAGGAAGACATCATCGGGACATACATCCGAAATACGTACCAGATCCATATAGGAGGAGTTACAGCCACCGCCTATACAGTTGGTGATGATATTGGTATGTTTCTCAGAGCCAAGCATATTATTCAGGGAGTGGTCGGTGGTCAACTGAGTCAGTTCACCCTGACGGAAACGATACAGTCGGCTGTCACCACAGTTCATCGAATAGAAGTCACCATAGTAATAGGCCAGTCCTACGAGTGTGGTACCCATACCCTTGAACTGTTCGTCGGCACGTCCCTTGGAAGCCACGAAGTTATTGATGGAGTCGAGCCACTCGACCATCACCTCGTTGAAGTCGCCCGCATTCAGTTTCTCGGGGATATCAGAGAAATAGAACTGCAGGTTGCGGAGCACGTCGTTGCTGGCGACATCGCCCCTGTTATGACCACCCATGCCATCGGCCACTGCCACCAGATACCTGTCGTTATGATTCAGCGATGCCTGTGTCGAGAACTCACTGTTACGAATAAAATGAGTATCGACCAGTACCATATCCTCGTTCTGGCTTCTTACACAGCCAACCTGGCTGGTGGACGTTATTTCTAATCTAATCATGTGTTATCTGATGTTTACTTGGAGACTGACATTGGCGATGGTGAGGATATCACCATTCTTCAATGTCATCTCGACGTCGGGCTGAACCGGTCGCTGATTCAGCTTCGTACCATTCGAAGAATGTTTGTCGGTGACACACCAGCCGACATGCGGATTAAACTTCAGCTGGGCATGGACACCTGAGACATAAGCCTGCTTCTCGAAGAACTGGGTATAGGGCCCCTGGCGCCGTCCGATGATAGCACCATTCATCGCCACAATCCTGATGTTCAGACTGTCGTTGGACAGCGTCATCACCGGCATACTCATGCTGCCAGGCTGAGAGACTCCGTCAACAATAGAATGATAGGAAGCATAGCCTGTAATAGAAGAACCGCTGGAGGTGATGGAGTCACGGCTCTTACCACCATGATCCACCATCAGTCCGCCACAATGGGTGCAACGACGCCCTACCCCTACACGGCCACACTGCTGACAGAACAGCAAGGCCTGTCCGCACTGGTCGCAGTAATGTGAATCGTCGTCGATCTCTTCTCTACATGTAGGACAAATAATCATCTCTTATATATCTTCTGGTAATATCAACTGATAAGTTTCCTTCGTCACCTGATCCGGAGGCATCTGCGATACACGGATCGACAGTTTCTGGATGGTAGCATCGAGCAGGTTACGCATCTCACGGGCATTACCCCAAGAGTCGTCCTTTGACAGCACCATCTTATAGATGGTATCGAGCGCCTTGAACTCTGCCGTGGGTGACAAGGTGTATTGTTCTTTATGAGCCATGGTCTTAAAGATAGCCAACAGCTCGTCTTCATTATAGTCGTCGATATGCAGTTTGTGGGTGAACCTGCTGGCAAGACCAGGATTCATCTGGAGGAAGGTCTCCATCTTATCCTTATAGCCGGCTGCTATCACCACGAACTTACCACGATCGTCTTCCATACGCTTCATGAGGGTGTCGATGGCCTCCTTGCCATACTGGTCGCCACCTTCGCTCAACGTGTAAGCCTCATCGATAAAAAGGATGCCACCAATGGCCTTGTCGCAGACGTTGTTGACAATCTTTGGCGTCTCACCCATATACTTTCCAACCAACGTAGCACGACTGACCTCCATCACGCGCGAGGTTGGCAGAATCTCCATCGCCTGAAGGATCTCACCCATCTTACGCGAGATGGTCGTCTTACCCGTTCCTGGGTTACCCGTCAGTATAAAGTTCATCGCCATCTGCTGCACCTTGCCTGCACCCATGGCTGCACGCTGTTTCATGAACATGCTCTGGACTGCCAGACGACGGATAGAGTTCTTCACCGTACGCATACCCACGAACTCATCCAGTTCGTTAAGTACCTCATCGAGGGGACGAGCAGCCTCGTTCTGTGCCATCGGCAGGTCATCCTGTGTCAGAGCGAACATATCCTTCTCCTGGAAACCGGGATCGTTCATCAGTTTCACGAGTCGCTGACTCTGGCGCTCTACAGCCTCATCGAAGACCCGACGAGCCTCACGGGCGTTACCGAAGTTCTTATCGCGACGCAGGTAAAGTTGTTCAAACTGACGATGGATGGCTGCACGTGTCGTGTCATCAATGGTGAAGTCCTTCTTGCTGGCCAGATTCAGGAAGATCTGCGTCAGTTCATCAGGTGTATAGTCATCGAAATGTATCGTCTGTGTGAAGCGACTCTTCAAGCCCGGGTTAGAATCGATGAAGTCGTGCATCTGGTCGGTATAGCCTGCGACGATGCAGATAAACTTACCACGATCATCCTCAAGACGTTTGAGGAGGGTGTCGATGGCCTCGGCCCCAAAGGAGTCGCCATCATTCGACTTGAGTGTATAAGCCTCATCAATAAACAACACACCACCCATCGCCTGATCTACCAGTTGATTGGTCTTGATAGCCGTCTGTCCGGAGTAGCCTGCCACCAGTTTAGAGCGGTCAGCCTCTACCAGTTGGCCCCGAGCCACGATGCCAAGGGTCTTGAAGATATCAGCCATGATACGTGCCACAGTGGTCTTACCCGTACCGGGATTACCCGTAAACACATAATGCTTACCCTGGAAGGTATTGGTCTCTCCACGTTTGATCTGCAGATTGAGGAATGCCGCCAGGTTGGATATCTCCTTCTTCACAGCATCCAGGCCTACCAGACCGTCCAACTGTTTCATACATTCAGAGATATCGACAGACTGCGGTGCCTCGTATGGGATATCAGCCTCTGCGATCGTCATCAGTTCCTCGTTGGTCATGGAAGAGATGCTCTCCTGCTGCAAGCGCTGGGCCTGTTTCTTACAGATATTATCGAACAGGGTGCGCATCGTACGACCATTGGCGAAGTCCTTGTCACGGGAGTTGTATAGTCCCTCGATCATCTTCTTGGCCAGCGCCTCAGCCTCGGGCGAGAAGATATACTTCTTCTCTTTGGCAAAGACGAGCATGATCTGATATAACTGTTCCGGAGAGTAGTCCTTGATATCGAGGAAATAATTGAAACGGCTACGGAAACCGGGATTGATGCGGAAGAGATTCTCCATCTCCGTGCGATAGCCTGCTGCGATGACCACAAACTTGCCCCGGTCGTCCTCCATACGCTTCATCAGTTTCTCCAGTGCCTGGGCACCCTGATTGTCACGTTCGCCTGAAGCACTCAACGGTGCCAGGGTGTAAGCCTCGTCAACGAAGAGGATACCCCCTTTCGCCTTGTCGCATAACCGATCGACAATCTTCGGTGTCTCTCCCTGATAGGGACTCACCATCTTGGCACGATCGACCTCAACCACATGTCCACTGTCGAGGTAGCCGACAGCAGCCAGGATCTCACCCAACTTACGGGCGATGGTGGTCTTGCCTGTACCCGGGTTACCCGTCAGGATGATGTGCATGGCCATCTTCTCCTGCTCACCCAGTCCACGTTCTGCACGCTGGATACTGTTCTGAACAGCATAGGCTATCTCGCGCACAGCACTCTTCACCTCATCCATGCCGATGAACTTATCGAGGTCCTTCAGAATATCCTCAACGGTCCGTTCTTCAGGAACATATCCTCTGATATCCTCTCTCTCCACCTGTTCGGCATCAGCACCACGACTGATGAAATGGGTGAAGATATCCTCTGCCGTCTTGTTGGCCAGATGACCGTTTCCGAAAGTATCGTCCTTGGTCTTCACCTGATATTTGAAGAAGCGTAACAGTTGGTTTTCTGCCTCAGCAGAGAACTTGGTGATACCATACTTCGTACGCAGGTTCATCTTACAGATATCCGTCAGTTCCAAATAGCCTGGCGTAGGCAGACGGAAAGTATATTTGAAACGGTTGGCCACTGCCGGATTGCTCTCCAGGAAATCATCCAGACCTTTCGTCAGACCAGAGATGATCACAATAGGATTGTCATCCCACTTGTCCATCTCGACAAACAACTTATCCAACGGATTCACCTGATTAGAATACTTGTCGGGCAGAAGCTTCTGGACATTATCAAAGAAGAGGATACCGTTCTTGGCCTTCTTGATGTTATCATCCCACTTATCCACAAACCGCTGATAATCGACCGCATCGACGATGGTCAGTTTCGGTTTCTCGATAATCCTGTGCTTATAGAAATAGTCGCGAAGAATCTCAGCAAGAGCGGTCTTACCCGTACCGGTCTCACCTATCACGATGGCATTCACAGAGATGCGCACGTTGGCAATGTCCTTCCTGGATCTGAGGAAGGTATAGGTATCCACGATGGTCTTCAGCTGACGTTTCACCTCGTCGAGCCCCACCAGCTTATCCAGCATGTCGTTTGCTGATATAGGCTGACCGCACCACTTGCAGAACTTCGCAATATTCCGGTTTTCTTTATGACAATTCTCGCAAACCATTTATTCTACATCTTTCTGTATCTGCTTCATCACCTCAGAAGGATTCAGCGTACCCGTATTCGGATTGCTGACATTCATCAGACTAGGACTGAAGACAATAAAGTCGAGCACAAATATCAAGGCCAGTAACGTCCACAGGATATAGTGGAGCACACTCTCACCACTGATAGACCGCACCTGGTCGGTCACATCATTCAACAAGCCGAACTTCGAACCGTTAAACTTATACGACTTCGTCTTGAACGTATAATATAAAGGCTCGAGCAACGTAGATTTCACGTCGTTCTCCAGCACTTCCGAAATCAGTTTGCTATCGGCTTTCTGGTCGCCCCTGAAATCCGTCAGGTGACAGATCAGCATATACACCAGCGTTATCACGATGATGATGATATTAAAGAGCGAGGGATGCGACTGATTGAAATACCTTAATATAATAATAGGGATAAACGACGACAACGCACCCAACAGTCCCCAAAGACCAGAGAACATGACGTCGTAGCCCCTGAAATAGGCACGCGTAGCGACAATCACTGCCGTCATACCACCAAGAGGCAGACCGATGGAGAGGAAGGTGTGGTTCAGCAGATAAGTACGATCATTGACACCTATCAGCAATACCAGTAGGATCCACAATCCGCACAAGGCATAGAAAGCCATCCGCCAGAAGTTCTCACGACGCTTGGCCTTGCCCCAGTTGCTACGAACAGCATTCACACGGTTGAGCGTCTCCTCACGGGCATCCACGAAGCGCTTGAAATAGGTATAGGAAGAATCGATCTTGCCGATGGCAGCCAACCACTCCACGAGCGTGTTCTCATAGGCATAGGCCTCAGAGAAGTCGGCATTCGGGTCTTCATGGAAGAAGGCAGCCATCCACTGGGGGAAAGAGCCGTTTCTGATCTCTGCACGGATCTGAGTGAAATGACACTCATCGACCTTTCGTCCGTCAGTCAGTTCGGTACCATCAGGCAGCAGATAGGTGGGCGTCACACCTAAGATACGGCAGAAGCGATAAGTTGCCGTCTTTGCATCATAGATACCCAGGCGCTCACGGTTCTCCTCACTCTTCATATCGAAGCAACGGACATATTCGTTCAGCAGTTCGGTCCAGCCATGAAGCTGCGCATAATAGAAGAACCGGCCATTCAGATCGGTCAGATCATCCATGGCCTCCTTGAAATCCTGTTCGTTCAGATGTTCTACACTCTTCAGACGGTTGTTCAGCATCTCGCCGATCTGCATGGGGGTGAAAGCATTCTTCAAATCGTAGGCTGCCTCACGGTCCAGGTTATACAGCACCTTATAGGCCAACGTCTCTGAGTAAGTCTGTCCCTGCGTCAGGATACGCATGCTCTCACAGGCCATCCGGTCTTCATGACTGTACATCCACGACAGCAATCGTCCATCGGTCAGACTATGCCAGTCGTCAACCGACAGTTTTTCTCTTCCGAACGTCCTGACAATCTCCTTCAAGGTGGAAGAAGGATAACGGGAGACAAACGGTATCTCTGGGTCGATCTCAAAGACCAACCTCATGATAGATACATGCGGATCGTAATTCTCCGACTTCTTAAAATAAGAACGCAGACGATCTATATTACACTTAGTATGCGACTCAATATAGAGGAACAGACTGTCGTTAGCATTCGACAGCAGCATACCGTATTCTTTCTGATAACTCAGCAGGGAGATAGCCACACTATGGATATCATCGCAGAGATTGCCTCTGACATCCTTATAGGGATATGTTGGCTCCATCGCATAGACGGAAGCTATCAGACCTGCCCGCTGATCGACAGGATAACGGTTGACAACGATATCCTTCACGATGGTGCTTAACTTCTGGTTTCCACACGACTCAAGCCACTGGCTGATCCTGCCGTTATACAGATAGCCGATGGCGAGTTTCTCATTGTCGAGAAGCAACGGTATCAGTTCGTGGATATTGTCGGCCACCAGGTTCCTGTCAGGATCGACGATGAAACTCTTGTATTTCAAGAACGGAGACGAGAGGTCAACCTTCGGACTTCCACCCTTGAACCACTCCTCTACCTGTTCATAGCCCCAGCGGTTTGCCGGATTGACGACTGTCAGTCCCTGCACAATCATCCTGACACGCTCAGGGAGTTCCTGAATATGCGGAAGACGACCTTCGTTTTTCTGACGCATCATCACCCTTTCATTGGTACTCATCGGTGACTCACCCAGCCACAAGGCCATCAGACAGATACCCAATGAATAGTAGTCGGCTGCCGGCATCACCTCCACCACACCGTCGATCACATCAGTGTACATCTCCGGAGCTGCATAGATGGGTGTGCGGGCCTGGGTGGTCTTATGCGCCTTGCCGTCGTGGTCGAGGATACTTGAGATGCCAAAGTCACCCAGGACGAGTTCCGTATGTTCCTTGTCTCTGAAGAACAAGTTGCTTGGCTTGACATCTTTATGCAGGATATTACACTGATGGCAATAGGCCAGTGCAGCCGCACCCTGCAGGGCTATTCTCCTGAACTTGTCCATATCACCGTTCAGATGATAGTCAGCGAGAGTTCCGCCCTGCAGATACTCCATCAGTTCGTAGTAGCGATGCTTACCATCGACATAGGTCTTACCGAAATCATAGACCTTGACGATCATCTCAAAGTCAAAGTTATAAACGCTCTGCAGTATCTTCTTGTTGACATCAAAGTTCGGATAATAGATCTTCAGCACGTATTTCTCACCGTCTTTCTCCACGAGGAACACCTGTGCCTCTCCAGAACTGTCGCTCAACGACTGGACATTACGATAGCCCTCACCCTTAAGCATGAAGTAATTATCCTTGCTATCGGCATCATCCGACATCATGCTGTTGGCAGAGCCACGTATCGTCTGATCAACAGATGCCGGTCGTATGGTCTGATCAACAGATGCCGGTCGCATGGTCTTGTCAGCGTTACCTCCTGCATCAGGTCTGAAAGTTCTTTCAGTACTCATTTATTTATCGTCTTTAATTTCTTTTTTTGAATTCTTTCCCAAAATGACCCACTTGCCACCCATCTGAGGCTTGGCACAACCGCAGGGACTGGAATGGAGCGCATGCTTGAAATTACACTCCCAGGCCAGACGGACACCACGAGGACGACAGGCCATAGCATAGTTGCGCACCTGTGCTGGTTTGGATTGTGGCACCTGAGCCATCTTCTCGAGGATATCTGCTATCTTCTCGAGACGGTCTTTCTTCTTGGCGTCATACTCCTCCTTGCTCATACGTTTGTTGGCAGACTCCGGAATCTCGGGATTGCTGATGCCGCGATCCTGAGCCAACAGCGTCAGTACACGTTCACGCAACTTTATATTTCGCTGGTCTTGAAGCAGTTCACGCTCAGAAGTATATGGAAGGGCCAGTTCCAGTTGCTGGAGCTCTGAGGCCAACTTCTGCATCTCCTTATATTCGGGAAGTTCCTTCACACGGTCCAACAGCATGTGAGCCTCTTCTGTCAGTGGTGTACCACACTGCTTACAGAACGAGAAGTCGTTCAGTGTATGACAAGTGGGACAGACGATACCACCACGCGGACTACCACACTCAGGACAGAAAGCCTCATTGCCTGACAGGTGGGCGCCACAGAACGAACAGACATCCTTGCGGATATAGTGTCTGCAGGTCTCACAGAAGTCGGCATCAGGATCAAGTTCTGCTCCACAGTTAGGACAAGTGACCTTTCCCATCGGATTACCGCATGAGGCACAGAACATGGCGCCAGGCTCATTCACCGAACCACAATGAGGGCAACTGACTCCCTGGGCTGCACGCATCTGCATCTGCTGTTCCACCTGAACATTATCCGTCTTTTCCATAAAAAGTTCCTGATGCTGCAACTCTTGCATGCCACGATTGGTTTTTTCCGGGTTGATAGTAATATCGTCGTTCATAAATGTATGCGTTTTAATTTATAGCTAGGTGCAAAATTAATAAAAAGTTTTAAAATCACAAAAAAACCGCCGTAAAATTTATATTTACGACGGCATTTTAAGCGTTTTAGTGTCTGTTTGAAGGCAGAATCACCATAATTGCAGGCGTTTTTCCTCAGGAATAAACATCTTTTGATGCTCGTTGACACCAAAAGCCTTGTACCAGGCTCCGATATGAGGAAGTGCACCGTTTACACGCCAGCGACCCAGTGAGTGGGGATCGCTCTTCGTACGTTTACGGATCTCTGCCTCAGAGATATTACCTGCCCACACACCGGCATAAGCCAGGAAGAAACGCTGATCGGCCGTATATCCGTCAATCTCGCCCAGAGGTTGGCGCTTCGTGGCGTTCTGATAGGCAGCGAAAGCAACCTGCAGACCACCATGATCGGCGAGGTTCTCACCCAAGGTCAGACGACCATTACCTTTCAGGTCAGGCAGCACATCGATGGCTGAGAAGAAATCAGCATATTTGTCGGTACGTTCTGTAAATTTCTTTCCATCATCTTCAGTCCACCAGTCCTTCATGTTTCCATCCTTGTCGAAACGACGACCAGAGTCATCAAAACCATGTGTCATCTCATGACCGATCACCACACCGATGGCACCATAGTTGAACGCATCGTCGGCTTCAGGATCGAAGAACGGACGCTGCAGGATACCAGCAGGGAAGCAGATCTCGTTGGTCGTAGGATTATAATAGGCATTCACCGTCTGAGGTGTCATGTGCCAGTCGTCGCGGTCAACAGGCTTACCCACACGATGGTCGTTGTTCCATTTCTTCCAGAACTTACGGCACGCCTGCATATTCTCATAATAGGACTTAGCCGGGTCGATCTGGAGTGCAGAGAGATCTGTCCACTTATCGGGATAGCCCACCTTTACGTAGAAGGTATTCAATTTCAGTAAGGCATTCACCTTCGTTGAGTCATCCATCCAGTCTTGAGCTGCGATACGTTCGCCAAGGGCTATCTGAAGGTTCTTCACCAAGGTCAGCATACGCTGCTTAGACGACTCAGGGAAGTACTTCTCGGCATAGATCTTTCCAAGGGCTTCTCCCATCACACCATCCACCTGGGATGTGCTACGCTTCCAAAGCGGATGGTTCTCCTGACGTCCAGAAAGCACACGACCATTAAAGTCGAAACTCTCGGCAACAGTAGCATCATTCAGATAGTTGGCTGCAGAAGAGATGACTCCCCACTCCAGCACGTCACGATAGACTGCAGGTTTCATGCTGCCCATCAACTGATTGACGCCTGCCAGGAAGTCGGGCTGTCCGACAACGAGTTCCTGATAATATTTGCTGTCGATGTCCTGTGCGCCCATCAACTTCTCCAGAGCAAGGTTCGGATAACGTGTCTGGAACTCCTTCAGTGTCATCTTATTGTAGTTGGCCTCAGGGTCACGCAGTTCTGTGCGCGACTTGCTGACCTTAGCCAGCTCTGTCTCTATCTTCATCACGTTCTGCATCTTTTTTGATGCTACAGACTTACTGAAGCCAAACAGCTGGAACATCTTGGTTATGTGAGACTTAAACGCCTCACGAATCTGAGCCGTAGCCTTATCGTTATCCAGATAATATTCCTTCTGTCCGAGAGACAAGCCACCTTGATAGATGTTCAGGATATTCTGTGTAGATATCTTGTCATCAGCTCCGAAACCGGCATAGTAGAAAGTCTGCTTACCATAAGGCACAAGTTCCAGCAGGATAGCCTCCAACTGTTGGTTACTCTTGGCTGCTTCCAGTCGTTTGATCAGAGGCATCACAGGAGCCACACCCTCACGGTTACGACGATCCATATCCATCGCCAGTTTGTAGAGATCGCTCAGTTTCTGTTCTGTGGTACCCCGCTCATAAGTGTTCGACTGCAGTTCTGAGAGGATGCCATTAATACGTTTGTCATTATCCTCCTGCAACTTGTCGAAGCTGCCATAACGAGAGTAGGCAGCAGGCAGCGGATGTTTCTTCATCCACCCTCCGCAGGCAAACTCATAGAAATCGTCGCCTGGCTGCACACTTGTATTCAAGTCTGTCACGTCGAGTCCTGACCCCAGTGTTCCTTGCGCCATTGTCATCATTGATATGGATGCCATAGCCATCATTGTAATTAATCGTTTCATAAATCTAATGTTTGTTGTTATGATTTTTCGTTATTCAGACCAATTGTAGGCCTTCGAGTTCCTCACTCAGTTTCTCCCAGCGTTCCACCTCTTCGTCGAGACAGTTCTTGGTCGAGGTATATTCTGTCACCAATGTCATGTCGGAAGCATTCTCTGGCTGCATCAACAGGTCGTCGAGCTCCTTCAGGCGCTGTTCCATCTTCTCGATCTTGGTCTCCGACTCCTTCACGGCTTTCTCTGCCCGATTCCTGCGTTTCTGCTGTTCCTTACGCTCGGCATAACTGAGAGCTTTGTCTAAGACTCCCGGAGATGGGGCTTGTTGCTCGCCAGATGCGCCCTCACTAGAGAGATTTTGTTCCCTCACTTGGGAACAATTATTCCCACGCTGGGAATCAATTCCTGTCCTACCCAGCTCATTCAGTTCACTGATCTTCTTGGCCTGAAGGAAGTCGTAGATACCACCGAGATGCTCCCTGACCTTTCCGCCACCGAACTCATAGACCTTGGTCACCAGTCCATCAAGGAACTCACGATCGTGACTCACGATAATCGCTGTACCGTCGAAGGCCTTGATAGCCTCCTTCAGCACGTCTTTCGAAGGCATGTCCAAATGGTTGGTAGGCTCATCGAGGATCAACAGGTTGACAGGTTCCAGCAACAAGCGAATCATCGCCAGACGACTTCGTTCACCACCACTGAGCACCTTTACCTTCTTATCGCTCTCCTCGCCACCAAACATAAAGGCACCGAGA
Source organism: uncultured Prevotella sp. (assembly GCA_900315035.1). GTDB lineage: Bacteria > Bacteroidota > Bacteroidia > Bacteroidales > Bacteroidaceae > Prevotella. The sequence continues at coordinate 17,149 of OMXO01000007.1, forward strand.
ATATCATTGATACGCAGACGGACATCACCCTTGGCCACATAGTCGATAGTCTGGAATACCGTGAGGTTCTCATCGAGCAACTGTGCCTGATTCTGCGCAAAGTAGCCAATCTGGATGTTATGGCCCACTTTCAGTTCACCCGTAAAGGGAATCTCGCCCATGATACACTTCACCAACGTAGATTTACCTTCACCGTTCTTACCGACAAAGGCCACTTTCTCCCCTCGCTTGATGGTGAGTGTCACATGGTCGAACACCGTGTGGGCACCATAGTCCTTACGCACCTCGTCGCAGATAATCGGATAGTCGCCACTTCGCAGACAAGGCGGGAACTTCAGATGCATCGCTGAGTTATCCACCTCGTCGATCTCGATAGGCACGATCTTCTCCAGCTGTTTGATCTTCTGCTGTACCTGGACAGCCTTCGTAGCCTGATAACGGAAACGTTCGATGAAGGCCTTCATGTCGGCCACCTCTTTCTGCTGGTTCTCGTAGGCTCTCAGCTGTTGTTCACGACGTTCCTGACGAAGCAACACATATTCGTTGTATTTCACCTTGTAGTCGATCACCCGTCCACAGGATATCTCCAGTGTACGGTTAGACACATTATTTATAAAGGCCCTATCATGACTCACTAAGACGACAGCACTCGACGACTGGGCAAGGAACTGTTCGAGCCACTGGATACTCTCGATATCCAGATGGTTGGTAGGCTCGTCGAGTAACAGCACGTCAGGCTTCTGCAAGAGGATCTTAGCCAGTTCGATACGCATGCGCCAACCACCAGAGAACTCTGAGGTAGCACGGTCGAAATCCGTCCGTTTGAAACCAAGTCCCACGAGCGTGCGTTCCAGTTCTGCCTCCCTACTCTCGGCACCCATCATCATATAGCGTTCGTGCTCTGTGGTGTATTTCTCTATCAGCGTCAGATAACTCTCACTCTCATAGTCGGTTCGCTCAGCCAGTTCCTGATTCATCTTGTCGAGCCGAGTCTTCATTCTGGCAATATCGGCAAAAGCCTTCTGAGCCTCTTCGCGCACCGTCGTATCGTCCTGCAGGATCATCACCTGAGGCAGATAGCCGATGGTGCAGTCAGTAGGCACGCTGACTGTCCCTGCCGTCGGTTTCTGTTGTCCACAGAGAATCTTCAGCATCGTCGATTTGCCTGCTCCGTTCTTACCCACAAGGGCAATACGGTCGCGATCGTTGACCACGAAACTGGCATCGACAAACAAGGGTTTCACCCCGAATTCCACCTTCAGTCCTTCTACCGATATCATCGCTTATCCACAAATTTATAGTCCTTATACTGTTCCTTCGGGAAGGTGATCATATCGTCGGTAATGCCGCCAGAACGGAAGTCGGAAATCTTGATAGTAGTCCAGATAAACGAAATCTTGATACGCAGGCGGATAGGATGATACGTCTTACGCTCCACCAGAGCCCTTATCTCCTTGATACCCTTCGCGCCGTCTTTAGCTTTCAGCGTCAGCATCAGTCCCTCAGATTCCTCCGCAATACTGTAATCGAAGTTCTCGGGCTCGAACTTAAACTTACGCGAATACTTGTCTGACTTGTTGTTCTTGGCATTGTGGATCTCCACTTCCTTCTTCTTACTTTTCTTTTTCTTAATGGTATAGACCGTCGTGCCGTCGTTCCACGAATCCATCTTCGCATCGACGAACTTGCTCTTCTTGCCTTTATACCATATCGTTCCGTTGGTTCTATAAAGACCAATGATATTCACATCGTAGTGCAACGTAGCCCCCTGTTCACCAAACACTTGCTGATAGGCCTGGTTGAAGATACGCCGGGCCTGACGGGCGTTAGGTGTATCCTCTGCCTGGACAGAACAGAGTACAGACAACATCAGTGTCAGAAGCAAAATAATCTTTTTTCTCATCTTTTTTTTCAGTTTCGGGTTGCAAAATTACACATTTCTCATGGATTTTCAGTATTTTTGCACACAAATTAACGAATAAACGCCTATTTATGGATAAGAATATATTTGCCAAACTGATTGCGAATGCCCTGAACCTTCAGGAACGAGCAGTCGCCAACACCCTCGCTCTACTCGAGGAAGGCTGTACGATTCCCTTTATCTCCAGATACAGAAAAGAGCGTACCGGCGGACTCGACGAGGTGCAGATTGCAGCTATCAGTGACCGTTTCGACAAACTGCAGGAGATTCAGAAACGTAAAGAGACCGTCGTGAAGACCATCAAGGACCTTGACAAGATGACACCCGATCTCGAGAAGCGCATCGACGCATGTTGGGATGCCACCGAACTGGAAGATATCTATCTGCCATATAAGCCTAAGCGACGTACTCGTGCCCAAGTGGCCCGTGAACAAGGACTGGAACCGTTGGCACAACTTCTGATGCTTCAGCGAGAACGAGATCCGGAACGTGCTGCAGAACGGTTCGTTAAAGGTGACGTGAAAGATACGGAAACAGCCATCAAAGGAGCCCAGGACATCATCGCCGAGACTGTCAGTGAAGATGAGCGGAGTCGGCAACAGCTTCGCAATGCCTTCTCCCGTCAGGCTATGATTTCCTCCAAACTTGTCAAGGCGAAGGCCGACAGTGACGAAGCCTCGAAATACAGTGACTATTTCGACTGGCAAGAGCCACTGAAACGTTGTTCATCCCACAGATTGCTGGCTATGCGACGCGGTGAGAACGAAGGCATCCTCCGAATCACGATCTCACCCAATGATGAAGAGGCCGTCGATCGTCTGAAACGTCATTATGTCTATGGGAACACCCCTTGTGGGCAATTGGTAGGCGAAGCTGTTGATGACGGTTACAAACGTCTGTTGAAACCTGCTATCGAGACTGAGTTCTCTACGTTGAGCAAGGAACGGGCCGACGAAGAAGCCATCCGCGTCTTTGCAGAAAATCTGCGTCAGTTATTGTTGGGTGCACCTCTCGGCCAGAAACGTGTCATGGGCATCGATCCCGGGTTCCGTACTGGTTGTAAGATTGTATGTCTCGATGCGCAAGGTAACCTGCTCCATCATGAGGCGATCTTCCCCCACCCGCCCGTCAACAAACGAACAGAGGCTGCTATCGCTGTTCAGAAGATGATACAGAAATACCAGATTGAGGCCATCTCCATCGGTAATGGCACCGCCAGCCGCGAGACCAACGACTTTATCAAGGACGTGCTGGCAGGCCGCTACAATATCGACACGAAGAAGAACGACGGACTGGTCAAGCCACAGGTCTTCACAGTCAGCGAGGATGGGGCATCCGTCTATTCTGCCTCGAAGATAGCCCGTGACGAATTCCCTGATGAGGATGTCACCGTTCGTGGCGCTGTTTCCATAGGCCGGCGTCTGATGGATCCTCTTGCCGAACTCGTCAAGATCGACCCCAAGAGCATCGGTGTAGGACAATATCAGCACGATGTCGATCAGACGAAGCTGAAACACTCACTCGACCAGACTGTCGAGAGTTGTGTCAATCTGGTTGGCGTGAACCTCAATACGGCTTCACAACATCTGCTGATGTACGTCAGCGGACTGGGTCCATCCCTCGCGAAGAACATCGTTGACTATCGCAAGGAGAATGGTGCCTTCACCTCACGAGCTCAGCTCAAGAAAGTGCCTCGCCTCGGACCTGCCGCCTTCCAGCAATGTGCCGGTTTCTTGCGTATTCCTGGGGCTAAGAATCCTCTCGACAACACTGCCGTCCACCCAGAGAGCTATACAGTCGTGGAGCAGATGGCGAAGGACCTCAGTTGTTCTGTAGCCGATCTGATTGCAGACAAAGAGAAACGTGAGTCTATCGACATCCGCCGCTATGTCACTGACGAGATAGGTATCCCCACCCTTACCGACATCATGAAGGAATTGGAGAAACCCGGTCGCGACCCACGTGAACAGATAGAGGAGTTTGAGTTCGACAAGAATGTCGCAACCGTCGATGACCTGGTAGAAGGCATGATCCTGCCAGGCATCGTCACCAACATTACCAACTTCGGTGCTTTTGTCGATATCGGTGTCCATCAGGACGGCCTCATCCACATCTCCCAGATGGCTAATCGACGTATTGCCCATCCCACTGATGTGGTGAAACTGCACCAGCACCTCCGGGTACGCGTCATCGAGATCGACCATCGGCGTAACCGTATCTCTCTGTCTTTAAAAGGAATATAGAAAATGAAGAATATATATGTATGCAGTCTGCTGTTACTGACGATCGTCATGGCTGCCTGCACATCAAACAACAATGCCGGAAGTCGTGCCCTCACGCCAGAACAAGAGCGGCTGATGCGAATCAATATGATAGACAGCACCTTACTCAACGGTGCCATTAATCTCGACTCACTGGCAGGAGATAAGCTCGGCTCCATCTCTGCCGATGCGTGGATGCTCATCGACGACTCCACCGGGTGCATCATCAGTGAAAGGAATGCCAATGAACTGAGGAATATGGCATCGATCACCAAGATGATGACCTGTCTGTTGGCCATTGAGAATGGCCAGATGGGTGATACCATCGAAATTTCAAGTGATGTCTATGTCGCCAAAGATTCGAGAGTGAAGTTAGGTGACAAATACACGATGCGCAACCTCATCGACGAGATGATGCTCATCAGTGACAACGATGCAGCCTATGCCCTGGCAAAGCATCTGGGAGGAGACACGTTGAAATTCTGCGATATGATGAACGAGAAAGCTGCTTATTTAGGCATGACCAACACCCATTTCGCCAATCCCAACGGTTTACCAAATGCCAACAACTACAGTACAGCCAGCGACCTTGTCAGACTATCACGATACTGTATGCGCGACAGTCTCTTTGCAGAGATAGTAGGAACCGTCGAAAAAGATGTGTTCCTCACCGATGGTCGCCATATACCCTGTCGAAACACCAATGCCCTGCTGTCAACCTATGAAGGCTGCTTCGGCATCAAGACAGGCTTTACCCGTCAGGCAGGCAACTGTCTTGCCTCTGTTGCCAAGCGCGATGACATCACCCTTTATCTCGTGCTGCTCAACAGTCGTAGTATGTCGTCACGTTTTACGGAGTCGGCTATCCTACTCGATTATGGATTTAATGTCATGAAAACGTATCGTCAAAACAATTAACAGATGGAAGTTGTAAGTATGCCCCTCTGGGCCTGGATTTCATTTTATATTCTTGTATTCGTCATGCTGTTCATCGACCTGAAGTCGTTTGGCAAGAATGGTCAGCATGAGGTAAACGTGAAGGAGGCACTGAAGATGACTGCCGTATGGATCGGTGTGTCACTCGTGTTCTGTGGTGGTATCTACCTGTTCTACCCTGGCGGAATAATGAACGCACACGAGAAGGCGATGGAGTTTCTGGCAGGTTACCTGATAGAGAAGTCACTGTCGATGGATAACCTGTTTGTGTTCCTGATGCTCTTCTCATTTTTCGGAATCCAACGGAAATACCAGCACGAGGTGTTGTTTTGGGGTATCTTCGGTGCCCTGGTGCTCAGAAGTATCTTCATCTTTGCAGGCACAGCCATGATAACAAGGTTCGAGTGGATCTTAGGTCTGTTTGGCATCTTCCTTATCTATACAGGCATCAAGATGTTCGGCCACCAGGACAACGAGAACGTGGATCCCTCGAAGAACATCTTCGTAAGACTCTTCAAGAAGTTCTTCCCCGTCACAGACCAGATGCACGAAGACAAGTTCTTTATCGTAGAGAATGGCAAACGCATGGCAACACCAGTATTCATTGCACTGCTAGTCATTGAAACGACCGATGTTGCATTTGCTGTTGACTCGATTCCAGCAGTATTCTCTGTAAGCCGAGATCCGTTTATTGTATTGACCTCGAACATCTTTGCCATCTTAGGTCTGAGAGCCCTTTATTTCGCCCTGGCAGCAGTAGCCAAGTATTTCACCTATCTGAAATATGGATTGGGTATCATCCTCAGTTTTGTAGGGGTGAAAATGCTATTGGCAATGGACGACTACGTAAATGGTTTTGGAGAACTCATCGGTGTGGACTTCAACATGCCTCACATTGAGGTACCCACATGGCTCTCGTTAGTGATCATCTTCAGTGTGCTCGTGCTGTCGATGGTTGGCTCTGTCATCGTCACCAAGACAACCTCCAGAAGCAGAAATGATCAGTAATCTTCGTGGATGCTCTCAGCCATGAGTCGGTAGATCTCACGGGTGCGGGCATCAGGCAACATGGACATCTGCATGTTCATGACGTTCTGATCGTAACGCACCATAGGACCTGTCTGGGCATTTTTAGGAGACATTGTCATCACCTTACGGGCTGTTTCCTCAATCAAAGGGTGGAACAATCGGAAATCGATATGTTCAGACTCAAGCAGACGTTCTGCAAGGCGATAGCAATGGTTGGTAAGGTTGCAAGCAAAAACGGCAGCCAGATGCAGCTTCTTGCGTTTCTCCGAATCACAATCAACCACACGGGCAGAGATTCGTTCTGCCAGAGAACGAATGGTTTTCAGAGACTGAGCATCTGAAGCTTCTATAAAACAGGGTATCTCACGAAATTCAACAGGACGAGCCTTTGAGAAGGTCTGCATGGGATAGAGCACACCAAAATGTGATGTCTGGCCTTCAAAAACAGTCATTGGCATGCTGCCTGCAGTATGTAGGAACAGAGCATCCGAACCCTTCCGGCAGACATAAGATATCAACGTGGCAAGGGCATCGTCTTTCACGGAGAAGATATATACATCGGCATCGTCACGAATATCATCAGTGCGATTCGTATAACTACATCCTATCTGATGAGCAAGAGCCCGTCCATGAACAAGTGTACGACTGAATACCTGAACAATGTCGCAGTCAGCAGCCTTTAATGCCAGCGACAGATGAGTAGCAAGATTTCCAGAACCAAGAATAACGATTTTCATTTCTAATGGGTTGATTTGAAAAGTCCTTTAAGCAGCAGATGCTTGTCGTAAACAATATGATGACTACATAGAGGCACAATATCCTTGGCCATTCCACCAGTTGCAATCAGGTAAGGCTCAACGGAGAACTGAGGGAGCAGTTTCTCGATGAGTCCGTCGATCATCGCAGAGGTACCATAAAGGATACCACTCTGCATACACTCAAGGGTATTGCGTCCAATAAGTCGTCTTGGTCTTTCAATATGAATAGAAGGCAGTTGTGAGGCCCTATGACTAAGAGCTGTCAAAGAAGTCTTCACACCTGGGATAATGATGCCGCCTTGGAAAGTTTTACTTTCATCAACAACGCCTATCGTAGTAGCTGTACCAAAGTCGATAATAATAGCTGGGACACCATAGCAAGAGACGGCACCGAGGGCATCAGCCAATCGATCCTTACCTAATTGGGAGGGCGATTCCACATCAATGTTCATCAGTTTCAGAACATCATCGACACTAAAGAAATGAGGCATTATGCCCGTCAGATCAATGATAGCCTGAGAGATATCATCGTCCACTTCAGGGACGACAGACGATATCGTAACACTTTCGATATCAGACTGTTGAAGGCCATACTTCAACAATCCTTGCTTTAACTCATAACGAAAGAAACTGACCGTTTCCTCTTTACGGGTTTTGAAACGCCAAGTATTCTCAATAGTCCCATCGTTATCGGCTATAGCCACAACGACAGTTGAATTACCGATATCAATCAGAATGTGCATATCTTGTCAAGAATCAGATCAGCGGTCTCGTCTTTCGAACAGAGAGGAAGCTCTTCTATCCCCTGTCGAGAGATGAGTGTCACTTTATTGGTATCGACACCAAACCCCGTCTGTGAAGAGACGATAGAATTGGCACAAATAATATCAGCATTTTTCTTTCTCAACTTCTCACTGGAATTTTCTATCAGATGTTCCGTTTCCATTGAGAAGCCAACCAGTATCTGTCCTTCATGCTTATGCGCACCAAGATAAGCCAGAATATCCTGAGTACGAGTAAGAGCAATATTCAAATTTCCGTCACTCTTCTTGACTTTCTGATCAGAATAATTGGCCGGTGTATAGTCGGCCACCGCACTACACATGACAATGATGTCATTGATGGCACTTCTGGCGGTGACAGCCTCAAACATTTCCTGCGCACTTCTCACATCAACCTTCTCAATACCAGTGAAAGGACTGATACTCACCGGACCTGATACCAACGTAACCTGAGCGCCACGAAGTGCAGCCATCTTTGCCAAAGCATAGCCCATCTTACCAGAAGAATGGTTCGTGATAAATCTAACAGGATCAATAGCCTCCTGCGTAGGACCTGCTGTAACCAGCACTCTTCGCCCCTTCAAATCATGAGGCTTGGCCACGCAGAGTAATAGATGCTCAAGCAAAGTCTCTTCGGAAGGCATCTTGCCACTACCGGTATCTCCACATGCCAAACGGCCTTCAACAGGCTGTATCATGCGATAACCATAACTCTCCAGTTTCTTAATGTTATCTTGCAGGATGGGATTCTCCCACATGCCTGTATTCATGGCCGGCGAGAAAAGCACTGGAGCTTTCGTGGCCATGATGGTGGTGGTAAGCATATCATCGCAGATACCACTTGCCACCTTTCCGATAACATTGGCTGTACAAGGAGCCACCAGGAAGGCATCTGCCTTCTTTGCCAGCGACACATGTTTGACATCGAAGCTGAAATTGCGGTCGAAAGTATCGACGATACACTTGTTGTCAGTCAATGTCTCGAAAGTCATCGGCGTAATGAAGTGGGTGGCATTCTGTGTCATAATCACATGAACGTCGGCATGGAGCTTCACCAGCATCGATGCCAGATTGGCAATCTTATAGGCAGCAATACTACCTGTAACGCCAAGCACGATGGTCTTTCCTGTCAGCATTTGTACGATTCGCTTTTAAAAATATTCACTGTTCAACGAGAAGTCCGTGTTTCTCGTAGTTAGCCTTGCGCACAATCTTATTGTCCTGATCCACAAAGAGTACAGTTGGCTTGTGTGTCTTAGCCTCCTCTGGCGACATCTGGGCATAAGCCATAATGATAATCTTATCACCCGCACTAACACAACGAGCAGCAGCCCCATTCAGACAGATGATGCCCGAGCCAGCCTCACCGGCAATGGCATATGTCTCAAAACGGTTGCCATTATCTATATCAGCAATTTCCACTTTCTCGTACTCCAGAATACCCGACTCGCGCAACAGGTCGGAGTCGATAGTGATACTACCTACATAATCGAGATCGGCCTGTTTAACCACAGCACGGTGTATCTTTGCTTTCAGCAGCGTGATGTTCATTTTCGTTCTGTATTACTTATTCACGATGAAGTTATCTATCAGGCGGGTCTTACCGATATAGACAGCAATAGCCACAAGTGTTTCGCCCTCAATCTTCGCCGTACGCTGGATATTCTCAAAGTCAACCACTTCTACGTAGTCAATGCGTGCAAGAGGTTCTGTTTCAAGACTCTCACGGATCATGTTGATGACCTTCTGGGAATCGCGTTCTCCCTGCTCAATAGCCTCGAGACCTTTTTTCAAGCTCTTGGAAAGGATAAGAGCAGCCTGACGCTCCTCTGGATTCAGATAGGTGTTACGACTCGACTTGGCAAGGCCGTCATCCTCACGCACAATGGGACAAGATACGATTTCTGTCGGGAAGTTCAGGTCACGTGCAAAGCGCTTGATCGTTGCCAGCTGTTGGGCATCTTTCTGTCCAAAGTAGGAACGATCGGGCTGAACGATATTGAAGAGTTTACCCACCACTGTGCATACACCACGGAAATGCACAGGACGCACAGCACCGCAGAGCAACTCTGTAGTTTCTGTTGTATCAATAAACGAGGTGAAGTGTCCAGGATACATCTCTGCGGGTTCTGGATTAAAAATCAGGTCACCACCAACTTCCTCAACCTTCTGCATATCACGGTTCAGGTCGCGCGGATAAGCTTCCAGGTCTTCATTGGGTCCAAACTGGATGGGGTTCACAAACACCGACACCACAGTACGGTCGTTTTGGCTCGCAGATTTGCTGATCAGACTCTGATGACCTTCATGGAGATAACCCATTGTAGGAACCAGACCTACAGAAAGGCCCTCCTTACGCCAACCAGCAACGATTTCTCTTACTTCTTTTACAGTTTTTACAACTCTCATATTATATTCTATATTTTATAATCAGGTTCAAAGAGTTTCTCCATCACTTCGTCACTGATATTATATGATTTGTCTGTTGCAGGGAACGTGCGCTGGGCAACATCCTCCTTATACTGTCGGAAAGCCTCAAGCATCACACTGTGCAAATCAGCATATTTCTTCACAAATTTGGGGACAAAGCCACCGGTATAGCCTAGCATATCTTGATATACCAGTACCTGACCGTCACAGCCATTACCGCCACCAATACCAACAGTGAGTGCTTTACTCTCCTGTGTTATCAATGTCGCTAAAGGAGCGGGTACACACTCTAGTGTGATGGCAAAGGCTCCGGCCTCTTCAACAGCCTTCGCATCGAGTCTCAGTTTCTGAGCCTGTTCGAGTGATTTGCCCTGTACCCTATAACCGCCTAACGCATTGACAGATTGAGGGGTCAGACCGATATGAGCCACAACTGGTATTCCTGCCTGCACGATAGCCTTGATACGGTCAGCATATTCTAAGCCACCCTCCAGCTTCACGGCCTGACAATTAGTCTCTTTCATGATCCGACCAGCATTGCGAACAGCATCCTCAACTGAGGCCTGATACGACATAAAGGGCATGTCAACCACAACAAAGGCCTGCTTGGCTCCACGACAGACGGCCTTGCCATGATGAATCATATCCTCTACAGTCACTGCTAATGTGTTTTCATAGCCTAACATGACATTGCCAAGCGAGTCGCCCACTAATATCATGTCAACACCCGCCTCATCGATGGTGCGGGCAGTGTTGTAATCATAAGCAGTCAACATACTCACAGGCTGCTGTCCCTTACGATTCAACAGATCAAAAATAGTTGTTTTCATTTCTTTTAGTTTATGGTTATCCTAACAATCTTTCTATTATTAATAATCCCCACCAAGGCTGGTGGGGATTATAGATGATAAAGACATTAAATCTTTTTTACTTCACCTTCTCCACGATAGCCTTGAAAGCCTCGGGATTGTTCATAGCGAGGTCAGCGAGCACCTTACGGTTAATCTCGATACCTGCCTTGCTAAGCTTGCCCATCAGAACAGAGTAGCTCATACCCTCCAAGCGAGCGGCAGCGTTGATACGCTGAATCCACAGTGCGCGGAAGTTGCGCTTCTTGTTACGACGATCACGATAAGCATAGGTCAGACCTTTCTCCCATGTGTTCTTCGCTACTGTCCAAACATTCTTGCGGGCTCCAAAATAGCCGCGGGTAAGCTTCAAAATTCTCTTACGCTTTGCTCTTGATGCAACGTGATTTACTGATCTTGGCATAATTTTCTTACTTTAAATGTTCGACAATAGGTTTAACGGAGACACAACAGGTCACGAACCTGCTTCATGTTTGAAGGATCAACGATAGTTGTACCTACCAAGTTACGTTATAAATTTTAAATTGTTATTAATATCCGGCGACAACGCATATACCGGGCGCGCCGCCTTCTTTGTTCTATTCTTCTTCTGTTAGTTTCTTCAAAGCATCAGCAGAAATCTTAGCATTTGCAAAAAGTCCTCCGTTTGCAGGTCTTTCCTTCTCTGTTTCAGTCTGCTGAACCTTCTGAGTTTTCTGCGCCTCCTTGGCTTCAGCCTCTGCAGCCTCACGATCACGAGCCTGCTGACTCTTCTTGGCAGAACCAGCCTTCTTTGGCGCCAGATAGATAAACATCTTCTTTCCTTCGAGCGAAGGCATCGACTCTACCTTACCCACTTCCTCCAAATCGTTGGCGAAACGAAGGAGCAACACTTCGCCCTGCTCTTTGAACAGGATGGAACGTCCACGAAAGAACACATAGGCACGTACCTTATTGCCTTCCTCAAGGAACTCCTTAGCGTGCTTGAGCTTGAACTGGTAGTCGTGCTCATCCGTCTGAGGTCCGAACCGTATTTCCTTCACCTCGACCTTCACCTGCTTTGCCTTCATTTCCTTCTGGCGTTTCTTCTGCTGGTAAAGGAACTTGGAATAGTCGATAAGACGACAAACAGGCGGGTTGGCGTTGGGCGAAATCTCTACGAGATCAACACCCTGTTCGCGGGCCATATTCAATGCATCACGGGTAGAGACTACAGACGAGCCTTCGTCGCCTACGATGCGTACTTCACGTACTCGAATCTGTTCGTTAATTCGGTACTGTTGCTTCATTTTGTCATTCTTCATCAACTACTTTTTAAGAAATCGGGTGCAAAATTACTATAAATAAATGAAGAAATGAAGAAATGAAGAAATGAAAGCAACTGATAGCCATATATTTTATATTTATTTAACATATAGCATACTGAATTGCATGTCATCTCTTCATTCTTTCATTCTTTATCAAAAGTCTTTCGTCATTTCGGCAACACGTGCATTGACCTCATCTATGAATTCCTGTATGGTCTTCACACTCTGTTCACCACCGCCCTGTGGACGCACAGCAACGGTACCGTCCTGCTGCTCTTTCTCGCCGACAATCACCATATAAGGAATGCGCTTCAGTTCGTTGTCACGAATCTTACGGCCCAGTTTCTCATTACGGAGATCAATGGTAGCACGTACACCTGCCTCACAGAACTTCTTACAGACTTCCTGAGCATAGTCGTTATACTTCTCAGACAATGGCAAGATAGCCACTTGGTCAGGAGTAAGCCATAGTGGGAAATGACCGCTGGTGTGCTCGATAAGCACAGCGGTGAAACGCTCGAGAGAACCGAAGGGTGCACGGTGAATCATCACAGGTGTCTTCTTCGTGTTGTCCTCGTCGGTATATTCCAACTGGAAACGCTTAGGCAGATTGTAATCGACCTGAATCGTACCCAACTGCCAGCGACGTCCGATAGCATCCTTAATCATAAAGTCGAGCTTTGGACCATAGAAGGCTGCCTCGCCATACTCAACCTTAGCATGCAGACCTTTCTCCTCGCAAGCCTCAACAATAGCCTTCTCTGCCAGTGCCCAGTCTTCGTCAGTACCAACGTACTTCTCATGATTATTGGGATCGCGCAGTGAAATCTGTGCTTCAAAATTAAACCCGAAAGCTGTCAGCACCACACCGATAATGTCCATCACGTTGAGGAACTCCTGCTTTACCTGATCAGGACGGCAAAAGAGGTGGGCATCATCCTGGGTGAACGAACGTACACGGGTCAGTCCATGGAGTTCACCGCTCTGTTCATAGCGATAAACAGTACCAAACTCTGCGATACGCAAAGGCAGGTCCTTATACGAACGGGGTTTCCATGCGAAGATTTCACAGTGGTGAGGACAGTTCATGGGTTTCAACATATATTCCTCGCCCTCCTCTGGTGTCGTGATAGGTCGGAAAGAGTCCTGTCCATAGTGGGCATAGTGGCCAGATGTCACATAGAGGCTCTTTCCACCGATATGTGGTGTGATAACTTCCTGATAGCCGTAACGCTTCTGCACCTTACGCAAGTGCTCCTGCAGACGCAGACGGAGATCCGTTCCCTTCGGCAACCAGATTGGTAGACCCTTACCCACCTTTTCAGAGAACATGAACAGTTCCATCTCTTTACCAATCTTACGATGGTCGCGTTTCTTTGCTTCCTCCAACATCACAAGATACTCGTCGAGCATCTTCTTCTTGGGGAAAGAAATACCATAAAGGCGCTGCATCTGTTCACGGGTAGCATCGCCACGCCAGAAAGCACCAGCGACAGAAGTCAGCTTAATGGCTTTGATCTCACCCGTATCCACGAGGTGTGGACCACGGCAGAGGTCGGTGAAATTACCTTGTGTATAAGTAGTGATTGAACCGTCTTCGAGATCCTGCTCAATGTGTTCACACTTGTAAGTCTGACCATCTGCGGCAAACTCTTTCAGAGCCTCAGCCTTTGGCACCTCACGACGAACCACAGCCTCTTTCTTTGAAGCCAGTTCCTTCATCTTTGCTTCTATCGTTGGAAAATCGCTCTCCTTGATGCTTTCGCCATTGGGTAACAGCACATCGTAGAAAAAGCCGTTCTCGACAGCAGGTCCGAAACCGAACTGAATGCCAGGATACAACTCCTGCAAAGCCTCTGCCAACAAGTGGGCAGAAGTGTGCCAGAAGGTATGCTTACCCTGCTCGTCTTCAAACTTATAGAGCTCAATCTTGGCATCCTCATTGATAGGACGGTTAAGCTCTACGGTCTCACCGTTTACTCCACAGCTTACAACGCTGCGCGCAAGAGCCGGAGAGATGCTCTCTGCAATCTGAAAACCAGTCACGCCCTGCTCATACGAGCGAACAGATCCGTCTGGAAAAGTAATGTTAATCATATCTACAATATATGTTTGAGTTTAAACGGGTGCAAAGTTAGTGCAAATTGAGCGAAACACCAAATAATTTCCTACCTTTTTAAGCTTTTATCTTTTTACAATCTTACGCGTGGTCTGTCCCTGACGCACAATATAGATACCTGGACGTAGTGCATCGAGACGCTGTCCGCAAGAGACACCTTCAACCGTATACACCTCATAAGGCAGAGACATATCCAAGATAGTCTCCTGAATACCGCTGGGTACATAATGATATCCAAGTCGTTCGTCCATCCACTTCAAACGTTCTTTCATAAATTGTCGGACGTTCTCCACTTCCGCCTGATAGCTACCCCAGGTCTTCGGATTCTGGTGAACCCGCTGATTGAGAATGGGCCACCGCATGAAATTCAGTCGCTGCGACTTATCGAGTTCAGCCTCCATCTGGTCGATATAAGCCACAAGGCTCTCCTCTGTGAGATCCTGCTGACGGGCTTTGTCCCAAATATCGAGTAACATTGTCTGAGAATCACTGTTACGAAGTACAAAGGCATCTACTAAATTTCTCATCTTACCTGCGCAACTACCTTTGGTGCGATAGATAAAATCGTTTATTTTGTTGACAGGATAAGTACGTTGGTCATTGTCGAAAGCCAGGTCAAAGTCCCATACTGGTCCGGTGTACATCGTATCATCCCCACGTTCCTTATACATAAATGTACTCCAATACGTATCAGTATTGCCCGACAACTCCCCTACTAAGAAATGACGCAAAAAGGTGTTCTTGTCAAGATAGTGATCGAGGTCGCGCTCCATCTGATTGAAATAACTTTCGATATATTTACGCTGCTGTGTAGTGATATCTTCCTCGTCGGGCGATTTGATAGTCACGGGGTTGCCACCAGACGAATTGAACCACGAGATTTCCTGATTGGCATAGGCATCAACCTCTACAAGATAGCCACCCGTCAGAGCTTCACCATCGTTATCTTCTTTCGACATCTCTGTTATTTCAATACGTCCCTTGTTGATCTCCACCTGATCGCATAGTTGATAACACCCCTTATATTCGCCATTCATCAGTACATCGACAGATGCGCCAAATGGTGTGTATGGCATGCCGAGACGCTTGCTCAACTGGAAAGCGAGCAAGTTGCGCATCAAGGTTTTGTCGCCATAATTATTGATAAGTGTCCACTTCTTGGCTTTTGCAGGAGCATCGAGTACATTCTGCTTCTTATCGAATTTTATACGCCAAGGCTTCTTGGGGAAATCACGTGAGGCATTACCGCGCTCTTTCGTCGTACCGGGTTCCGACAACAGCTTTGTGCCGTTATCAGAGATAATTGTCAGCTGCGATACAATCTGATGTTCCTTGTCATAAGGTATTTCACCGTTCAGTGTATGGATGGAGACGGTTGGCAGGTTCGTAATCTGATAAAGATGGGAGTCATCACCTTCACCAGCATGTCCATAGAATGCTAATTCTGCAAGATTACATCTGCTATCTGAAGGACCGACATAACGCACATAACGGAAGCCGCGTGAACAACTTACATCTGCATACGACATCTTTCCAATGGTGCCCTTCTCGTCAATCAGATAAAGTGGCAGAGCATCCATGAAATCAGGACTGTTTGCACCCTCGAATACCCCCAGCACCACCCTGGCAGGGCCATTGCTGTCGTTACGAGGTGCCCAACCAACGCGAGTAATCACATGAGGGCTGCCTAAGTCAAGTCCTGCCCATGTGTAACTTCTATCATAGGAGGCGAAAAAGGTCTCGAAATCGCCGTCAAAAGCATTCTCGCATGTATTGACAGTCGTAGATTTACTGTTTGTGCTGTAATCAACAGCCTCTGCAGTACCAATAACGGTACCTTTCAACTGGTCGTCAGCTAGTACTTGCCAACTATTGACGGTGATGGCCGTCAGAAGAAAAAGTCTTGAATAGTTCATTATTTTTGGTATTTCTTAATCACACTGTATGCTTGATAGATTCCCAGTTCACCCGCTTTACTAAGATCTGCGATGCCCTCAGCCACATGTTTGCTGTGGATACGGGCCAGTCCTCTGTTATAATAGATTTCAGCAATATCCTGCTCAAGAACAATGGCACGGTTATAGTCGTCAATAGCGCGCTGATAGTCCTGACGTAAGGCATAGAGATTACCCCTATTATAATAGAGGTAGGCATTCTTAGGAGACAGTTGGATAGCATCTGACAAATCACCAAGAACATTGGCAGACTGGAGCTCAATGTTCGTGCCTTGTGCAGCATTGAACTCATTGATTTTAGCCTGACAAACAGCCCTTTGCCAATAAGCCAGTGATGAGGTGCTGTCAATCTGAAGGTAGATGCCCAGATCGTCTATCGCATTGTCGAAATTCTGAATCGAACAATAAGCAATAGCTCTCAAGAACAATAGCGGCTTGACATCGGATGTATTCTTCGAGGCATCAATAGCGGTACTCAGGGAGTCTATATAAGTGAAAGTCTGTTTCATCCGATCCTCATCTAACTTCGTCTGATCACAAGATACATAAATAGTTCTGGCATGAGATTTCTGATTGAAGTTATCTACCGTTTCCTCATAGGGATTGTCATGTTTCACGTCATTCTTAGGACGACTGAACGTCAGACCAAACATCGGCTGGAGCGTAAGTTCAGCCTTACGATTCTGCACCCTGCCCCTATAGTCGCTCTTGTACTCATGTTCCACCTCCTGCTCATCAGCCACTACAATCTGGTTGTATTTCTCCAGATCCTCGTCACTGCGCTTACGCATCTGCTTTTTCGAGAGTCGGGGCTGATGGCCATATCGCTTGTCCATCTGAGCCTTCAGAATACGGAACTCGTCGAGCTCTGCCTGCTTCGTATTACCAAGACGACGATAACAGGAGGCACGATGCTGCAGTCCGAACCAAAAATTCGGATATTCCTCTATCACCTTTGAATAATCGCGGATGGCTGCACGTAAGTTACCTGTCTGCTCTAATAGCAAAGCACGGTTGAAAAGTGCCATCAGGTTATTGGGTTCCAACTTCAACACGAAATCGAAATCCTCAATACCTCTATTATCATCGCCAACCTGTGCACGCAACAGACCACGATTATAATGACCAAGGAAATTATTAGGATCGAGGTCAAGGGCTGTATCATAGTCGGCCATTGCACCTCTAAGATTACTCTGATTATAGCGTGCCAGCGCACGGTTGATATAGTTGCCAGGATGCTTCGGCAGCAGATGAATGCTCTTTGAAAGATACTCCTCACCTTCTTTCCACTGCTGACGGGCGAGACTGATGACGGCACGCTCTGCCCAAATACCACCGTCATAGGGGTCAAGTTCCAAACTTTTGTCAAGCGACTGCACAGCTTTCGTAGTGTCTTTTTGCATCAGATAGACCTCAGCTTGCATCGAATAGGCACGTGCATATCTCGACCAGTGCACAATCATCGTATCAATCTCTGCCAATGCACGATCATAGTTCTTCTCTTGTATCAGGCAGAGCACGCGGTTGTGCCACAGCCCTTGATTCTCAGGGTCATAGCGCAGGGCACGGTCATAGTCGCTTACCGCCTCAGAATATTTCTTCTGATTGATACGACAGAGTCCTCGCAACTCATAGGCACTCACCACATAGGGATTACGCTCTATGGCCTCGGAACAGTCACTCTCTGCTCCTCGATAGTCTTCGAGATAGAATTTTGCCACTCCTCGAAAGAACCATGGCTCATAGAGCCAAGGCTTCTGACTGATGGCCTGGTTAAAATACTGGATAGAGAGGACATAATCCTCATAGTAGAGCGCAGAGCGCCCTATCATCACCAAACGGTCAGTATTGAACTGTGCAAAACTGACTAACGGTATGAACAGCAGAAGATAAAAAATGCGACGCATTTTTATCTTCTGACAGGTTTCGTCTTATAACCACAACGATAACAACCCATCGTCAGTGCACGGAGTTTGCTTTTGATGAGCTGCTTTCTAAGAGGTGAGATATGGTCGATAAACATCTTACCATCCAGATGATCAAACTCATGTTGCATGACACGAGCGAGATAGCCTTCAATCCATTCGTCATGATGTTGGAACTGCTCATCATCCCACTCCACATGGATACGTGTGGGGCGCACGACTTTCTCATGGATGGCGGGCAACGATAGGCACCCCTCTTCCGAACTATCAGTATGCTCTTCATCATATTCCACAATATGGGGATTGATGAACACCTTCTTGAAACCTTTATATTCAGGCAAATCATCCGACAGCACATCGAGATCAATTACCGACAAACGGATTGACTTCCCTATCTGAGGCGCAGCCAAACCGATGCCCTCTGAATCAGCCAAAGTCTCCCACATATCCTCTATCAGTTCCTTTAACTGAGGATAGTCTGGCGTGATGTCTTCAGCCACCTTCCGGAGAACGGGCTGCCCATATATATAAATAGGTAATATCATTTTCTGCTTCTTAAATAATCTTCCAAAATGATGGTGGCAGAGATCTCATCAACAAGACCTTTATCCTGGCGCGCCTTCTTCTTCAGTCCGCCATCGATCATCGCTTGATGAGCCAATACCGAAGTGAAACGCTCATCGAAATACTCAATAGGCACATCAGGCATCGCTTTTCGCCAGCGATTGACGAACTGCTGCACTCGCTGCAAGTTCTCACTTGGCTGACCATTAGGCTGACGCGGTTCACCGATGATGATGCGCTCCACCGGCTCTTTGACCAAATAGGCCTTAAGCCAGTCGAAAAGCTCCGATGTAGAAACAGTCGCCAACCCTCCAGCAATAATCTGTAATGGGTCGGTGACTGCTAAACCGGTACGCTTTTTACCGTAATCTATAGATAAGATCCTCGCCAAATTGTGAAATTAGCGAGCGTTGTAAAGTAACCATGCATCAGGATAGGTAGCACGGAGCTGATCACGGCTATATACAGCATCAGCTTTACCTGCAAAAGTACTGGCTACTACACGGTACATATTCTTGTCCTCATTCTTTACAATCTGAGCATCATAGCCTGCAGACTTCAGACGCTGCTGAAGTCCCTCTGCATTAGAGATCAAGCCAAAAGAACCAACCACCACGCTGAATGCCTTCAGACCAGAACCACTTATGAGGAGCACGCTCTCCTGACGAACAGACACATTGTCGAGATTATCAACCACGCGTGCGTCTGTAGCAGGTCTTGCCTCTACGGGAGCTACGACAGCATCAGAAGCAGTTGTCTGCTGTGCTGTTGCGGTGTCATACTGCTTTGCCTTCTCATATGCCTTCTTATAGGCACTCTCATTTGACTTACAGCTTGTGAAAGCCATTGCTGCGCATAAACCAACGCATAAAAGGGTGTACTTTTTCATTTGTTGTTTGTATTTTAAAAGATGTTATTCTATAAATTTGGTGCGAAATTACAAAATATCACGCAAAACTCAGCGAAAATGGCACATAAAGTTTGTTAAATCGGGGAAATACTAACTTTTTTCACAAATTTTCTGCTCTTTTTTGCACAAGAAAGGAAAAAATTCGTATATTTGCAAAACAATTCATTACAAACGAAATTAAAACAATTGAGATTATGAAAAGTTTAGGTTACATTGGCGCATTCCTTGGTGGTGCTATCGCTGGCGCTGCCTTAGGCATTCTCATCGCTCCCGAAAAGGGACAAGACACCCGCGTAAAGATTACAGATGCAGTAGAGGAATTTCTGAAGAAGCACAACATCAAGCTTAGCCGCAAGGAGGTTGTTGACTTGGTTGATGACATCCAGGACGCTTCAGAAGAGGAATAAACCTGAAGAAGACACTGTGTGATGCTTTCAAGCGACAAGAACGTTGAGACCTTTGCCCAACTGATTGAGGTATTAAAACATTACCTCGGGCTACAGGCTGAATTCGTCAAACTCGATGTGATTGACAAGGTGGTACGCCTATTAACGGCTGCCGCCTTGGCAATCTTCTTTTGCTTCATCATCATTGCCGTTATCATATTCTTTTCCTTTGCCTTAGCCTATTGGCTCGCCAACTATACTGGCCCGGCACTGGCATTCATGATAGTGGGTATCACCCATCTGCTTCTGTTCTTGGCAATCATCTATTTCCGCAAACCTTGGATTGAGAAGCCGCTTGTACATTTCCTTGCAGAGCTTCTCCTCAGTAAATAACATTTAGATTTCCCTGTTATGTTACCCGTCAAGAAACCCGTCAGAGAATACCGCTCGCTCGAAGAGATACGTCAGCGAAAGGACGAACTGCTCAACGAACTACAAAAGGACAACACACAGTTTTCCACTCTCTGGGATCAAGTGTTTCTGAAACGAGAGAACAACACTAAGTCCGACTATATAGCAGGACTGATTAGCAACGGCATCGTAGCCTTTGATACATTTATGCTCATCCGTAAACTTATGAAGAGTTACGGTTTCCTTTTTGGAAAGAAGAAAAAGAAGAAATAATTCTCAGAGTAACACTTCCTGACCGTCGTATGCCAGTTGAATACCTTCAGGAAGCATCTCATTAACTTTATCGTGCAAACCAATATCGTGGCAGACGTGAATCAAGAGAGTCTGCTTTGCCCCTACCCTTCTCGAAAATGCGATGGCGTCGTCAACAAGTTGATGGGAGTGGTGAGGCTTGTCGAATCGTAGGGCGTTGACCACCAATAACTCCGTTCCCTCCAAATACTTCAGCTCACCTTCATCAATGGTTTTCATGTCTGTGATATATGTCAGTTTACCGATGCGATAGCCCAAGATAGGGAGTTTACCATGCATCACCTCTATAGGCATAATCTCGAAATCACCAATGCGGAACGGTTCGTGTTTATGGATTTCGTGCAATCCGATGGCAGGTACACCAGGATAACGGTTCTCTGCAAAACAATAAGGCAACATCTCCAGCATTGCTTTCCTGGCTATCGGGTCAGCATACACGTTGATCGCTCCAAACTGACAATACGGACGGATATCATCCATTCCCCCCATGTGGTCGTAATGGCTATGGGTTATCAGGATACCGTCTATCTTACGAAATGGCTGAGGCAAAATCTGTTCACGGAAGTCTGGCCCACAGTCAATCAGCAGACGAGTGTTCTCCGTCTCCAACAATACAGAACAACGCGTTCTCCTGTCCTTGGAATGAGTACTCTGGCACACCTCACATTGGCATCCAATGACCGGTACCCCACAAGACGTTCCCGTTCCCAAAAATATCAGCTTCATATAATGTTGACCTCCGGATAAATATCTATGTCAAATTGAGCCTTCACATCTTTTTGAATCGTCTCGCAAAGCGTTACAATCTCTTCACCGGTCGCCCCACCGAGATTCACGAGCACCAGTGCCTGCTTGTCATGAACGCCCGCACGTCCGAGCGATTTGCCTTTCCATCCACACTGATCAATCATCCAACCAGCCGGAATCTTAACATGGTCTGCATCCAGTTCGTAATAAGGCAACTTATCGTATTGTGCAGCCAATGACTCGTATTTCGCCTTGCTCACAATAGGATTCATGAAGAAACTGCCTGCATTACCCATGACTTTCGGATCGGGTAACTTTGCAAGGCGAATATCGATAATCGTCTGTCTCAACTGCTGAGGCGTGGGCTCTGAAATACCCCTGTGTTCCAGTTCTGACCTGATATTACCATAGTCAAGGCGAGGTTCGAAGGTCTCAGAGAACTCATACTCCACACTCACAATCAGATACCGATCTTTCCAGTCGTGCTTGAAACGGCTCTGACGATAGCCATACTCACATGCCGTATGGTCTATTTCGCAGACTTTGCCAGAGGCTATTTCCACAGCATGAACACGCCGAATCAGGTCCTTGGCTTCTGCACCGTAAGCGCCTATATTCTGCACAGCACTTGCACCCACGTCACCAGGAATCAGTGAAAGATTCTCTGCACCATAAAGCCCCATCTCAAGGCTTCTTGCTACGATGGTATCCCATTCTTCACCAGCGCCACATGTCAGGCTCTGCCCATGACGTTCCACACCTTTCACTGTTGCATGCACTACGATACCCTCGTAGTCCTTCGTTAGCAAAAGGTTACTGCCCCCACCTATTATAATAAATGGTTTTCTCTCTTCCCGGAGCAGTTTGGCCACTTCCAGGGCTTCAGTTTCTGTCGCATATTCTATAAACTGTCTGCATTTGGCATCAATGCCAAATGTGTTATGAGCTTTCAGACTATAATTATTCTCGATTCTCATGTCGTCATTTTCATCAAGAGCCATCTGCCGTCCACCTTCTTGAAGCGGAGTTCCAATTCAAGTCCGTTCGCCACACCACGCATCAGGAAAATCTGCTCGTCACCGGCTGGTTTAGGCTTACCATAAACGATATTATACAACAGTTTTGATGGTAACGTTGGGGCAAAGGCTTCCCACGTATCTGGTGTAATCACACCCTCCATCATACTGAAATCATCATCAGGATCAGGACCTACGAACTGCACCGTCTCATTGATGCTATGCTCTTGAAACACGCTGTCTGTCACGAAGCGCTGGTAAAATTTGAGAAACGAGGCATTGGCATTTTCCTCCAGTGGCGTTACGTTCACCTCCGTCATCATCCAAGCACCCTTAATACGAAGGAAATGATAGTTCATCACACGATTTTTCCTCAACTGAATCTTCTCGACCACAGCCTCGTTGACCGCAGTATCCTTCATCAGCGACATCTGCTTATCGCCATTAAACAGCAACGTATAATAACCTTGACGCATGAAGAAATGCTCCATCTTCCACTGGTTCTTCTCAGTCAACCGAGTCTCTCCGCCTTCAATCGTACGAAGGGGAAAAACGATACGTTCTCGTTGCAACTTCTTATTGGCAGAAAAATTAAAGATAAAATCGTCGAACATAGCATCTGCTGCACGCGGCATAGGCGTCTCTGTGATCAATAGTTCCATCGTATCAGTCACAGCCAAATCTGTAGAGTCGATGACCGAGTCTGTGGGCACCTCAACTGTTTGTCCAGCCTTTTTTCCCGTACAGGAAAAAAGCAGCAACAATACTACGTTCAAAACGACAAAACACCTTTTCATCTACTTCTTACAGTAAATCAATAAACCCTTGTTCTCTCAAAATTTCGGCAAAGTTACAAATAATTCTTCATTCTTCATTCTTAATTCTCATTTTTTTTGTACCTTTGCACGCAAAATTGCAATTTTAACGCTTTATGATACTTGATAAGATTGACGAACTTCTTAAAGAAGTACAAGAATTAAGTGCGAAAAACGCCGAGGAAGTAGAGCAGCTCCGCTTGAAATATCTCAGCAAGAAAGGTGAGATTACAGCACTGATGAACGACTTCCGCAATGTGGCAGCCGACCAGAAGAAGACTGTTGGCATGAAGATTAACGAACTGAAGACTTTGGCCACAGAGCGTATCAATCAGTTACGTGAGGAATGCGAGACGCAGGAAGCAGGTGAAGAGACCCTTGACCTGACGCGCACACCCTACCCCATCCAGCTTGGAACGCGCCACCCACTGACCATCGTCACCAATGAGATTATCGACATATTCTCACGTATGGGCTTTGTCCTGGCTGATGGTCCTGAGGTGGAAGACGACAACCATATCTTCACGAAGATGAATTTCGCCGCCGACCATCCCGCTCGTGATATGCAGGATACTTTCTTTGTCAGCCAGCATCCCAATGATGTCACAAAGAATATCCTGCTGCGCTCTCACACATCGAGCGTTCAGGCTCGTGTGATGGAGCATATGCATACCGAAGACGGCAAACTCACAGGTCCTATCCGTGTTATCTGTCCAGGCCGCGTCTATCGTAATGAGGCCATCACGGCACGTGCCCACTGTTTCTTCCATCAGGTAGAAGGTCTGTATATCGACAAGAACGTATCGTTTACAGACCTCAAGCAAGTGCTCCTTTCATTTGCTCGTGAGATGTTCGGCCCAGACACGAAAATCCGTCTTCGCCCCAGCTATTTCCCCTTCACGGAGCCCTCTGCCGAGATGGACATCTCTTGTTTCATCTGTGGCGGCGAAGGTTGCGGCTTCTGCAAGCACACTGGTTGGGTTGAGATTCTGGGTTGTGGTATGGTCGATCCCAACGTGTTAGAGCTCTGCGGTATCGACTCTAAGGAGTATAGCGGTTATGCATTCGGCATGGGTGTCGAGCGCATCACCAATCTGAAGTATCGCGTCAGCGATCTCCGCATGTTCTCAGAGAACGACACACGTTTCCTCGAGGAATTCGAAGCTGCCAACTAACGGCATAATTCCCATAGAAAAGAAAAGGGCTTAGGAATCATTCCCAAGCCCCTTTTCGATAGGACCATAGCCTGCCAGACGGGCTTCGATTTAAGAGAATTTGTACTATTATGGTAAGAAAGGCAACTAAAAGAGACGTTCAGGCTATTATAGAGTTGCTGCATCAAGTTGACATGGTGCATCATGTAATACGACCTGATTTATTCAAACCCAACACAACAAAGTACAACGAGCAAGAACTTGAAGCCCTGCTCGAGGATGAGCGCAAACCTGTCTTCGTCTATGATGACGGTCAAGTCCTTGGTCATGCCTTCTGCTTGATTACGGAGGTCAAGGGCCATAAGTTACTCCAGAACATCAAGACGCTGTATATTGACGACATCTGCGTAGATGAAAAGGCTCGAGGCAAACACGTCGGGACCGCTCTGTATGAACATGTCCGCGACTATGCCAAATCGATAGGTTGCAACAACATCACCCTGAATGTCTGGGAAGGCAACGACCCTGCACTGAGTTTCTACAGGAACATGGGCATGAAGGTACAAAAGACTACGATGGAAATAATATTATAGGATAAATTTGGAAACGATCACCCATCTGGTAGGTCAGCAGCGTCATCAGGCAGCCTTCGTACTGGGCAACTACTTCTTCCGCTGGCTAAACCTGATATTAGAGCATATACCGCTCGATACGGCACTCGTGTTTCTTCTGTTGCTTGTCATAGTTAATACCTACAAGCAACAGATTGTCCGTATATTCTGCAATTTTCGCAGGATACTGTTTTCGCTTGATCTGACTGATGGCCGTATCAGCATCGTTGTTGTATTTCAATTCCAGCACGATGGCAGGCGAATCAACGTTCTTGCGTGGAATCAGCACGATATCCGCAAATCCCTTCCCACTGGCAAGTTCACGATGCATGATGTAGTCATTCTTGGCGTAATAATAGGCAATACTCAGCACACAGGCCAGTGAGTTCTCGTCATTGTAAGACAGAATACTCGTATGCTCGTCATGAGCCACATCAATGTAACGGGCCACAGCCTCCTCATCGCCGTCGAGGGTGGCCTGAAGAAGATACTCTGATTTTTCCAACGCTTTGACGACAGGCTCCCATCCTGAATCTTCCACGGCATTAGACAACTCGCCAGCAACTTCCCAATTTGGAATATAGCACTCTCGGCGATTTCTGTCATACGATAGGTACCCTAAATGAATAAGGACGGTAAAAACATCATCCCTGCTCTGTATGATAGACATATCATTCTGGAACTTGGTAGTATTCACCTTTACCCGACCTCCACTAAGCAGATAAACCACATCATCTTTCAGACCATCAAAGTTCATCCTAATATAGTTAGCCACAGCGTCGTAAGCACCAGTGGCTGCCCAATAGTTTGAACACCACTTTTTACGTAAGGCCTGCATCACACTATTAGGATTGAACATAGAGCACTCGCCACCAATCTGATAGCCGTCGTACCACTTCTCCAGCTCATCAAAGTCAAATTCATATTTATTAGTCAACGCCTTTACTTCACTCTTGGTGAAGCCGAAAAACGATGCCATATCTCCAGGGTTAACCATCGAGTACTCTGTGAAATTATTGAGCGCCGATTCCGTCTTATACTTCTTCACAGGCAGGATACCAGTCATATAGACGCCAGCAAAGACCTTGACGCCATCGGTACTCTTAAACATCCTGCGCAACCAATTTACATAATCATTCATGGCTGAAGAAGCTGGAGCGAACTCCCGACAGATGGCATCCCACTCATCGATGATAAAGAAGAACTGCTGTTGGGTAGCAGCATTTACTCTTATCAGATACTTCATGAGGTCGTCATCCAGCTGCATTGGCACATCAGGAAAAGCAGCATGAATATCTTCGATGAGTTCAGAATCTATATGCTTTAAGATACTGTCATCGTGAAAACGGGTAACGAAGGCTGTCATATCCAAGAAGATAACCGGGAACTTATTCAAGTACTCCTCAAACGAAGGATCTTTTGCAATCTCCAGATCAGCAAACAGTTCACGAGAGTCGCACGACTGGTCGTAATAGGCATTCAGCATCTTGGCCGCCATCGACTTTCCAAAGCGGCGGCAACGTGTGACGCAGGTAAAGCCACGCTCAGTATTGATTGTAGAGTTTACCACTGCTATCAAGCCCGATTTATCAACATATTCGCTATTACGAGCTCTCCTAAACCCTATATTGCCAGTATTGATATATGTACCCATCTGCAAACCTCTTTTTATTACTTTTGATTGCAAAGATAAGGATATTTTTGGTATCATCCAAATTTTAGGCGCTAAATCTGCATAGCGATGGGGTGGCAAGAATCAGATATCATCACTCGAAATATCAATCTCAAATCCATCGAAACATAAAGTCATGGACTGATATTTCAGCGTAGGGTGTTTTTCGCGTACAAATTTGGCAATCTGCTTAATCATGAGCCTGCGGCCCTTCTTGATGGGCATCTTCATTGTACAGACATAATAGCCGCGCGACATCACGTCAAATTTCAGTTCTTCCATAGGACAAAGATGAATTGATTTCATTGTTTAATAAGCATGCTCGTCGTGCACAATAAAAGTCTTCAGCGTCAGCCAGATAATGCGGATATCGAGCCAGATGCTCCAGTGCTCCATATACCAGATATCGCGCTTCACGCGACCTTCCATCTGCCATAGTTCCTTCGTCTCGCCACGAAAGCCCGTCACCTGTGCCCAGCCCGTTACGCCAGGCTTCACAAAGTGGCGCACCATATACTTGTCTATCAGTTGTGAGTACATCTCCGTATGCGCCAGCATATGCGGTCTCGGCCCTACGATCGACATATCGCCTCTCAGCACGTTCCAGAACTGCGGCAACTCGTCGATATTCGCCTTTCGCATGAAGTTGCCGAAAGGATACTTTCTCGGATCGTCCTTCGTCGCTTGCACCTTGTCAGCATCCTTGTTCACGTGCATCGAGCGGAACTTCAGGCAGTAGAAGTCCTTGCCGTCCAGTCCCGTACGTAACTGTTTGAAGAAGATAGGCCCGGGACTCTGTATTTTGATAATCAGGTAGATGAATGGGAACAGCAGCGCCGTCGGCACCAGGAACACCATCGAGAACATGATGTCGAACACGCGTTTCACAAACCTGTTCACCGAGTTCTGCAGCGGGTTTTCATACGTCGTAAACACCTCCATATCGTCCATCATCTCGCGCTTCAGATTCAGTCCAATCGACTCCACCGAAACCGGCACGTAGTAGAACCTTACGACGTGATGGTCACACAGCCTCGACACCTTCCTGATTGTGTCGCGCTCTTTCCGCGAGATACAGAGATACAGCTCGTCGCCCAGTTCAAGCTCGTCAGGTTTCTCCTCCATCGCTTTCAGAAAATCATCCATCGATCCCAGTCGTCTCAGCAATCCCCTATCCTTCTCTTGGCGCTTCGACAGTTTCTCTACTTCCATCGCCACGTCACCCAGCGATTCCTCGCCATAGTAGCCCAGAACACGATAACCCAATGTCGCGTCGTCTCTCAGTTTCCTGAAGATACCTATCAGTTCCGGATCCGATCCCACCAGCGTCACCGTTCGCGTATTGCGACCCGCCTCACGATAGAGCTTCAGGAACCAGCGTTCAGCCAGCCGTTTAAATAGCAGCGTGATGAAAAACACCGTACCTATCTCCCATATCAACCACCCGATAGGCAGATGATAGGCAAACACCTTCAGCAGCAGATAAGCCAGGATTGCCCCAACGATAGTTAGGCCCACGATCCGTTTCAGGATCTCTCCAGCCCCGACCACACGCAGATGAATGATGGTTGAGAACTTCAGCATACCCAGCATCAGCGCGATGTTGTTTACCAAGATGAATATCTCCACCCTGCCCACACCCCAGGTTTCCATCCGCCAGTGCCAATGCGCAAATCCCAGCAAGATAGCATTCAAGAGCAAGAAATCCCCGATGGTGACCATCCATTGGATAATCCTGTTCGACTGATCATTGTTTCTCATCTCACAATATTTTTAAAATCCATATATCATCGCCACGCCATTGCCCGTCAAGGCACGCCATTGCCCGTCAAGGCACTCCATCCCTTCACAGGGCTGATATCCACCTTCACACCAAAGTCGATATCAAAGAAACCGTTACTCCCCGACGACACATCCATGCCCGTCACGCTATAGCCCATCCCCTCACTCGTCGATACCTGATATGCCATCGCCCCGAAAAGACTCAGATTGTCCGACAGCCGGTAAGTCTGTTCCAGTCCGAAGCCCATCAGCGGCGAGCCCGAACTCTCCACGAACTGCGTAATCAGTCCGGCCCTTACGAAACCCGATGTATGCCATCTCTTGTTGGGGTCATATCCGGCTATCACGTTAGTCAGGTTCAGCATCGCGTCGAGCGCTACTGTCGCGAAGCCACCCTTCTTATAGTTCCGTTTCGGATCATCCTTCGGCGCCACCCATTCCAGTCCGTTATTCGGAATCAGTCCGTTATCCCATTGCACGCGCCCCCTCACGGCAAACTCAGGCGTAAACGCCTTACCCAGAGCCACATTCAGTCCGAACGTCGTGCCCTTCGGAATCACCTTCGAGAAGTCGCATCCATACGGATTCAGCAGACTCATATCCAGCCCCGCCTGCACAAACCAGTTATCCCACACCCCGTTCGTCATCACCGAACGCAAGGATAGCTCTCCGCTCTGTGATCTCTCACCTCTTACCTCTCTCCTCTCACCTCTTACCTCTCTCCTCTCACCTCTAAACAGCTCCACCTGGGCGCCCACGCCTATCGACAGATATCCATTCGAGTTCGAGCCCGTTCCAGTTCCCTCCTTCTCCTTTGTCTTCCCCACGAATCCGCTGCCCGACATGATATACGCAGCATCCAGATACACACTCCAGCGATTGCTCAGCCGATATGTATTGATAAAACCGAGGCCCGCCAGTAGCGAACCCTTGCTCACACCGAAGTTATAGTTCACGCCGATTCTCGGATAGAAGCTCAGGTTCCACGTCCTGTCGGGCCTGTAAGTCCCAAATACGTTATGCAGATTCACCATCCAGTCCCCGTAGAAGGCGATATAGCCACCCTTCTCACGGTTCACCCCAGGCTGGTCAAACGGTGCCAGCCAGTTTGCATGGTCGTTCTTCAGAAGCGGCAGTTTATTCTCCCAGTTAAACTTCACGCGGAAGCCCGTTTGCGGCGCAAACCACTTTCCCACTGCTACATCCATACCAAACGACTTACCGTTCGGAAACACATTCGCAAAATTATAACCATACGGGTTCTGCAGCGTCATGTCCAGATCCATCTGTACATACCAGTTACTCCAGAAACCATTCGTCCACACACGGTTAAAGTTGCCCTTCTCCTCTGGGTCAGCCACCTCAAACCGTTGTGCATGAGCCATCCCCACGCTGCCCATCAAAAGCAGCATGGTAACAAATCTGTTCATCATTTTCCACATATTTTCCAGTATTGATTGAAATGAAAAAACAGGCCCCGCTATAAGTGATGGTTTCAGCAACGGGGCCTGGAAAAAAATAATGTTTTTCTATAATGATATCTCACGACATCCGCACCAAGTTTTTGCTCCCTGCCTACGAAAAATTTGCTCCCTAGTTAGGGCGCAAAAATTCCCAGCCTTGGGAACAAGCCATTCCCAGCATGGGAACAAAACATTCCCAACTTGGGAACAAGTTAAAATGCAGGTCCGCCTGCAATTATGAGAGTAAAGCGGACCTGCTCAATAACGATTTATATAATGATATCTCCCGACATCCGAAATGATTTGTAAAACTCCTCCCCTCCTCCCTTGACAAGCCACAAGCCCTTTGTACAAAGGCTTCCAGAGACGGGAGGAGTCACTTCAACACCTCCCTATCACCTCCCTTCTTTCGTAAACAGAGTCCCGCTACGGGAGGTCTTACGGGAGGTCAATGGGAGGTGTTAGCCAAACACCTCCCGTCTCACTTCCCCTTTATTTATCGGCCTTTCACCCCCTTAACGGGAGGACGGGAGGTCTTCTACAAAAAAGTCTTTCTCCCGACATCCATTTTTACTTGCATACACTAAATATTTAGCTGCATACACTAAATTTGATGCTGTAAATCAACAAGTTAAGCCTCAGTGTATGCAGTGTATGCAAAAACTAAAAATAAAATTTCACAGAATTATAAAAGGACAGAAGACCTGACCTATATTAATATAATGATATCTCACGATATCAGAATCTATTTCATAGATTGATAAATTTCAAATACTTGTTGGGAAATAATATCCCAGTTATACTTGCTCATATCATATTCTATTCGTTGCAACGGCAGATTTGCAATTGATTCAATCTTATTTGCCAAAGCAGAAACATCCCCAACCTCATGATAACATGATGCATCTAAGCCTACCTCCAAATTAGCAGGAATTGCAGAAGTTATCACAGGTAGGCGATAACTCATGGCCTCCAATAGTGCGATGGGTAGTCCCTCATGCGATGAAGGCAGAGAATAGCACAAAGCATTTGTCAATAGCGAATGGAGTTTTTCCCCTCGGATAAATCCAGTCAGCACTACCCCATTCTCCCTTGCTTTATGTTTCAATCCACGAGAATAGTCATCCTCAAAATCCGTATCTCCAGCCAATACGAGTTTCATATCTATAGGAATTCGATGTTCAGTTTTTAATCGGGCGTATGCCTCAACAAGATCATGCAGATGTTTTTCTGGCACAAAACGACACATGCCAAGAACGTATCTGCCATTCTCAATGCCTAATTCCTCGAAATACTCAGGATAATCGCAGATTTCCGGCTCTGGCACCCCATTATATATAAGATGTACATTCTCCGTCCTGCCGCAACGCTCTGCTATCAGCTTCCTGATGACATCACTGATCACAATCACATGGTCAGCAAACTTGCATCCCATCCTCTCACCTAGTTTCAGCATTGTCTTGGCAGCCAAGCCCCATTTGTCCCGGTCGTAGTCAGGCCCGTGATGCGTAAATACCACTTTCATGCCAAGCATCTTCGCGTATGGCACCAGCAGTGCTGGACCAATAGCATGTATATGGAGAACATCTGCCCCAAGTCCTCTGGCCTTATTGATAGCACGGAAAGTATGGATGATAGCCTCAAATGATTTCTTCTTCGGTGTTTCCACATCAACCAACTGCACACCCTTCCACTCTGTGAGAGAGTCGTGGACATAACTTTTCCTTCGAATCACCGTCACATCATGACCTTGTGCCGCTATACGGGGGAATAACTCCTCGCAATGTGTCTCCACACCACCCATAATGTTCGGGATTCCCCGAGTACCCGTCACAACAATTTTCATTGAATTTCTATCTTCCTATCCGTCTCGGCTTTTGTTGCTTCATAGCCCTGCGAAGCCACATCCGCATTCACGATGTCTTCGCCTCGCTTACCTTTCAAGGCTTCTTTGGAATCATCCGACAATCCATTGTTGACCACCGCATTCACATCGCATGTAGATAGTTTATCAAGTTCCTCCTTCGTTACCTTGCCATCACGATAATCACAACAGATGGGTAGCTCATACATGGAGTACTTTATTCCCATCATCGATTTCACCTTATGCGAGATTACCCAAGGAATCACTCTTCCTATGTACTTATGCATAGCAGGACTGACAGAGCCAATCATCCAACAATCCCGATCACAACACCTTACCTTCTTACGCACCTTCTCTGCCTCTGGAGAATTCCATAGTTCATCCCAGGTCTGGCGGTTCAGGTTACCCATCACCTCCTTATCCTTCGTACCATTACACGGCATCACATCCCCATACGGGTCGATAAAGAACGTATCGAAACTCATGTCGCAGGGCAACAAACGCTTCTGTCCATAGATATAATTTATCAATCCATGGTTGAAATAAGCACGGAACCACTTCTTCGGTGAGTTCGACTTCAACAGTTCATTCACCAAGCTCTCAAAGTTCTTTGCCACCATCGGGCGATCCTTGATGATGTTCTTGGCTTCTACGAAATAGAAAGAGTTATGAAGTGATGCCGTAGCAAACTCCATACCCATCTCATTGGATATCTCATAGAGTGGCACTAAATCAGGGGCATTCTTATCCTGCACCGTCATACCAAAGCCCACGTCCTTCATACCCATCTCGCGCAGCTTTTTCAGCGTTGTATAGCCACGCTGATAGCCGTTGTTCAGGCCACGAATCTCGTTATTCGTCTTCTCCAGACCCTCTATCGAGATACGAATACCAATCTGAGGGAACTCCTTACAAAGATCAAGGATGCGATCCGTAAAGAAACCATTCGTTGATATCACGATACGGTCACTCTTCTTATATAGCTCACGAACGACCTCCTTCAGGTCCTCACGGATAAATGGTTCACCACCCGTAATGTTCGTAAAATACATCTTCGGGAGTTTTTTGATGGTCTCTATCGATATCTCCTCCTCTGCCTTAGAAGGCGCCTTATAGCGGTTGCACATCGAGCACCGCGCATTGCATCGATACGTCACAATTACCGTACCATTCAGTTTCTTCTCTGCCATATTTCTATTGGTTGT
This sequence comes from uncultured Prevotella sp., assembly GCA_900315035.1. GTDB lineage: Bacteria > Bacteroidota > Bacteroidia > Bacteroidales > Bacteroidaceae > Prevotella. The sequence goes on from OMXO01000007.1 coordinate 50,332, forward strand.
TTTATTCTTCTCCTCTATAATATTTCATCAATTGCTCATAATAAGCTTCGCTCGAATAACGCTTCACAGCATTCTCTGCTATCGTCTGATAATCATACGAAGCATGCCACATAGTATCTATCTTTTCCTTTAAGTCTTCTACGTTTCCACTTTCAAAGGTCATACCATTAACTCCTTCCTCTATTAGTTCAGAAATTCCACCAATTCTTGCCCCCAACACAGGTGTTCCAAGACTTTGAGATTCTATAACTGTCAGTGGATTATTCTCACTCCATTCAGATGGAAGAACCATGAACTTAGCTCCTTCAATAATGGGCCTGAAGTCATTCCATTCCATCTGTCCTTTAAACTCAATATTCGTTATACCCCTATATTGATTCTGCAGATCCGGCAATAGTTCCCCATCGCCAATAACTATCAGTTTATAATCAAAATCTGCAGCAGCCTTACACAAAGTACGAATACCTTTCACCTCATTTACTCTCCCAAGATAAATAAAATAGTTCTTCTTCTTAAAAGACGGATTCTTTACCTTATCTTCATCGATAAAGTTGCAAAGCACTCGGAACTTCTTAGGATCATAGCCTCCTCTCACCACTGTATCCATCATAAATTGGGATGGAGGCAAGAACAAATCCGTATAATCCTGTAACTTTTCCTTGGTCCACTTCTTAGCTTCCAGATAACCAATGGTAGAACCAATGATACCACCTGGCATACACCGATGCTTGATAACTGCGGTTTTGTCCGTCATACAGTCTTCGCACCAATGTCCATCTCTCATACAAGTATAACATGGACATACTAACTTCGTATCATGTAGTGTCCACACAACTCTGATACCCCGCTCATGTGCAATCTTTGCAATAATTGGCGATAGTTGTGTGTGGATATTATGGAGATGAACAACATCCGGTCTGAAATCATCCAATAGTTGAATAAATCCTTTTCTAACTTTCTTACTGCCGAATGGCCTAACCAGAGCATCATAATTACTCATATTTGACGGCCAATATACGTTCCATTCAGAGAATAAGTTCTCAGGATATATCATCGAAAATATAGCCACCTCATGTCCATGTGATTTTAGCAAATTCTCAAGATTCATAGTGACAATACAATCCCCACCTCGATCATAATAGAACTTATTTACCAATAGTATTCTCATTTTTTTCGTTTAATGATAATGCGCTCTTCAAATAATTCCACATCTTTGTCCTATATAGTGTTTGTTTCTCAACAACTCTGTTCCAATCTATTTCTCTTGTAAAGAAATCCTCAAGGATAGCATCTTCATCTGCTATCCTATCGCTAAGGCCAAGATTTGCACACACACTGTCTATACGTGAGTTCTTAGAACTTATTGAATTTAATGCATAACGATAAAGCACTACAAATTCCTTTTGCATAATAATGCTAAAGGCACATCCATGGAAGCTATCGGTGACAACATAGACTGCACCTCGTATAATATTTAAGAACTGCAAAGGGGAAACGTCATATGGCGATACATCACCAAATAACTCGTCTTGCGCAACATATTGATCCAGATGCCTCATACACACTACTTTCAATCCTTTTTTTCTTGCAAATTCTGTCGCTAACATTCTGTGTTTGGGATTATTCCCTAGAAAGTAACAAAAGACATAAGGTTCGTCATATACATTCTCTTTTGGTACGATATCCAACCACTCATCTTTATCAAATGCAAAAACAGGATCCATTAATACAGGAACGTCCCTACCAGTTAATTCTTTAACGATTTCTGCTCCTCTATTTTCCCTGCAACTAACATGTTCAATCCTATTTAGATAATTCTTCGTTGCTTTCTTCTGATACCAAGGAATTTGAGAAACACCGAAACTCGAGGCGAATGAAACTTTATTAATATGGTCAGGTACAAACATCAGATTATAAAAATTTGTACCTAGCCCTGCTGGAGACCATAACTGATCGCTACAAGAAACAATACTATCATATTTTTCAGCAATCTTTTTAATATCCTTATAATATTTGCCAACTATCTCATATTTTTCAAAAAAAATGGCATCAAATTCTTTAAACATTCTCTTTCTTTCCAGAATTGGCTGCGCAACTTCCGGATGTTTCTTAATTGCTCTACTCCGGCTGAAATCTTCAATCTTATCTTGTCTGAAAGTAGAATTAAAAATACGAGGCAAAGATTTTATCTTAAACCAAAAACCGCCTTTCTCATAATGAATAATTTGGAATTTATGTCCTAATTGCTCCATTATTTTTATTGTGGCTAAAGCCTGTAGCTTACTACCATAATTTGTTTGTTCATATTTTAGACAAAGGCCTAACATTACTTTCGTATCTTATTTAAAACGTCTATTAAAAACCAAAGATATGTATGCCTTCCAACAAAACGTTGCAGATGACATCCAATCTCTGAAATATAATCATACCAATGAGGATTTTCCATTTGTATATCATACTTAGGGATTTCTCTACCCAGTATCCTATCCATTGACATTACAGCACTTGCCTTACGTCGTTTAGGATACAGCATTGTAGCTTGAGAATTATTTAAAATTTCCCTTTCAACATGCCACATCTCTATATAACCATCTTTTTTAGCTTCAATAAATAGTTTTTCCCAATAATCAGAACGTACGATCCATGAACTTATCCCTATCTTGTCCTCTAAATAGGGCTGTATATGAATATCCCCAAAACAAACATCAGCTAATTCGCCATAATGGTCAATACACGTCAAACATCTATGTGGTTTAAAGAAACTTCTAAGCTGCCTCCCATAGTACTGACTAAACGGGATTTCTAATCCCGTTTTGTCAGTACTATCTGTACCGACTAAACGGGATTTTGTTGCTGACGCAACATTTACTTTTGCTTGTATTTTTAAGTTCCCCAAACAACCATCATCCCTAAATGCGAAATATAAAATATCAGATTTTTTCAATTTATATTTCTTAAGTAAATAATCACGCGCCCCAAATGTCCGGTTTGAAGAACAATATAGAGAAAAGTAGCCAACTACTTTTTCTTGAAATTTCTTGTCAATGCTAGCACGTTTCCTAAAGCCTTGAATATGACAAGGTAAACCAACTATTACATACCGACCTTGAGAGTTTGCTATTTCATTACCAATCTTATTAAGTGACACAGGACAATATTTAGAACTCCTTGCTGCAATCACTTCGTCTTTTGTCCGTGCAATATATGAATACGGTGTAATATGATCATCAGCAAATCTCGTCACCAAGGCGCCATCAATTATTTTTCTATCTAACAGATATATTAAAAATTGGCTTACCATCCCTCCACTTGCAGAATGGTAACGGATATACATATCTTTACTATATCCTGTATGAAGAGAAACATAGCGGCCAATAAACTTATCCTCTTTAATGTCTTTGTCTCTAAAGAGATTACCACTCTTTTTAATATCCAAACCTATTCCAGGACAAACTTTTAAACACCGCCCACACTTATCCCCTAAACAACTTTTCTCATTAACTACTGGTCTATATTCTTTATCAAGGCATACTATTTCTATACATTGTCTAGGGCATACATCCTCACATATGCCACAGCCAGTGCACAATTTGTTCTGGACAGTAAAAGAAACATTTTTCGTCATGCTACAAAGTTCTAAAATTCATAATCCAACGAAAGAACTCCTTTACATATTTAAGAGTAAAAATATATAACGCCGATATTCTGTATAATCCTAATGAAGCCAAATATAAACAAATTTTATCTAAAAATTGAGGAGCAGAACTCCTAATCATAATGTTAGCTTCTGGATACAAACTCGCCAATTTAACACAGTCCTTATATGAACAATTTTTCAACATATAAGACTTTAAAGATAGTTTCATTCGCAGGACATCTGCATAATATACCTCTTTCTCTGCTTGAGCCTTTACAAATTCATCTAACAATTTAACAACAGCAAATATGTTCTCAAAATGATGCTTTTTCCATTTGTGTGTATATGAATTATCATTCTTCTGATTATAATGATACAAATACATTTCAAGAACACCTATAGAATCTGCAAAATAAAGTAATCGTGGTGTTACAGACTTATCCTCTAACATATTTAAGCCCTTTACCCAATATATTTCATTTTCTATATATATACTACGCCGTGCGACACATCCCCAAACGCTATTATGCAATTTACCAGACATTGCCATTCTAAAATAGTCTTTCGTATTAGTTTGTTTTGAAGGGATAATATTTACCTTTTTTTGTTTATATTCCCATATAGAGCCTATCAATACTACGTCTAGGTTGTTCTTAATTGCAAAAAAGTAAACTTCTTCAGAAGCACTCTTTTCTAACCAATCATCACTATCACAATGCATAATATATTCCCCATGTGAATATAAAAGTCCAGTATTTCTTGCAGCTGCCAATCCCTCATTACTTTGATGATGTATTATTCTTGTCTGAGCAGCACGTTTGGGGTACTGAGATAAGACTTCTTCCAAAATTTTGACAGAAGCATCTTTTGAACAATCGTCAACAAATATGTATTCTATTTCAACTAATGATTGTTCAAACAAACTTCTAGCACATCTTTCTATGAATTTTTCAACCCCATAGATAGGTACAATGATAGTAACTTTAGGAGTTTTCATTGCTTATTAGCTATATGATTTGTATACCATAATTTTATAAAACACAATATGTTATAAGGAAAAATCGTATGATTTTTACGCCAATATCTGAGATAATGGAATCGTATCTTATCGCCTAACAAAAATGTGTTTGAACTATATTGATAGTATATCGGAAATTCCTTTCTTACTGCAACATCAAAATCATATAAATCTTGTAAACAAACACGCCCCCTCTTTGTCATATATATACTAAACAATATACTCATTCTATTATTTAAACGAAATTCTATATAACTTCTGTGTTCTTTTAAAGCCTTATGCCCTGTCTCCCATAATTCTATCATACGTTTTTGAACCACCAATTCATGTTTCAAACTTTTCAAATAAATATCTTTATCCATCGTCTGTCCAGGACGGCCTATAAGATAGTTATAAAGAAACAAATTGAAATAACATATTGTCTTTACTGTGGTCATTGGCCAATACACCCATTCTTGATCTGTATAAGAAACTCCTTCTGTTTGATAATAATTTATCTCTCTAAGATTATCTGTTTTGTACGTAACACTATGCATCTTACAATTTCTTACAAATCTGTATTGAATGATTTCATCATGAGGAAAGGAATAACTCCACATACTTAATTCTTTTCCATTTTCATCCACTCTATATCCTGCATTTAATATTAGATCTGCTTCAGTTCTTTTCAGATGATTTAAGAAGTCATCAAAAACTGCTCTATCAAAGTAATCATCAGCATCTAGCACTTTTACATATTTGCCTGTCGCTTCTTTAAGTCCACGATTGATACATGAACCATAGTTACCATTCTCCTTGTCTATCACCCTAAATGTCTGAGGATACTTCGCCTCATATTCATGCGCTATCTGCGATGACGAATCCTTTGATCCGTCATTAATCACCAGAACTTCAAGTCGCTGCATATTCTCATCCGATACGATAAGCGAATCCAAACACTTACGGAGATATTTCTCCATATTGTAGGTTGGGACAATAATAGATAATGTTTTTTCCATTTTCAGTCAATTATCATATTCAACACCTTCTCTACGATTGGAGCCATGTCGTAGTACTTGTATTCTGCCAAACGACCACCGAAGATAACAGTCTTCTCCTGAGCAGCTAATTCACGGTATTGGTCTGCAAGTGCATTGTTACGCTCATCGTTCACTGTGTAATAAGGCTCCATGCCATCTTTATACTCCGTAGAATACTCTCGACTGATGACCGTCTTTGGACAGTCATACACCTCCTGCCCGAACATCTCGAAGTGCTTGTGCTCAATGATACGCGTATAAGGCACTTCAACCTCCGTATAATTCATCACGGCATTACCCTGATAGTTGGGCGTATCCAATATTTCCTCTTCGAATGACACCGTTCTCCACTCCAACTTACCAAGCTTATAGTCAAAGTATTCATCGATAGCACCAGTATAAACAATCCTGTCAGCTACCGACTCCCAATATTGGCGATCTGCAAAGAAATCCGTATTCGTCTTCGTTTCAACACCATCAAGTAGACCATCAATCAGTTTGTTATATCCCCCGATGGGAATGCCCTGATACTTATCATTGAAGTAATTGTTGTCATGGATAAAACGCACAGGCAGTCGTTTGATGATAAAAGCAGGCAACTCAGTGCACTTCCTACCCCACTGCTTCTCCGTATAACCTTTAATAAGCGCCTCATAGATATCCTTGCCTATCAGCATCAATGCCTGCTCCTCCAGATTCCGCGGCTCCGTCACTCCTGCAGCCTTCATGGCTGCAACAGCCTCAGCCTTCTGCTCCTCAATCTTTGCTTTTGCTTCGTCTGGAGTCAACACACCCCACATCTGGTAGAACGTGTTCATGTTGAACGGCAAGTTATACTGCTTACCCTTGTAGTTCGCAATCGGCGAGTTCGTGTAGCGGTTAAACTCCACAATAGAGTTCACAAACTCCCACACCTGTTTATTAGAAGTATGGAATATATGCGCTCCATACTTATGCACATTGATGCCCTCAATGTTTTCACAATAGATATTACCGCCCAGATGTGAACGTTTTTCTATCACCAAGCACTTCCTACCTTTCAATGTTGCTCGATATGCAAACATTACTCCATATAGGCCTGAACCTACAATAAGATAATCATACTTCATTAGTTTACTGTTTCAGTTTCTCGTTATTTCTCATAAAGTCAGCTTCATACAAAAAAAGAGCAAACAACACCAAATAAAAAAATCTCTTAAAAGTCCTGAAATTGTGATTGCTTCAAACATCTTATTTGCAAAAAAGGATTGAAAACAAGCATTAGGGAAATGACTTCCAAAAAACAACATAATAATGCTCAATTTCCCATTTTGCCAAAATCTAGACATTATTGTCTTCCTATAGAAATAAACCGTAATTAGAGACATAATACCCGTAACAAAAATAGTACCGACACATCCAAAATCTAACAAAAAATTGTAATATGTTGTATATACATTTCCTAATGGATAGCCATCGTAATTATTAAATACCAAATTTGGATGATTTTTCCTACCTATATCAGATGAAAACAATCTTTGATCAATTTTGTCATACATTCCACACATTGTATATTGGGCAAACCTTCCGCTATTATTGTCTTGTTCGAACGGACTTACAATATAGTCATCTAAGTTTTTTATCTGAGCACCACAATAAATAGCAAAAAGCATGGATATATCTTTATTATTCTCTTTTCTACCTAAGGAATCGCCAATGTTCCCAAAAAATGAAACAAACAATACTGTCAACGAAGTTAGTATGACAATCATTTTTGAGGGAAGAAAAGTAGCTTTCCATCTATTTTTATTTTGATAACACAAATACCAACAGAATGCATAGGTTATTAAAATGCGAAGTAAGATTGTCCTCCCGCCTGTTAATAAGCCTCCAATAAAAATAACAATTAAATTAGCATATAGTAACAATATCTGAAATTTGTATTGATTAGAAGCCTTTGATATATAATAAGGTAACAAATAACACCAAATAGGAATAGTTGCCAAACAAATATTATATAAAAAACTGGCATAAGCTGGCAGTTTAATTACAACATTTTCAAATTTGGCTTCTTGATCAATTGCTCCTAACGCGTATACCAGATCATCAGAACCGGCAAATGACATTTTGGCTCTAGCATATATTGCAAGAGAAAAAACCTGAAAAATAAGAATTAAGAATAGTTTAATTGGACTGATAACATAAAAGAAATTTTGAGAAGAAATATCAATCAGAGGCATGTTATATGATTTACTTCTCATGTAATCCAACCACTCCACTATATAGAACATTAAAGCACCTCCAATAATAATAAAAGCTGTTATAGGTGACATCGTTTCTAAGCCCCATTCGTCTTTCCAACTCCAAGCTACAGTAGAGCAAATAAAGAAACCACCCACATAGAGTATTGTTGGCCGCGAGAGATTTCTACCCATTGTAAAATAGGCAAGAAGAAGAATTATAAATAGTGATATGACAGTTAGTTCTATCATTTCGTCGCAAATCTACGAATAGCATCCTTTAATCTTAAGGAACTTACCAACTTGATAATTAATATAGATATAAATGTAGTAAATATGAACCTTATAAAGAAGACAAGAAGAGATAATGTATTATTAACCACTATCTGACCATCAAAAACAATCCAACATATATTAATGATCACATAATTAAAAGGGTCGGAATAAAGATATAGTTCATATGTGTTATGTTTGAGAAAGGACAATATTTCCCCCCCAAAAAAAGCGCTTGATTTCGAACAAATTTTCTTTGATAAAAGAGAAAACAGAACAATTCCGCATATTGCAAAAACAATAAACAACAGTGGCCTAACAACCTTCAATAACGCAATTTCTTGGTAATGTCTTAATAATATCCCATTCGAGCCTGAAAACAAAATGAAGATTCCCAAATATAGAAGCAGTTTTTTCGTCTTTATGTCCTTATAAACATCTATCAGGTGGACAACATGATATCCGAATGAAAAAAACAACAAATGTTTCATTGCTCCAGGTATACCCAAGAAATTACATCTAGGTTCTATATATAATCCTATCCATGAAATAATAATTAAACTCATCCAAATTTTATTATCAAACAATCTTTTTTTTTCGATATAGTAGAAAAACAAGAATATCCAAAATAAACTCACAATAAACCAAAGATGACTATTCCCCATAAGTAAAAACTGACCACAAACGACATCAATAATAATATTTTGTGAATTATCCCAATAGCCAGATACATATTTCAATGGTACACTTAAAAAAAATGTTACAACGACAAAAGGAATTAAAAGACGAAAAGTTTTCTTTCTAATTAAGCTATTTATTGAGTCACTACTTCTCTTAGATAAAGAGTAGCACATTCCGGAAAGAGACATAAATAGAGGCATATGGAAAGAATAAATGACTGACATGAGACAACTTAGGCATTCATATAAAAAAGAAACATCAGAATTCTTTTCTATATAGTATAATCCTCCAAATGGAGTTGCAATACGATAATAATTGCAATGGCCAATAATAACGAGTATCATCGTTATCACCTTGGCAGTATCAATCCATTCAATTCGTTCTGACATTTTGGATTTTTTTACAGATTAATGCTAATATTTCCTTCTCCGTTTTATTTTTTAATAGATATTGGCAAGTTAAATACCACAAAGAGCAAATAATCGCAATGATAAATAAGGAAAGCCAGTTCCTTTCTGTTTGGAAAATGAGATATGAAATCAGGAAGAATGAACATGCAATCAATATATTAAATACTGATTCTCTAATATTATTGAAACGAATTGGAGTTTTTCTATAAATAAAATGCAACATCACTACCAATATTACAATCTCCGCTAAAACTGAAGAAAATGCTGCTCCTGATGCTCCAAATAATGGAATCAAAATCAAATTTAGAGAAAAATTAGTAATCGTTCCTGAAAGTATTGAATATAAAAACAACTTATCAAAGCCAAATCCCAATAATATCTGTACCCCTGTCAAATTATTAAAACCTATCACGATAACTGTAATAATAATAATCTGCAAAGGAATAATAGTACCATAAAATTGTTCACCATAAAATAAAGGGACAAACACTGGGGCTAATGCTATTACACTAAAAGCTATAGGAAAACTTAAAAAAGAAACAATAGAAAAGGATTTATTCATTAGGCCATTTATATCATCCCACTTCCCTTCCTTTTTTAATAGGGTGACTCTCGGCAAGACAACCGCTGATAAGCTCGTTACAATTGGGACCAAAGCTTTTGAAATGTGAGTAGCGCAATTATAATAGCCAACCTCTTTGTAATCGGTCATGAAACCCAGCATCAATGTATCAAGCATTGTATATATAGATATAGCAATGGATGATGAAAACAATATCAACAGTGGTTTTAAATGGTACTTCCCTGATAATGTAAAACACGGATGGATACCTGATTGGTTCAGTTTAATAAAATTCCAGATCTCATTTGAGACTTCTGCCGTAGCATTTAACGTGACATATATTAACAAATCATTCTTTTCATGGACTAGCAAAAACAATAATAGGACACTTAGGGCTTTTACTACTAATGAACGAAAGGTTATATAGGCAAATTCTTCTTTACCTTGGAAAAACCAGTCAACTTTAAATGGTGTAGTATATAAGATAATACCCGCCACCAAAAAGACGAAATAGTTTTCGTTAAGCTGAGGTACAAAAATAATGGATAAAAAAAGTATGATACTGCAAATTAAAGTAACAACGATCGATATAGATATAATCTCTGAAATGAAAATTGTCTGTTCTTTAGTATTATCCTTAATCTTTGCAATTTCGCGAATACCATAATAAGGAATACCTAAAGCAGCAAATAGGGAAAAATAACAAGCATAAGTATTAGCAAAGTTAAACAAGCCAACTCCATCTGGTTCCAATACACGAGACACATAAGGTGCCGTTATCAAAGGAAAAATGACCTTTGATATATTGAGGAGAATATTGTATAAGAAGTTACGCTTAATCGACTTCATTTATTCGATTGAAATTGCTATTCTTTTCAAAAGATGAATGGAGAAACACCATTGAATACCATTTGGACAAGCTAAAAGAAACCATAAAAATGGTAAGGATATTATATTGAGAGACTGTAAAAGTGAAGAGAAGGAAATAAGACAACACTAACATGGAGAACTGTAAATCTTTTTCCTTTAAATATACCCAAATTGGAATAAAGAAGAATGATGCCAAATAAAGTAAAAGAAAGTATATGCCGCCATGTGCAAATACGCCAAACAACGAGTTACTATAACCATAATTAAACCTTTCTGAACTATCATGTTTGCGCATTATGCCGGAACCAAATATTGGATTTTCCATACCAACTTCTATACATTTTACAATATCTTTGCTTCTACTATTGTAAGATCCGTCACTTAATTCTTTCTTATTCTCCAAAACATTTGAAATTGCAATTAATGAAACAAGTAAGAGTAATGGCAACAACAAAATCATCTGAAGTTTTAACTTTGATGACAAACTGAAATATCCTTTAATAAAGAAAGTAACAAAAAGGAAAATTAGACCAGTTGTTGAAATCGTCGTAAAGATTGCAATTACAATGATAATTATACGTTTAAATCTCAAATTTCTGCATACAAATAATTCTATCGATAGTGAAACACAAAGAATCATATTATGCATTGGAGCTTCGTTAAATATCCCACTATTTCTTATAATAGACATTGTTCCTGCTGTCGCCTCTAACTCCTGAGTTTCAAAATATAGGCCATAATAAGTTGTGATAAATCTATCACTCGCCCATGAATTGGGAATTAATGCTGAAGAAGAAATTATTCCTAGTATACTTCCAAATAACCAGAAAAAAAGTGATATTGCTGTAAGAACTATTACTATATTTGAGAATTTATTTAATAGCTCATACCCCCCCCCTTCATCATTACTATATGAAAATATTAGAGTTAAGAAGAGAGGGAAAAAGACATAATATATCTTAATAAAACTTGTTATTCTTCCAGAATATACGTTTAATAATGGAATAATTGCTCCTACTAATAATGCCGCTATAAACAAAAAGTTTGCTGATGAAACCTGATGTCTATTACTATAAATAAGAACAATTGAAGAAAAAACAATAAAAATATTCTGGATTTTTACTACAACTGGAAATTCAATATATGGCGTATTAAACTCCAGAATAATCATAAGCATCAGGAGATATTCAAAAAAAGATATGATACCCTTCTTTAACATCTTTTGTGAACTATTTTACAACGATACCACTTACTTGTTCTGAATCCCGAAAATTGGGAGCAAATGCTTTTCCTTATGCCAAACGTAGATGGTAGTACCCATGCAGGAAAGAAAAAGAAACATCATACATAGGATTGCACGCTTCGGGCCTTCTTTCTTGACAGGAACCGTTGCGGGCTGCAAAATTGTAAATGCTGGTGTTTCTTCCTGAACCTTTGCTTCTGCCAGTTGAAGTTGGGCTAATACCTGTGAATAGGCACGGTACTCTATCTGCATCTTATTCTCCAATTTAGTACGTTCACTGCGCATATTTTCAAACAAGATGCTCCTATTAGCATCGGCATAGTCAGCATATGCTTTACGGGCCTTTTCATAACGAGCTTCTGTTTCTACAAGTAGCTTTTTATTATACTCCAAATCAATTCTCGCTTTACTTGTTCGATAGTCTGTAATGAATTTCTGAAGTCGTACTCTCACGGAATCAGCCATTGTAGCAGCGATGTACGGATCGGTATCTGTTACATCGATTGTAATCACAAGTGTTTTCTTATCGACATCACAGACGATTTTGTCCTCCATTTCTTTTGCTATATTGTATTGTTCTTTCGTTAATTTGAAAGGATTGACAAATTCTAATGTGTCCTTATCAATGAACCAAGACTTAATGGTTTCTATAATAGCCTTCTTCGAGGAAGTCCACCAAGGAAGTTTCTGCTCTTTAGACAAATAATCATAATAGCTCATTTTCGTGTGTGTGCTATCGTCTTCTTGTTCCACTAATACAGGGAAAAGGGTTGCCCGAAATGGAACACTGTTAATCAAGTCCGGATAAAGTGTAGGTATCAGAGCATCTGTTCCAAAGTTGCCACTTGCAATATTAATGCCAAAGCTACTGGCCAAACTAGCCAAAGATCCTGTTTTACTATTCCCAGATAGCTCAGGTGCAAGTTTTACTGTACAACGGTAATAATTGGGAATGCATAATGTGATGAAAGCTGCTAACACAAATGTTATAGCAATAACCTTATAATAAAGACGCCTATTCCGGTATATGTCTCTATATAAGTCAAAAATGCTTAACTTATTATCCATAATGAATTTATATACAGATTAAGGTAAATTAACCCGAAGGAACCTTGAGTTAACTTAAGGTTTTACTTAACAAGATGGGCGATGGAGGCGACCATTGTGCCGAGAGAGGCGAAACTGGTGCCGATACCGAGCCACTGGGTCATCTTACTGTTATCGCGAGGAGCCTTGGTGGGTACGACAATCTCGCAACCTGGTTCAATCTTGCCTTCACGGGCCAGAGCCATTGTGCCATTCTGATAAACGATATAGGCATGACGCTTCTTGGCGCGGTCGCCAAAGCCACCTGCCTGTTTGATATAATATTTGTAACCTTTGCCCTCGTCGAAAGCAACGGTATTGGGGGCATTGACATCACCGCTGATACGAACGGTATGATTGAAGCGGGGCACTATCAGCTGATCGCCATCGACGAGTTCGATATCCTGTGTAGATCCTGGATTAGCAATTGCTTCATCGAGATGGATACCGACGGTATAGGTATCTGACATCGCAAGTTTGTCGAGGCTGATAGAGTCTTTGCCATCGGCACTCTGACGCGCCATCTGGATAACCGCCTGCATACGGGCTTTCTCGGCTTCCGTCATCTTACGCACTAAGCGGGCACCTCGCACATAGCTGCCGGGCACAACGCCACCGGCAGCCTTGATGACATCGGAGAGACGCTGATTCTTCTGTTCCATCGTGTAGTGACCTTGGAAAGCAACCTCGCCATCGACAGTGACACGAACGGGATGTTGGAAGGCAGGGCTCATACGCACCTGAACGATATCATAAGGCTCGAGCGTGAAGCTGCGGTCGCCATCGACCATATAGTTATCTTTCAGGGAGAAACTGAAGGTCTTGGCTATCTGCATGCCTGCCTCAGTGGCTGAAGGATCGTGCATGCGACGGGAGACATCGATCTTCGCTGTGGAGGCGGCATCGGTGAGGCCGCCAGCCTGAAGAATCAGGTCCTCGATGGTCATGTTCTCGGCATATTCATAAGTGCCGGGGAAGATGACCTGACCATCGATGGTCAGGGTACGGAGGTTCTGGTGCTCAGCGATGGTGGGGACGAAAAGTACATCCTCGTTCTGAAGAGCGACATCGGGCGTAGAGCCTTTAAGGATGCCCTCGATATCGATGGAGAGCACTTCCTGCGTGCGGTTGGGCTTCATGCGGCGCATGACGGCACGACTACTCATCGCCTCTTCGGTGAGGCCGCTGGCCATCTCGAGGAGGGTGCGCACACTATGGACTCTCTCACCCAGACGGTACATGCCGGGACGGAACACGGCGCCCTTGACCTCGACCATATTCTTGAAGCGGTTGATTATGGAATCAACAATCACAGAGTCGCCATCCTCGACCTTGAAATCGGAGAGTTCGAACTCCTCGACATTATAGACGCTCTTCAGGTCTTCGCTCTTACGGAGCACACGAAGAAGTTTCTTGAAGGCATCGCCCGTAAAGCCACCACTATATTTTAATAAGGTGGCGAGGCTCTCGGATTTGCGCATCTCGTAGGCCATCGGGCGCTTAACGCGACCTGTGATATCGACGAGACAGTCGTAGGTGCCTACCTGAATGACATCGTTATCCTGCAGACGGACGTTGCCTGCCAGGCGGCCATTGAGGATGAACTCATAGATATCGACCACAGAGATCTGACGGCCCTGACGGAACACCTTGATGTTACGCAAGGTACCGAGGTCGCTGACACCGCCCGCCATATAGAGGGCATGGAAGACAGTGGCGAAAGCTGAGAGTGTATAGGTGCCGGGCGCCTTGACCTCGCCCATCACGTTTACCATGATGGTGCGCGTCTGCCCCAAAGAGGCCTTGATGTCGGAACTCTCAAAGTAACTGCCCAGACGGCTGCGGATGCGGCTCTGTGCAGCTGAGACGGAGAGACCACTCACATGGACGGGACCATACTCGGGGATGGTGACATCGCCATCGGGACTGACCGTCAGGGTATGCGTCTCCTGAGAAGCACCATAGATATCGATGATGAGCTGGTCGCCAGGACCGAGGATGTAGTTCTGAGGCGTGGCGATGTTCATGACGGGTTCGAAGGTCAGGCTCTTATTGTTGAAGATATCGCGACCGAAAACCTTTTTCCCCTTCTCATGCGACACATCGAAGTTGAGCGAATCGCTGGCTCCTGTGGCCTTGCTATATAGCAAAGCGTCTGTTTGAGACTCATTATTACTACGCAGACGACTATTCACTTGTTCTGACTTGCGATTGACGAGGTCACTCTGAGTGGTCTGCTTACTGTACTTCTGGCGCAACTGCTGAATCTGCTCCACAGTTACACCTCTTTTCAACAACTCTCTTGCTATGTCGTTGTCGGATGCTCCAGCCTGCTTCTGCTGTGAATAATACTGGAGAATCTGCGTTTCACTCATGCCCTGACCAAAGGCCGGACTCAGCAAGCCGAGGGTGAAAGCGAAGAATAGAATTACTTTTTTCATCAAAAAAAACGGATAATTATATTTGATACCTTATTATATTTTACGGATAAAATCGGAGGGGACGTAAGCGGTAGCAAAAGCCATGAAGCCAGCAAGCTCGATGAGGATGCGCTGCTGGCGCCGAGCGCGAATGACTTTGCCACGAACACCTTTGAACTTGCCAGCGATGACTTCGACCTCGTCGGCACTCTTGAAGGTGTAGGGATTACCATCGAGGCGCATGACGTTAGCATCGTGGGTATTGGTGGCGATGATGAACGAACGCATCTGACTATCAGGGATGGTCAATGGCGGGTTCTTGCCAAAGGCATCGATGACACTGTGATTGTAATAGAAACTGAGTATTTCCGACATCTGAAAGGCCTCGGCTGTATTCGGCACAGTCTCGTCGGCAGCAGGTCCCATCGTCAGGCGACGGGCAGACTGGCTATCGAGATAAGCAAAGACGAAATTGGGAAGCAGATCGACCAGAACGGTCTTGACATGACGGCCTACCAGAACATCTTTCTCGCATTGAGGCACATAGACATAGACTCCCTGACGGATGAGGTAATCGACGGCACGCTGGGAACGACCATAGCTGGCACGGAAGACATACCATCGTTTCTGACCAGTAGCGTCGGGAACGTATTCTACCGACACCCCTGTTTGTGAGCTTATCGCTTCGGGGAAGGCAATGGGGGTAAGCCCAGAGCTTGGTTGTTCGACCGAGTTTGCATTAGGCAACGCATCCATATCGGCGTTCGTTTATGTCTGCCAGAACCCTGGCAAAAGGACATAAAAAAGACGTGGAACTGCTGTTGTTGCCTGTCCCACGAACTGAGGCTCTGGTATTGCCCATTACTGTTGAACAGACAACGCTAGAGCCCACGCCGATATGAATATAGTAATCCCCTAAAAGGGGATGCGTATAAACACATCCCGAGGACATCTACCGTTGCTAAGTTCTTGACAGCAATTGTGAATTTACCAGATTCCAGTTCGTCTCGAACAAAGCGCTTGTAAACGCCTTTTTATATGTCTAATCCCTCAACACTCCCCCCACAACCGTATCGGACATCGCTGTATCCGACACATCGGCATGGGCAACACGAGGAATCGGCTGCAAAGGTACTACTTATTTTTGGAACGACAAAAAGAAAATGTAAGAAAAGATGGATATTTACCCGAAAACGAAGCGTAACGACTCGTAGAACTGCATCAGGAGGATGTAGAGAATGATGAGGGGTGCACCTTTGGTAATGCCATACGAAAGGGCATTCAGAACGGAACCTGAAGAACTGAGCCGGCCTGCCATCAGGCCATAGGTGACGCTGAAGAGCACACAGCCAAAAGCGCCCAGGGAAATCAGGTTTCGACTGAAGGCCGAAGGGAAGAGTTCGCCCTTAGCCGAGAGGAGGATGGCATGGGGCATGAGGGTGAGCATCGCCAAGACAACGAGGTAACTGACGAGGAAGAAGCAGGCCACACGCAGGGCTATCCGTTCGCGATAGCTACTGCGGAAGGCCGCTACCCCACTCTTCTGCAGACAGCCTAAAGCTGAGAGGCCCAACAGGAGCCATACCAGCCAAGGCGAAGCCAGCATCGAGGAGAAGTTGCCCAGAAACCAGCGGATGCCCTCGCTGGAGAGCAGGGAGTGGACCTCGTCGAGCCTCATGGCCGAGAGCAGCCATGAGAGAATGACGAGCAAGACTTCTGCCAGACACAGCAGAAGACAGACCGACTCCAGACGCTGCAGCAACTTAATCTTCATCGGGCTCGAGGTTATCGATATCCAGCACGCGCAGTTCGAGGGCACGGACTACCAGTCGGGTGGCATTGATGCCTGTGCTGCCCTCCGGGAAGAGTTTCTGGATGAGTTCGTTCTGACGCTTCTCGAGACTCTTCACGCCAAAGGGCATGCCTCGCAGATTCGTGATCTGCTCCTTGGTATAGCCTAAGGCCAGATGACGGAGGAAGCGCTCGTCGTACTCGTCGATCTCGTAGTTGACCACAGCCTCCTGCTTGACGAGCTGACCGCTGACGGCCGCCTTGAATCGCTCGACGATCTTCTCGAGGATCGGCTCGTTGAACACCAGTTGCTTGCCATCCATCACGGCAGAGACATCACGGCGCGTGAGCAGTTCGCCCGTCTTGAGGATGATGCCGTCGGCTCCGGCATCGAGCACATCGACCCAGAGTTTCTCATTGAGGATCTCGCCTGTAAAGATGAGCACTTTCACCTCGGGATACTGCTGCTTGGTGCGCCGGCAGATCTCGACGCCCACCGTGGTAGAACCGCCCAATCCCAGGTCGAGCAGTACGAGGTCGGGCTTCTGCTGCTTGATGAGTTTCCAATAGGCGAGCTCGTTCTCTGCCGTTCCGATGACCTCGGCTTCGGGGATGTCACTACGGATGATGCCTAACGTGCCTTTGAGTTCGAGGGGCACATCCTCGACGATAATCACTTTGAAATTTTCCATATACTCGGTAATGTTATAATCAGATTGGTAACGTGGTCGATCTCTGTAGCCCTGATGCCACAACCGCGACGATTGGTGGCCTCGCCATGATCTCTGACTATCTGGCGACAGAGCAGGTATGGGAGATGATCTCTGGTGGGCGTGAACAGGCTGTCGGCCTCATCCTCAGAGAGCCTCAGGGCAGGCATAGGCACACGAACCTCGACATAGGGGCCATCGGTGGTGAAGGTCTTCTCGAGTTTCTTCTGACCAGACTGTTTGCGCAGAATCTCGAAGAGGTAACGTATCATATTCTCGTCGCCCAGCACATCGTGGTCGATGGGCTTGAGATGCAGTCGGGTATGATCGGCCTGATGCATGGCCTGCAGACTGAGCAGGCCGTAGAGCTGGCGGTAATAGTCGGTGACCTCGGAGAGCGACTCGCTATCACCTGCATCGAGCAACTGACGGATGCGACTGGGATAGTACATCGTTTCGTGCTTGAGGGTGGACAGACAGTTGTCGAGCACCGCATTGGCTACATGGAGTTTGCTCTCTTCGAGTTCCGTCTTACGCAGTTCATCATCGAGCAGTTCGAGGTCGGTCTGCCGCTGTTGTTCGCGCAGGAACCTGTCGTAGAGGCGATGGCGGTAATAGAGCAGATAATAGGCTGGCACCATCGAGAGAAGCACGAGCACCAGCATGATGACCGCGATGGTCTTATTGGTCTGCGACTGTTGCATGGTGCGGCAATAATCGCCCAGGGTGTTATCTGCCGACATCTCCTTGAAGAGCTGGGTGTAGATCTTATTGTTATAGCTATAGAGTTGCCACTCATGGAGAGCCAAGGCTGCCACAGCACTCTCGTTACGGATATCAAGGATGATCTGGTAGTTGGTCTTCAGACTGTCGTGGAACCATTTGATCTCTGGAGCCATGAGTGAAGGATTGCCGATGGGCAGCATGACATAGCGCCCGTGAGGCACTTGCTGGCGATAGTGCTTATTGAGGTAATACCGACAGGAATCGGCAAAGAGCAGAGTGCGCTCGTAGGTGCCGTTGATATTCGAGAAATAGGCAGAATCGGCATAGGCGGAGGCGAGAGCGAGGTTTGAGGTTTGAGGTTTGAGATTTGAGGTTGGAGGTTTGAGGTTTGGGGTTTGGGCATGGGCCATTGAGCCATGAAGCATGAAGAGAAGGAGCAGGAGGCGAACAACGCCTTTGGGGAGACGGAAGAAAAGGCGCGAGCCCTGACCTAACTGGCTGGTGGCACCGATGGTGCAGACAGAGAATATCTGACTGATCTTACGGTATTTCTCGATGATGCCCTTGCAGTTGAGAAGTCCGAAGCCATGTGAAGGTTCACGAGCACCAGCGCTCAGTTTCTGTGTGCCCTCATCATGGATGGGCTTGGCATCGAAGAGAGAGGCCAATTGCTCGTCGGTCATGCCCTTGCCCGTATCCTCGACGGCCACTTCGACGTAGTCGTCAGTCTCTGAAGCACTCACGCTGACGCGACCTGGCCGCTCGGTATATTTCCGCGCATTATCGGCCAACGTGTTCAGCATGAAGAGCGTGAGCACCTTATCGGCCTTGACCATTGCCTGCGTAGGCGACACCTCGAACTGGATCTCTTTTATATCAAACGAGGTACGCCCACGGGCGAGGATATCGAAGAGATCCTGCAGCGGGAAACTCTCGATATGCAGGCTGAGTTCACCCTGACGCAACTGGATCCAGTAAGTAAGCACCTCGTTATAGTCGATAATCTGATCGGTCAGTTCACGGATGTAAGCCACATCGCCGCCATGGGGCGACTTCACCTCGTGGAGAATGCGGTCGATAAAAGGTGTGACCGTATTGACGAGCGACACCTTGGCCCGTTGCTCGAGGTTTCGCCGCTCGCTGTTCTCCACCCTGAGGCGCATGGCCGCCAACTCCTCGCGTCGCTGTTCGAAAATATCGTCGGGAATCTCCTCGTGGCTGGCCTTGCGGTTCATGTGATTGAAGAGCCAGAGAGAGAAGAGCAGAAGGAGGATGGCTCCCACAACGGCTCCCAGCATGATGTTGAGTTGAACAGATGTCTTCTCGTACTGACTGGCACGCGCCTCGAGTTGGCGATCCTGTCGCGTGGTTTCCTGCAGGTCGAGGTAGAGGTTGCGGTTATAGTCGCTCTGGGGCTTATCATCGATAGCCGCATAAGCCACACTGAGTTGTTCGCGGATAGAAGCCACCAAGTCGGGAGCCTGGTTGATCGTAGAGTCAGAGAGTGCCTGTTCGAGATTATAAAGTGCCGACTCATAGTCGCCTATCTGTCGGAAGCAGGAAGCCAGCGTACGATAAGCACCTGCAATCTGATAGACATCGCCATAACGTTCGAAGAGATAGAGGGCATTCTCTGCGAGGTAGCCAGCAAGCATATCCTCGCCCACCCCTTCGGGATTCATTTCATTGGCCAGTCCATTGGGCTCGGCAAGGAACTTCATGGCCGGCATATTGTCACGAATCAGCTGATGGCGATACTCGGGCACCATGAGATGTTCGGAAAGAGCCTCAACGGCATTGGCAGCGAAATAGGGATAATCGGCCCGTCGTGCCAAGAGGAAACAGCGCATCAGATGGTCGAACTCCTGTTGGTTGATCTCCTGCTGGGTTCCCTCAGTGATGATGCCGCCCGCCCCGATGTTATAGAGATAGTTCAGGAACTGTGCCGTATCGCGGATGACCTCATTGGGATCAATCGCCTGCAAGGCATCAATAGACTGTCGCTCAAGACCTACATAATAATAATAGGTGGAGTTGACAATGGCGTATTCGGTCTCTGCATAGAGCAACACCCGTCTGTCGCGCTCAGAGAGCAGCGACTGATCTTCCTTGATACGCATCATGGCCAGATCGGCCAGTTCACGATACTCATGGAACTCCCTGTTACGCGAACGTCGCTGACAGAGACGCATCTTCTGAACATAGGCCACCAAGAGCTGGAGCTGGTTATCAGTAACGGCAGACACCTCGTTGAGCAAGCTATCGGCCCGATCGTACTGCATCCTGACGATGCTGGCAAAAGCCATATGATTGAGTGCCTCTGCCTGACCATCAGGATAATGGCTGGCCTGAGCATAAGCTCTTAGGGCAAAGGCCTGAGTAGAGTCGATGTTACGATAGTGATAGGCATAAGACTGAGCATTCAGCCTATCGACGGTCTGCCTATCAGGGCGCGAGCAGGCTGAAATGAGTATGGTTGATAATATGATTAGCCAATATTTCATCAGCAAAAAAATTCCCTCCCGTCACGCATGACGAGAGGGATAGAATGCATGTATTATGCGCGAGCATTGGCCACGTAACCCAGTGCTTCGCGGCACTTATCGGTCACATACTGCCAGTCGCCAGCCTTCACCTTGTCAGAGGGGA
Organism: uncultured Prevotella sp.; assembly: GCA_900315035.1. Taxonomy (GTDB): domain Bacteria; phylum Bacteroidota; class Bacteroidia; order Bacteroidales; family Bacteroidaceae; genus Prevotella. Next base: position 71,646 of record OMXO01000007.1, read on the forward strand.
AGAGCTTAGAACCCATACCCACACAGAAGACACCGGCCTTGAACCACTTCTGGAGGTTCTCTTCTTCAGGAGCGACACCACCAGTCACCATGATCTTCGACCAAGGCATCGGAGCCTTGAGACCCTTCACCATGTTAGGACCAACCACATCACCAGGGAACACCTTCGTGAGGTCGCAGCCCAACTCCTGAGCCTTACCAATCTCTGAGACGGTCATACAGCCTGGGCAATAAGGCACGAGACGACGGTTGCAGACAGGAGCTATGTCGGGATTCAACAGAGGACCTACCACGAAGCAGGCACCCAACTGAATGTACATAGCTGCAGTAGGAGCATCGACGATAGAGCCGATACCCAGTGCGAGTTCAGGGCACTCCTTGTCGGCCCACTTCACCAGTTCTCCGAAGATCTCCTGAGCGAAGTCGCCACGATTCGTAAACTCGAAGGCACGAACGCCACCCTCATAACAGGCTTTTACCACGTTCTTACATGTCTCCAGATCCTTATGATAGAACACGGGTACCATGCCGGTATCACCGATCTTCTTCAATACTGCTATCTTATCAAATTTTGCCATTTTATCTTTGAGATTTGAGGTTTGAGATTTGAGGTTTAGCGCTGTACGCGACCACTGGCATTACCGCCTGCGAGAGACTCTACCTCATCAGCACCTACCAGGTTGAAGTCGCCATTGATGGTGTGCTTCAGGGCAGAAGCAGCCACAGCAAACTCAAGAGCCTCGCCTTGTGTCGGCTTTGTGAGCAGACCATGGATCAGACCACCAGAGAAAGAGTCGCCACCACCTACACGGTCGATGATAGGATTGATCTCGTAACGCTTTGACTGATAGAACTCCTTACCATCATAAATAAGAGCCTTCCAACCATTGAAGGTTGCGCTGAACGACTCACGCAGGGTAGAAACCACATACTTGAAGCCAAACTCAGCCATCATCTGCTTGAAGATACCCTCATAGCCGGCAGCATCAGTCTTACCACCCTCTACGTCGGCATCGGGCTTGAAGCCAAGACAGAGCTCAGCATCCTCCTCGTTACCGATGCAGACATCAACATACTGCATCAGGGGACGCATGATAGAGATGGCCTTCTCAGAGGTCCAGAGCTTCTTACGGAAGTTCAGATCGACAGATACGGTCACACCATGACGCTTGGCAGCCTCACAAGCAAGCTTGGTAAGCTCGGCAGCCTTGTCGGAGATAGCAGGAGTGATACCAGACCAGTGGAACCAGGCTGCACCCTCCATGATAGCATCGAAGTCGAAGTCTTTAGGATCGGCCTCAGCGATAGATGAGTGAGCACGGTCGTAGATGACCTTCGAAGGACGCATAGATGCACCAGTCTCAGCATAGTAAAGACCTACGCGATCGCCACCACGGGCAATGAACTGAGTGTTGACACCATAGCGACGGAGTGCATTCACTGCAATCTGTCCAATCTCGTGCTTAGGCAGCTTGGATACGAAATAAGCCTCATGGCCGTAGTTGGCTACAGACACAGCTACGTTAGCCTCACCACCACCAGGGATGATGCGGAATGATTCACTCTGAATGAAACGGTCGTTTCCCTGTGGGGACAGGCGAAGCATAATCTCGCCCAATGTTACGATTTTTGCCATTTTGTTTTAGTTTTAATTTCTCGATTAAACTTATTTTTTCGTTTGCGAGTACAAAGATAGCATGTTTTTTTGAGTTTACCAAATATTTAAGACGATTTAAGCGAAAAAACTTACGGAAACGATTTCGCAGACAATATTTCTGCTTATATTTGCTTTTATCAGAATTTCTTTGTACCTTTGCAGAAAAATATTGTGATTATGGCAAAAGAGAATATCACCATCAAGGACATCGCCGCCCGTGCAGGCGTATCTACAGGAACCGTCGACCGTGTGCTCCACAAGCGTCCGAACGTGAGTAAGACTGCTCTGGAGAAGGTAAACAAGGCGCTGGAAGAACTGGACTATCGCCCTAACATGTATGCCTCTGCCCTTGCCTATAATAAGACGTACACGTTCTATGTCGTATTGCCTAAGCATGAGCAGGATGCCTACTGGGACGAGATCGAAGAAGGCGCACAGGCCTGCTGTGCCTTCCGCAGGGACTTTGGCATCACCTTGAAGTTCGTGTACTACGAGCGTTTCAATGCTGCAGCCTTTACGAAGATGGTGCGCGAATTCTTCAGTGCCAAGATGGATGGTGTGGTGATGGTGCCAGCCACACTGGAACTGACAGCCCGTTTCACAGAGAAACTGACTGACCGTCAGATTCCTTACGTGTTGCTCGACTCGTATATGCCAGACCTCAAGCCCCTCTCCTTCTTTGGTCAGGACTCGTTTGCCAGTGGTTACTTCGCAGCGAAGATGCTGATGCTCATTGCCAACAAGGAGAAAGAGATAGCCCTTGTGAAACAGACAAGAGACGGCAAGGTAGGCTCCAAGCAGCAGGCCAACCGCGAGACTGGCTTCAGGCACTATATGGTGGATCATTTCCCAGAAATCACCATTACAGAGGTGGATCTGCCCCTCGACGAGGAGCGCAAGGAATATGACTCTATCCTGGAGAAATTCTTCTCAACCCACCCGAAGGTGCATCACTGCATCACCTTCAACTCGAAGGCACACCTCGTAGGAGAGTTCCTGCAACGAACTAACCGACGAAACATTCAGATCATGGGCTACGACATGGTGCCCAAGAACGAACAATGCATCCGTCAGGGCAGCATCTCGTTCCTGATTGCCCAGCATGCCTATCAGCAGGGCTATGCCAGTGTGGATGCCCTCTTCAATGCCATCGTGATGAAGCGTGCCGTGAACCCCGTAAACTACATGCCCATCGAGATACTGACAAAGGAGAACGTGGACTTTTATCGCAGAACAGCTATTTAAAACTAAAACAAATATCAGAATTATGGAACAAACTACATTCTTGAAGATCAACCCCGCCGACAGCGTGGTGGTATGTCTTCAGCCTAAAAAGAAAGGTGAAATCATTGAGATTGACGGCAAGCAAGTGACCATTAATCAGGATACTCCAGCCGGACATAAAGTGCTGATTAAGGATGCCACAGAAGGTACTGACATCATTAAATATGGCTATCCCATCGGACATGCCAAGCAAGACCTGAAAGCTGGTGACTGGGTGAATGAGAACAACTTGAAGACCAATTTGTCAGGTACACTTGAATACACATACAGTCCTGTAAACGAGGAACTTAGCATCAAAAAAGAAAACCGAACCTTTAAGGGTTATGTCAGAAAGAACGGCGATGTAGGCGTACGCAATGAGATATGGATTGTGCCAACTGTAGGCTGCGTGAACGGTATTGCTGAGCGCCTGGTCAGTGAGTTGAAGAAAGAGACTGGCGAGGCAGGCATTGATGCCATCCACGCCTGGCATCATAATTATGGCTGTTCACAACTCTCGGGTGACCATGAGAACACCCGCAAGGTGCTTCGTGACATCTGTCTGCACCCCAATGCAGGAGCCGTGCTCGTGCTGAGTCTGGGCTGTGAGAACAACCAGCCTGATGACTTCATGAAGATGTTGGGCGATTATGACCAGGATCGTATCAAGTTGTTGGTAACCCAGAAAGTGGATGACGAGATGGAGGCTGGTATGACTATCCTGCGCGAGCTCTATGCACTGGCCAAACAAGACAAGCGTCAGGACGTGCCCGTGAGCAAGCTCCGTGTAGGCCTGAAGTGTGGTGGCTCTGACGGTTTCTCTGGTATCACTGCCAATCCGCTGGTAGGTGAGTTCTCCGACTGGCTCGTAGCTCAGGGTGGTACATCTGTGCTGACTGAGGTACCCGAGATGTTTGGTGCAGAGACCATCCTCATGAACCGCTGTCGTACAGAGGAACTGTTCAACCAGACCGTCTCGATGATTAACAACTTTAAGGAATATTTCCTCTCACATGGTGAGCCCGTCGGTGAGAATCCCAGTCCAGGCAACAAGGCCGGTGGTATCTCTACCCTCGAAGACAAGGCTCTTGGCTGTACCCAGAAATGCGGTAAAGCACCTGTGAGTGGTGTGATGGAATATGGAGACCGTCTGGAACATGACGGACTGAACCTCTTGTCGGCTCCAGGCAATGACCTTGTGGCTGCCACTGCCCTCGCCTCGTGCGGTTGTCACCTCGTGCTGTTCACTACAGGTCGCGGAACTCCTTTCGGCACCTTCGTCCCCACGATGAAGATTGCCACCAACCCAGACTTGGCCCAGCGCAAGAAAAACTGGATCGACTTCTCGGCAGGACAGTTGATAGAAGGACGCACCATGCAGGAAATCGTACCAGAGTTTATTGATAAGGTGCTCGCGGTGGCCAGTGGTGAGAAAGCCAAGAACGAAGAGAATGGTTATCGGGAGATTTCCATCTTCAAGAATGGAGTCACTTTGTAGTTTGAGGTTTGAGGTTTGAGATTTGAGGTTTGAGGTTTGAGATTTGAGGTAAGAAAGTGAAGAAAGGACTCATCGCATTATCACCCCTCGTGGTGTTTATCTTGTTCTATTTAGTCACCAGTATTATTGCTGGTGACTTCTACAAGATACCCATCACAGTGGCTTTCCTTGTGTCGAGTACTTATGCAGTCATCGTATCGGGAGGCAAGCCTCTGATGCACCGCATCAATACCTTCAGCAAGGGAGCATCTACCGAGCAGATGATGCTGATGATCTGGATCTTCGTGTTGGCAGGCGCATTTGCCCATACAGCCAAGACGATGGGCAGCATCGATGCTACCGTCAATCTGACCTTATCAATCCTCCCCCCGCAGATGTTATTGGCAGGCATGTTTCTGGCTGCCTGCTTCATCTCCCTGTCAATCGGTACCAGTGTGGGCACTATTGCAGCCTTAGTTCCTATTGCTGCTGGTGTGGCCAGTGAGACTCAGACCGACGTGGCCATGATGACAGCTATCATCGTAGGCGGTTCATTCTTTGGAGACAATCTATCGTTTATCTCAGATACAACCATTATGGCCACCCAGACACAAGGGTGCAGATTGAGCGATAAGTTCCACGTAAACTGCTCTATCGTGGCTCCGGCAGCCATCATCATCTTGGTGGTCTATCTACTGATGGGACAGGATGTGACTGCCCCTCAGCATATAGGAAAGGTAGAATGGCTGAAGGTTATCCCCTACCTGACAGTTCTGGTTTCTGCCATCTGTGGCATGAACGTGATGGCTGTGATGACGACGGGACTAATCATGTCTGGACTAATCGGTCTGCTGACTGGTGCCTTCGACATCTATGGATGGTATGGGGCTATGGGTCAGGGCATTCTCTCAATGGGCGAACTCATCATCGTGACCATGATGGCAGGAGGTATGCTGGAACTGATACACCAACAGGGAGGCATCGACTTCCTTATTAAACAGTTGACCAAACATGTCAGTACCAAGCGGGGCGCAGAACTGAGTATTGCCGCCCTCGTATCACTGGTAGATGTCTGTACAGCCAACAATACGGTAGCCATCCTTACCGTGGGAGGCATCTCCAAACAGATAGGAGACCGCTATGGCGTTGATAACAGGAAATGCGCCTCAATACTCGACACCTTCTCGTGTACGGTGCAGGGAATCATACCCTATGGCGCCCAGCTACTGATTGCTGCAGGACTGGCCTCGCTGAATCCCATCAGCATCCTGCCCTACCTCTATTACCCAATGGTCTTAGGAGTGGTAGCCTTATTATCCATCTTACTCAGATACCCCAAAAGATACTCATAACCCATGGACATTGTAGCAAGAAACCTCTTCAGACTATTAAGAAACGGAGCCTTCGGCACTCAAGAACTGATGGAACCGATGTCTGCCTACAAATGGGAACGCCTGTATCAGCTAGCACTGGTACATCGTGTCGTGAATTATGCCTACCAGGGTCTGCAGAACAGCAGAGACCAGTTTTTTGTGAACCTGCCAGAGAAGCAGAAAGAGGCCTGGCTCAAGGCTGTGGGAGATACCAGCAAGCAAATGCCTGCGATGGAAGATGAAGAAGACGAGTTGTTAAGGGCCGACCAGTTTACGAACCCCGTCATCAATCATCAGTTGCAGAACATCCTTGACGACGAGCATTCCGACACGAATACCCGACAGATGCTACTGATGATCATCAGGGTGGTGAGACATATCCTCAATGAAGGGATGCCTATATGCCAACTGCTGGAGTTAGGTATCTTCATGCGACAGCAAGGAACCCAAGTGGACTACAATGCCCTCAAAGGATGGATCAGTAAACTGCGTCTGGCACCCATGAGCCAACTGGAAGGAGAACTGCTTATACTACTATTTGGCTTTCAGTCAGAAGATGTGCCTTTCTGTTCAGAGAAACAAGACAAAAAAGTGGCGCAGATTGCTGAGGAACTGTTGGACTTTACCAACACCCGCTCGCACGACTGGTATTTCTCGCAAGACGATGACAGTATCTTCGTGCACAACAGCAACAGTTCGGCCATGTTCAGTCATGTACGCCGCTCTGCCCGCTATTTCAGATACTATCCCTCAGAGAGTGTCACCAACTTTTTTGCCTCGTTTGTACACTCCCTGTCACATATCGAAGAATAGAAAACTCCTATTTTGACAAGTGCATGTGTCGGAACCTGATATCACGGAGACCATGTTTCCCCATGAATCTGCTCTTATCGACATAGCCTCTGACACCTACGATGCGCCCTTTACTGGTATATTGCCACATCGTGATATCCCTGCCATCATCCAACACAGGCTCCTCCTCAGTGTACATGGCAATCATCAGCTTATAGTCATCGACTTTGCCTTGCAGATGCTTGTTATAGAAATTGCGGTAGGTATAGAGCAAGGGTGCCTGATGATAGGCTTTCTCCACCATACCCAAGAAGGTGATCAGAGAGTCGCAGAACTCATGAGTTGACAATCCGCCCGTCGTCTCAATATCAATCATTGGCAGAAGGTCCTGTTCGCCCGGACGACACTGCGTCATAAAGTTCTGTAGCTGAAGCTGCAGGGGACTCTTGGGCCGGAAGAAATGATAAGATCCTACCTTCAGGCCATGACGCTGGGCCATCTCGATGTTACGTTCATAACGCTCATCGATACGGTCGCCACCCTCTGTAGCCTTCAGATAGACATAAGCCATCTTGGTGTTGTCACCGACAGTCTCCCAGAACACCTCACCCTGATAGTGAGAGAGATCGATGCCATGCACATGTTTACAAGTATCCTCACACTGGAGATAAGGATTATAGAAGGGATCATTAAGCGTGGGATCAACAGGTCTGAGACGCTTGGTGCGCTTGCCGGTCTTTCTGCGACTTCCTGCTTTTTTCTTCTTTCCCACCACCCGATGGGTACGGTGTTTACGGGTCTTTGCGATTCTGGAACGCTGTGCAGATACTTCTCCAATAGTCATCAGAGATATGAGTATAGCCAGCAATATATTGAATTTTCTCATTGTCCTGATTATTTTGAGGCGCAAAGATACAAATAATTTATGAAACTACCCCTTTATTCACTTTTTTTTCATACCTTTGCAGCAAATTATTGATATATGAAGAAATACTTTATCACAGCTATAGCAGCCTTGCTACTCAGTGCTTGCAGCAGTGACGATAACGATCCGCAGATTCCGACAGAGCCAGAGCGTTCTGTTCTTATCTATATGGCAGGAGAAAACAACCTGTCGTCATTTGCCGATGATGACCTGACAGAGATTAAAGAAGGTTCTAAATTATTGAAAGATAATCAAAACCTGATTGTCTATGTGGACAGGTACACCAAAAAGCCATATATGGCTCGTGTGAAAGACGGGGTATTGGTTGACTCAGTTGACATGGAAGAGAGCAGTAGCGCAGATCCTGCCGTGATGGAGAACATCATACGACAGATGCGCACCAAGTATCCGGCCAAGAGTTACGGCATGGTGCTTTGGGGACATTGCACAGGTTGGCTCATCACGAATGACTCGATTCCTTATGCTGGTACACGTGCCTATGGCGTGGATCAGAAACCAAAAAGCTATTGGATGAATATCCCGTCGATGGCCCGTGCTATTGCCAAAGGAATGAATCAGGAAAAAATGAAGTTTATTTTCGGTGATTGTTGCAACTTCGGCAGTATAGAAATTGCCTATGAGTTGAGGAATGCTGCCGAATATATCATCGGATCGCCCGCAGAGATACCTGATCCAGGAGCCCCCTATGACGAGATCATGTCAGACCTTTTTAGCCTGAACGACAATTTCTATCAGACATTTATTGACAATTATTACAATTACTATCTTGAGCTATACAAAATTGGGGTCAAAGATGATGATTATTTCTATAACATTACCCAAGGCGATTTGTACGGATACAGCGAACCTCTCTCTGCCATCAGGACTTCTGCCCTTGAAGAACTGGCTCAGGCCACAGCCAACCTGCTCAGCACAATTCCCGATAAGCTGAAGCCGGAAGGGGAACTTGACTTCAACGGCGTCACATTCTATGCCTGGAACAGTTCTAAAAAGCTCTCATACGACATGAGTCAGGCTTTGAAAAAGAACACCTCAGCCTCAGCCTATGTTACCTGGGAAAGTGTCTTTAAGAAAGCTGTTGCTTACAAGGTGTACTCGCAAAGATGGCTTGTAGGACTTAGCAGTTTGTCGTTAGCATCATATATGAAAACGTTCGATACAGAAAATGCAGGCGTCGTCAGTATGTTCTTCCCTCTGAATGACTATAGTTCTACAACCCCAAAATGGAACAGCGCCATTCAGCAGTATCAGTGGAACAAATTTATTCTGTGGGCTCAGTACGGCTGGTAACCTTGTCGTGGATGACCACTTTAATCTTCGAGATTCTGTGGCCGTTAAGTTCAATCACCTCAAACGTAAACAGTTGATAGTCAATTCGCTGGTGGAGTTCAGGGAAATCACCGTTGATTTCCAACAACAAGCCTGCCAGTGAATCGGCATCGCCTTCTACCTTCTCAAAGGTTTCGTCGTCGAGGTCGAGTATCTTGAAGAAATCGCTCAACGATGTCTTTCCCTCAAAGATCCAAGTATTAGAATTGATACGCGTGTAATTCTTTTCCTCCTCATCGTATTCATCGTTAATCTCACCAACAATCTCCTCGAGGATATCCTCAAGAGTGATGATACCACTGGTACCACCAAATTCATCCACCACGATGGCAATGTGAACCTTATTAGCCTGGAAGTCACGTAGCAGATCGTCGATTTTCTTGGTCTCTGGCACAAAATAAGGTGGACGAATCAACGACTGCCAACGGAATGAGGCTGGTTTGGAGAGATGAGGAATCAAGTCCTTGATATAAAGGATTCCACGGATATTATCGATAGAGCCCTGATAGACAGGGATACGAGAATAATTGTTCTCTACGACAGACTTCAGGACATCAGAGAAAGAAGTGCGGAAATCGAGATCCACGACATCCTGACGACTCGTCATCACCTCCTTGGCCGTCTCATCGCCAAAGCGCACGATACCCTCCAGCATGTTCTTCTCATCTTTCAAATCATTCTTGTCGGTCAGTTCAAGAGCTTGCTCAAGGTCATCGACGCTGAGGACATGATTCTCCTTCTGCACAACCTTCTCTGCCAAGATACCAGAACGTAGCAAGACAGAAGATAGTGGATAGAAGAGTTTCCGTAAGGTGAAGATGCCAGGAGCAGAGAAACGGCAGAATGACAATGCATGCTGTCCGGCATAGACCTTCGGCATAATCTCACCAAAGAGCAGCAACAAGAAAGTAAGGATGACAGTTATAAAGATAAACTGCAACCAGTAAGCCATGCCGAAATCCACGACATGAGCAAAGAAATAGTTGCAGAGCATAATAATCGTTACATTAACTAAATTGTTGGTAATCAGAATTGTAGCTAATGTTCGTTCAGAATCTGCTCGAAGTTCACGAATCTGCCGGTCACATTCATTTTTCTCTTCATCAAGATCATTCAGATCATTAGGAGAGAGAGAAAAAAATGCTATCTCAGACCCTGAAGCATAGCCAGAAAGCACTAATAAGACACACGCTAAAATACCAGCTATAACGGCACCGGTATCAGGTACCAGAAATTGAACTTCAGAGAATAATTGTTGAAGATAGTCCATTGTCAGAACGGAAGGTTCTCTCCCGGATTGTTATCAGACTGAGGTGCTGCCAACGGCTCATTCACCACAGCAGAAGCACTGCCATTGGCAGGTTTCGGACTGAGCAGCTCCATATTGTCAGCCCAGATCTCAGTGGCATAGCGACGCTGTCCCTGCTTATCGTCATAGGAAGTATATCGGATACGTCCCTCAATATAGAGTTTGTCACCTTTATGCACATACTTCTCCACAATCTCAGCCAGGCGACGCCACAGAATCACATTATGCCAATCAGTATGGTCGGGCACCTGAGTTCCATTCTGCAAGGTATAACCACGTTCTGTCGTAGCCAGACGGACACGTGCCACAGCCACACCCTGATCAACATATCTGATCTCAGGATCCTGGCCTACGTTACCAATTAGCATAACCTTATTCATAATGACTTTGCCTTACCTAAATATGTAAACTTGAAATTCTTGCCTTTAGCTGAAGGGAACTGACTACGCTCGTCAACACGATCGCGCAGGTAATCGACAATACGCTCGTAACATTCCTGCCCTGACTCTGCCTTCACACAAGCAACAAACTGCGTATCACGATACTGGAACTTACCAGTACCAGGAATCAAGAGAACGCGCTTGAAATCAAGTGAACCTTCATACCATCCCGGATTGATTTCACTCAGACGGGTAACAGCAGGAGACATACGCTTTGCAGGAAGTTCATCGATGGGATGAACAGCCTTTTTCTCCTTAAAGTCTTGCATGGTAGCTGCCTCTGTCTTAATAATGATGAAATAAACACGAGGATGTATCTTGTAACGCTTGGGATAAAAAACATCACTAGCTGCATATTCGCGGATATCGGCCTCCAAATCAGGATCCATGCCTATTTCCTCGATACTACGCAGAAAGTCGATAGCCTCATCTACTGTAGAAACAAGCGTTTCACGGTCAAAATATCTTAAATATAAATTCATTTGAAAATTGTTGTTTTCCGTAAGAGCGGAAAACGGGACTCGGACCCGCGACCCCAACCTTGGCAAGGTTGTGCTCTACCAACTGAGCTATTTCCGCGTTGTTTTTCAAAAAAAATGTGAAGAGGAGGAGACTCGAACTCCCACGTCGCAATTGACACTACCCCCTCAAAGTAGCGCGTCTACCAATTCCGCCACCTCTCCAACAAAAATATTGAATAAAAAAGAGTGCCCAGAACAGGACTCGAACCTGCACGCCTCGCGGCACACGCACCTGAAACGTGCGCGTCTACCAATTCCGCCACCTGGGCAAGGCCATTCCCTAATAACTCTTTTTTGTTCAACAAGTGAGCGGAAAACGGGACTCGGACCCGCGACCCCAACCTTGGCAAGGTTGTGCTCTACCAACTGAGCTATTTCCGCAAAAAATCCTTCTAAATATTGAAGAAATTAGCAACCTCTCTCGATTGCGGATGCAAAGGTAATGCTTTTTTCTGAACTAGCAAACTTTTTCTGAGTTTTTTTTTGAAAAAAGTGCCATTTTATCGAAAAAAGGCTACTAACAGGGGTTCAATCCATACGATTCAGATAATCTTCGTAGTCAAATCGGCGCAAAACCTCTAATTGACCGTCTTCATGAAGCATGCCGAGAGCAGGGTGGGAAATGCCATTAAACATGTTGGTCTTGACGGTGGTATAATGAATCATATCCTCGAAAATCACCTCGTCGCCCACCTGCAACTCCTTAGGAAATTGCCAGAAGCCCATAAAATCACCACTCAGACAACTGTTGCCGCCCAACCGATACAGATTTGAGGTTTGAGATTTGAGGTTTGAGATTTGAGATTTGAGGTTTGAGGTTTGAGGAGATTCGACAATTTCGGCTCCACGTACCTCGGGCATATAGGGCATCTCCAGACAGTCGGGCATATGACAAGTAAAACTGACATCAAGAATAGCCGTCTTGATGCCTTTATCCTCTACCACATCCACCACATGAGAAACCAGAGGACCTGTCTGCCAGGCAAAGGCACTACCTGGCTCAAGAATCACCTTCAGCCAAGGATAGCGCTGATGGAATCCCTGCATGAGCGAAATCAGCTTTTCGATATCATAGTCCTTGCGCGTCATCAGGTGACCACCTCCGAAATTAATCCATTCCAGCTGGTCGAACCATCTAGAGAATTTCTCTTCAATATGTACTAAGGTGCGCTCAAACACATCTGCCCCACTCTCACAGTGACAATGGCAGTGGAAACCACGAATATCCGACGGGAGTTTCTCTGGCAACTTTTCTGCCGTCACTCCGAAACGTGTTCCTGGTGCACAGGGATTATATAGCAAGGTGCCCACCTCGGAGTACTCTGGATTGACTCGCAGTCCCAACGACACATTCTTTGCACGATGATGGAAACGCTCGTACTGAGATAGGGAATTAAACGTCAGATGCGAAGAGCAGCTAACGATCTCGTCAAACTCTGCATCTGTATAAGCAGGCGAGTAAGTATGAGCTGGAGCCCCAAACTGCTCGAATGCCAACTTTGCCTCATAAAGTGAGCTGGCCGTCGTAGCACCGATATACTCTCTGAAAATCGGAAAGGTCTTCCACAAAGCAAAGGCCTTAAAAGCGAGGATAACCTCTATATCAGCCTTCGCCGCAACAGAAGCTATCAGCTTGAGGTTGCGGCGAAGTTTTTGTTCCTCTATAATATAAATAGGTGTATTCGTCATTCTTCTTTCTTTAATGGAATCGTAACGCTGAACGTACTGCCCTCGCCTTCTACAGACTCTACCGCACAATCGCCGCCATTCTTCTTGGCGAAGTCCTGACAGAGTTGAAGGCCAAGGCCAGAACCTTCTTCACCTCCTGTTCCATAGGTGGTCTCTCCCTTATGGAAGATATTGCCCAGACGATCGGCAGAGATACCTACACCATGGTCTCTGACACTCACCTTGGCGAAATCTCCTTCTGCAGCCATCATGATATCGATGGAAGAACCTTCTGGCGAAAACTTGATGGCGTTTGACATGAAGTTACGCACCACCGTCTTTAGCATATCATTATCGGCCCTGACAACCAGCGGGGCATCAGTATGCTGAAGATTCAGTTTGATTTTCTTTGTTTGGGCTATCATCTCAAAGATATCCACCACACCAGGAATGATATCATTCAAGTCGAGATCCTGAGTCACCACATTCAGACGACCTGTCTGACTCTTTGTCCATTTCAACAGATTGTCTAACAGATCATGAACCTCTTCCGACTCACGGTTAGCCTTATCCAACAGTTCAAAAAGTTCCGGTCCAATCACATCGGGTGAACAAGAAGCCACTACCAGATTCAGCACCATACGAATACTTGCCATTGGCGAGCGCAAGTCATGGGCAATCACAGAATACATTTTGTCACGATTGCTCAAGGTAGCACGAAGTTCAGAATTCTGCTTCTCGATGATACGCTTGGCTGCTACCAGTGATATCTGCTGCATCACACGCATCACCAACTCTTCTTTATTAAAAGGTTTAGTCAGAAAGTCGTTGGCACCTACCTGAAAGCCATGCACCAGATCTGCCGGTGTATTCAAGGCTGTAAGGAAGATAATGGGAATATCCTTGGTCTCGTCGTCTTTCTTCAAGATAACAGCGGTATCGAAGCCACTGATGTCGGGCATCATCACATCGAGGAGTATCAGATCAGGATGTTCCTTCTTGGCTATCTCGATACAACCTGTACCATTGTTGGCCGTACACACCTGAAACTTCTCGTTGGTCAAGAGTATCTTCAACAACAAGACATTGCTGACGACGTCATCAACAATCAGTATCTTATACTCACTTCGGTTTATCTTCGACTCTAAAGTTTCACCTGCATCCATTTAGGTTTGGTATTATTATTTTGTGCAAAAATAATGCAATAATTTGAAATCACCAAATTATTGCACCATTTTTTCACGTTTTAGGGGGTTCAATTAGTATTCAGACCACGATTTAATGCCTATTTCATTCAATTTTATGGTACAGAAAGCATTGATAAACGCACTTGCCAACCTGCTGTTGGTGATTAGCGGAACATTCAGGTCGATGGCTGCACGGCGAATCTTATAGCCATTTGTCAACTCATGTGACGTCAGGTTCTTAGGAATATTTACTACCATATCGATCTTGTGGCTGTGCAACAAGTCGAGAGCCGATGGCACATTTTCTTCCTGACTATCTGATGGCCATAGCACACGGGTATTCTCCACACCGTTCTCCGTGAGATAGCGCGAAGTGCCGCCTGTGGCATAGATTTCATAACCGTGACTTACCAGCTTCTTTGCCGCATCCAGCATCTCAGCCTTCTGCTTGGCAGAACCCGTTGACAGCAGCACCGTCTTCTTGGGGATACGATGTCCGACAGACAGCATGGCTTTCAGCAAGGCCGTGTTCGTATTATCACCAATACATCCCACCTCACCCGTAGAGGCCATATCCACGCCCAACACAGGATCGGCTTTCTGCAGACGGTTGAAGGAGAACTGCGATGCCTTGATGCCCACATAGTCGAGGTCGAAGAGATTCTTGTGAGGTTTCTCTACTGGCAGTCCCAGCATCACCCGGGTGGCCAGATCGATGAGATTCAATTTTAACACCTTCGACACAAACGGGAACGAGCGCGAGGCACGAAGGTTGCACTCAATCACCAATATATCGTTATCGCGAGCCATATATTGGATGTTGAAGGGACCATTGATATGTAGTGCAGAAGCTATCTGACGCGAGATGCGCTTGATACGTCTCACTGTCTCCACATACAGTTTCTGTGGAGGGAACTGAATCGTGGCATCACCAGAGTGTACACCAGCAAACTCGATATGTTCAGAGATAGCATAGGCCAGGATCTCACCATCCTTAGCCACAGCGTCCATCTCGATCTCCTTAGCATGTTCGATAAACTTCGACACCACAACAGGATGATCTTCTGACACATTCGCTGCTAACTGCAGGAACTTCTCCAGTTCTTCCTGGTTAGAGCACACATTCATCGCAGCACCAGAAAGCACATACGAGGGACGTACCAACACGGGGAATCCTACACGCTCCACAAACTTCCCGATATCTTCCATAGAGGTCAGCGCCGACCATTCTGGCTGGTTCACACCAATCTCATTCAACATCTGCGAGAACTTCGCACGGTCCTCGGCTCCATCGATATCCACCGCCTGTGTACCAAGGATATTGACATGCTGCTCATCGAGATAGACTGCCAGATTATTTGGTATCTGTCCGCCTGTAGAGACGACGACACCGTGAGGCTGTTCCATATCGATAATATCGAGCACGCGCTCAAAGGTCAGTTCGTCGAAATACAGACGATCGCACATATCATAGTCTGTCGATACCGTCTCTGGGTTGTAGTTAATCATCACACTGCGCCAGCCCTCCTTACGGATGGTATTCAACGCTTGCACGCCACACCAGTCGAACTCTACCGACGAGCCAATACGATAGGCACCAGAACCCAACACAATGATACTCTTCCTATCCTGTTCATACTGAATATCACTGGCCACACCTGAATAGGTGACATACAGATAATTGGTCTGTGCAGGATATTCAGCAGCCAATGTGTCAATCTGCTTCACCACAGGTAGGATTCCCAGTTGTTTTCTACGATTACGTACCAACAACGAGGCCTTATGCATGTTTTCAATTTCACCTTCCAGACCGATGGCGCGAGCTATCTGGAAGTCAGTAAAACCATAGACCTTCGCCTCGCGTAGCAGGTCAGTATCAAGGGTATTGATATTCTGTTTCTTCAGGCGTTCATCGATATCAATGATGTGCTTCAGTTTCTCGAGGAACCACCTGTCGATCTTGGTTAGCTCGTGGATACGGTCGATGGTATATTCAGGCTGATGCATCGCTTTCGAAATCACGAAGATACGCTTGTCTGTCGGTTCGCGTAAGGCTGCATCGATATCAGCAATCTTCAATTCCTTATTCTCCACGAAGCCGTGCATACCCTGACCTATCATTCGCAGTCCCTTCTGGATAGCTTCCTCGAAGTTACGTCCAATAGCCATTACCTCACCTACGCTCTTCATGCTTGAGCCGAGTTCCTTGTCAACCCCATGGAACTTAGAGAGATCCCAACGGGGAATCTTGCAGACCACATAGTCGAGAGCCGGTTCAAAGAAAGCACTGGTGGTCTTCGTCACCGAGTTCTTCAGTTCGAAGAGTCCATAACCCATACCCAGCTTTGCTGCCACGAATGCCAGCGGATAACCTGTGGCCTTAGATGCAAGTGCAGAACTTCTCGACAGACGGGCATTAACCTCAATCACACGATAGTCTTCTGACTGCGGATCAAAGGCATACTGCACATTACACTCACCCACAATGCCTATATGACGGATAATCTTGATGGCCAATGCGCGCAACTTATGATACTCTGAATTGGTCAGCGTCTGCGAAGGTGCCACCACGATCGACTCACCCGTATGAATACCCAGAGGGTCAAAATTCTCCATATTACAAACGGTGATACAGTTGTCGTAACGGTCGCGTACCACCTCGTATTCTATTTCTTTCCAGCCCTTCAGCGACTTTTCCACCAACACCTGTGGCGAGAAAGCGAAGGCCTTTTCTGCCAGTTTGTCGAGTTCTTCTTCATTGTCGCAGAAACCTGAGCCGAGGCCACCCAGTGCATAGGCGGCACGCAGTATCACGGGATAGCCCAGATCCTTGGCTGCCTGGCGCGCATCGGCGATATTATCACAGGCTTGACTTTTGATGGTCTTCACACCTATCTCGTCGAGTTTTTTAACGAAGAGTTCACGATCTTCTGTATCCATGATAGCCTGTACAGGGGTGCCAAGCACTTTTACACCATATTTCTCGAGCACACCCGTCTGAAAGAGTTCCACACCACAGTTCAGGGCTGTCTGTCCACCAAAAGCCAGCAAAATACCGTCGGGACGCTCTTTCTCGATAACCCGCTCTACGAAATAAGGTTGTACTGGCAGGAAATAAATCTCATCGGCCACACCTTCAGAGGTTTGTACCGTAGCGATATTCGGATTGATCAGCACGGTCTTGATGCCCTCTTCACGTAAGGCTTTCAGGGCCTGCGATCCACTGTAGTCGAACTCACCGGCCTCACCGATCTTTAATGCTCCGCTACCTAAGAGCAGCACCTTCTTGATATTGTTATCTTTCATAATGTTTCAATAAAACGGTCAAACATAAATTCTGTATCTACGGGACCAGAGCAGGCCTCAGGATGGAACTGGCTAGAAAACCAGGGGTAAGACATGTGACGAATGCCTTCGTTCGAACCATCGTTCATGTTCACAAAAAGTTCGCGCCAATCGTCGCCCAAAGTCGAGGCATCTACTGCATAGCCGTGATTCTGTGAGGTTACATAACAACGGTTTGTGCCAACCTCACGAACAGGCTGGTTATGAGAACGATGACCATATTTCAACTTGTAGATAGTGGCACCGCCTGCCTTCGCCAGCAACTGGTTACCCATACAGATACCACAGATAGGTTTGCGCGATGCAGACATTTGCCTTTTCAGTACCTCCACAGCCTCTACACACATATCCGGATCGCCAGGACCGTTAGCCAGGAAGAGTCCATCGAACTTCAGCTCAGTATAGTCATAATTCCACGGAACGCGAATCACCTCAACACCGCGATTCACCAGACAACGGATGATATTGTTCTTCACACCGCAATCGACGAGTACGACCTTCTTGCCTGCACCCTCATTATAGCGGATAACGTCTTTGCAGCTCACACGTTCCACCCAGTTGATCTTACCGTAATCCTCAGCCAAGAGTTCATCAGGCGTCTCTTCTCCTTCAAACTCCAGGTGGCCCATCATCACACCATGTTCACGCAGCACCTTCGTCAACTGCCGTGTGTCGATACCCGTCACACCAGGTATTTTTTCACGCTTCAGCCAGTCGCCCAAGCTCTCACATGCATTCCAGTGAGAATAAGCCTCACTGTAGTCACTCACAATTATGGCAGAGGCATAAATCCTATCACTTTCCATAAAAGTGGCAATACCGTTCTGTTCCACAGTAAAGGGAGGCACGCCATAGTTGCCCACCAGCGGGTAAGTCAGCGTCATCAGCTGTCCGGCATAACTGGGATCCGTCAGACTCTCTGGATATCCCATCATGGCGGTGTTGAACACCACTTCACCAGCAACAGGTTTCTCATACCCGAAGCTCTTTCCTCTGAATTTGGTTCCGTCCTGTAGGACGAGTGTCACATCTTTCATCATTTTCATTTATCTCGTTGTCTCTATTTCAAAAAGAAGGGCGAAACGTCAATAAAACGAATCGCCCTTATCATTATTCAACGGTCACCGATTTTGCCAGGTTTCTGGGTTGGTCAACATTCTTGCCTTTGCAGACGGCAACGTGATAGGCCAACAACTGCAGCGGAATGGTAGCCACCAGCGGTTCCAGACATTCCAGTACATCCGGCAGTTCTATCACCTCGTCGGCAATCTTCGAAATGGTGGAGTCGCCCTTCGATACGAGTGCTATCACCCTACCCTGACGGGCCTTAATCTCCTGAATATTCGACAGCACCTTCTCGTACATTGCGTTATGCGTGGCAATCACGACCACAGGCATATCCGAGTCAATCAGTGCAATCGGTCCGTGCTTCATCTCTGCAGCAGGATAACCCTCTGCGTGAATATACGATATCTCTTTCAGTTTTAGCGCACCTTCAAGGGCGACTGGATACGAATAACCACGCCCCAGATACAGGAAGTTATGCGCATAAGTAAAGGTACGCGCGAGGTCGGCAACCTTATCATTAGTCTTCAACACCTCACGAATCTTATCGGGAATCTCACTGAGTCCCTTCACGATGGCCAGATAGTCGTCGCGTTTAATGGTACCCTTGGCTTCTCCCATCGCCAAAGCGATCATGGTCAATACCGTTACCTGACCCGTAAAAGCCTTTGTAGAGGCCACACCAATCTCTGGACCTACGTGGATATAAGTACCCGTATCAGTAGCTCTCGGGATGCTCGAGCCGATGGCATTGCATATACCATAGATGAAAGCACCTTTCTCCTTAGCCAACTGGACAGCCGCCAACGTGTCAGCCGTTTCACCACTCTGTGAGATAGCAACCACAACATCGTCTTTTCCCACCACAGGATTACGGTAACGGAACTCACTGGCATACTCTACCTCTACCGGCACGCGTACCAGCGACTCAAATAGCTGTTTGCCTATCAAGCCAGCATGCCATGAGGTACCACAGGCTACAATCACTACACGTTTGGCATTCAGCATCTGTCTGCGATAGTCGATCAGGGCAGAGAGTGTCACATGATCAGCCTCGATATTGACACGTCCACGCATGCAGTTTGTCAGGCACTCAGGTTGTTCGAATATCTCTTTCAGCATAAAGTGGGGATACCCACCTTTCTCTATCTGTCCGAGGTCGATGTCAACGGTCTTCACCGTCAGTTCCTGTTCCTCGCCGAGGATGCTCAGAACCTTCAGTTCCTGCCCGCGATCTATCACGGCTATATTGCCGTCTTCGAGATACACCACCTTATCTGTATATTCCACGATAGGACTGGCATCGGAACCCAAGAAGAACTCATTTTCTCCGATACCTACTACCAGCGGACTCTGCTTACGGGCTGCAATAATCTGATTGGGATTACGCTTGTCGATTACAGCGATTGCATAGGCACCGATCACCTGATAGAGAGCCACCTGAACAGCTGTCAGTAAATCGAGTTGCTTATGTTCCTGGATATACTCGATCAGCTGCACCAACACCTCTGTATCTGTGTCCGACTCAAATTTCACACCTTTCGCCTGCAGTTTTTCCTTCAAGTCGGCATAGTTCTCGATAATGCCGTTATGGATAATCGCCAGATTCTTCGATGAAGAATAGTGCGGATGGGCATTGCGCGAAGAAGGCTCACCATGAGTAGCCCATCGTGTATGGGCAATACCGATGGTACCGCTCACGTTCTTGTCACTGCAAAATTCTACGAGATTATCAACTTTTCCCTTGGTCTTATAGACGTTCAGATTGCCATCGCTGTTCACGAGTGCCACACCAGCACTATCATATCCACGATACTCCAGCCTTCTAAGACCTTTTATCAAAATAGGAAAAGCTTCCTTTGTGCCTATGTATCCTACTATTCCGCACATACTGTCTGAATGTTTGTGTTTGTTATCGGCTGCAAAATTACATCTTTTCCGTAATTTGCGCAAATTTTATGCAGATTTTTTGTGGATAAGACCAAAAAAAAGCGAAGTCCTCCGATGCGAACTTCGCTTCTATAGTCAGTTGTTATACCATATTATTTCTTTTCCTCAGCCTTCTTGTCGTCAGCAGCCTTCTCCTCTGTAGCAGCAGTCTTTGCAGCGGGCTTATAGTGCTTGTTCAGACCGTTGATCACGTCCATCGTAATGTCGTATCTCTTTTCTGCCAACAGGATGTTGTCGCCAGCCTTCGAGAGAATCAGGTCAAAGTGCTTGTCCTTGTTGTAGAGTTTCAGGAAATTCTGCAGCGAGTCGCGCAGAGCCTCGTTAAACTTAGCAGTCTCAGAAGCGAGCTCATTCTCCAGACGAGCCTGAAGTTCCTGAAGGTCGCGCTGCTGGCGCTCGATGGCAGCCTGTACGCTTGCAGCCTGCTCACGGCTCTGGAAACCATTGTTGTTCAGTTTCTGTTGGAAATTGTTCACGGCAGCCTGAAGGGCGTTACCCTTCTGAGTCAGGGTGTTACGGGCATTGTTCGACTTTTTCTGAAGTGTTACGCTATAGTCCTTGGCAAAGTCGTACTGCGTCATCAGAGAGTCAACCTCCACATAAGCGATTTTCATACCCTCGCCTGAGCCTGTAGCCACGGGCTGTTCGTCCATCTTCGAACCCTGATTGTTGCACGAAGCCATCAGAGCGATGGTCAGTGCAGAAAGAATGTACTTTTTCATTTCTTATTTGTCTCTATTTAATATTAATTCTTTATAATGCATAACGTTTATCGTTCATCGACAGCAAACTTGCTTTTACGCCGCATTTCCTTATCTTGGTCCATCACGCAGTGAATGCCACGTTCCTTCATGGCCTCCGAGTCGTGAATATGCTGCGATTTAAACTCGCCATTCTTGACAAACAAGACCCTGACGAGAAAAAATACCATCGCGATAGCAATTATTAACGTCGATATCAGCAGAGTTTCAATCATTTTTTGTAATTTTGCGCTGCATTTTGGGTGCAAAGGTAAGCATTTTATGAGAAAATCTATCAAAAAATACATTAATTATGAATAAAAGTGATTTAAAACCTGCTGTTGTCTTTGCAGAATTTGCGAAGATTAACGAAATTCCACGTCCTTCGAAGCGTGAGGAGAAGATGATTGAGTATCTGAAGAGCTGGGGTGAGAGCCATCAACTCGATACAAAAGTCGATGAGACTGGCAACGTGATTATCCGCAAACCTGCTACAAAGGGTTTCGAGAATTGTAAAACCGTTATTCTGCAAAGTCACATGGACATGGTATGCGATAAGCTCGTCGATGTTGAGTTCGATTTCGACAAGGATGCCATCCGCACCTATGTCGATGGTGAATGGCTCACGGCAGAGGGAACCACCCTAGGTGCCGATGACGGAATCGGCTGTGCTATCGAGCTGGCCATCCTCGCTTCCGACGATATCGAGCACGGCCCCATCGAGTGTGTCTTCACCCGCGACGAGGAGACTGGTCTCACTGGTGCCGAGGGTATGAAAGCCGGCTTTATGACAGGCGACTATCTCATCAACCTCGACTCGGAGGATGAAGGTGAGATCTTTGTCAGTTGTGCGGGTGGCCGCAACACCACAGCCCGCTTCACATTCCAGCGTCAGCAGGCACCTCAGGGCAGTTTCTTCATCAAGGGTTCTCTTAAAGGACTTGTTGGCGGACACTCTGGCGATGATATCAATAAGAAGCGCGCCAACGCCATCAAGATTCTCGCCCGTTTCCTTTTCCAGGAGATGAAACGATATGAGGGCATCTGTCTGGCTCAGTTCCATAGCGGTAAACTTCATAATGCTATTCCTCGTGACGGCTATTTTGTGATGGCGGTCCCCAACGAACTGAAGGAGAATGTGCGAGCCGACTGGAACGTGTTTGCCGCAGAGGTAGAGGATGAATTCCACGTCACCGACACCCAGATGGTATTCTCGATGGAGAGCACAGAGGCAGAACCTATCATCGACCCTGCTATCGCTAAGAATTTTGTATGGGCAGTACAGGCCGTTGATAATGGCATCTATGCCATCTGCCAGGACGAGGCCTTAGGCGGTATGGTTGAGACGTCGAGCAACATTGCCAGCATCCACACCTCTGAGACCACGATTGAGATACTCAGTAGTCAGCGTTCTAACGTCATGTCAAATCTCGACAATATGTGTGCTACCATCCAGGCTGCCTTTGAACTCGCTGGTGCAAAAACTATCTCCAGCGACGGCTATCCAGCCTGGAAGATGCGTGCCAACTCTAAACTGCAGGAGATTGTCGTTGCCTCTTACAAGAAGCTGTTCAAGAAGGAGCCCAATGTTCGCGGTATCCATGCAGGATTGGAGTGCGGTTTGTTCTCAGAGCGCTACCCAAATCTCGATATGGTTAGTTTCGGTCCCACTCTACGATTCGTCCACACACCCGATGAGCGTCTTCACATCCCCACCGTTCAGATGGTATGGGATCATCTGCTCGACGTGCTTAAAAACATTCCGCAGAAATGAAGTCACGCGCGTATATAATATTAGGTATATCGGCCCTGCTGCTGTTTGCTTCTTGCGGACAGCAGCATCAAGCCGAACAAACCGTCAAGGCATTTGTAGAGGAAAATATGGAGCAGCCCGACAAAATCACATCCAGAGATTTTGCCGATCTTGGCACCACACGTCATCTCAGCGACTCCATTATCAATGTCATGCGCCAACGCGGTGCCAGACTCTTCAAAAAGGGTATAACCTACGGTTCCATACCTTCTGGCGATCTTTACTATCTGAGAATGAACTACATAAGTGACGGCGACACGCTACAGAACACCTTCTACCTGAATCAGGAGTTGACAGAGGTGGTGGCCTATAAATAACTTTTTTCGAAAAAAGTTGCTGAAAAATTTGGAGGATTGAAAAAATAGTCGTACCTTTGCACCCGCATTTGAGGAGATAACCCCTCGGTTTCTAACACGAAGCATTCTTGGAAGGATGGGTGAGTGGCTGAAACCAG
>OMXO01000060.1 GCA_900315035.1 uncultured Prevotella sp.
CGGCAATCTGGGGACCAGTCTCGTTGTCGGCCTCATACTGACCACCATATTCTATCTGCATGCCCTCAGGCAGCTTGAAGTCGGCGAGACGCTCCATGACATCCTTCGTTACGAAACCATCATTCTTTCCACGAGCCACCTCAGCCATCACCGTCACGGTGCGAAGGCCATTGCGGTGACAGATCTGACCATACTGCCAGTTGGGAACGACTTCGGCAAACTGACGCAAAGGGATGCTGGGCATGAAGCTACCACTCGAAGCCACACTCTTCAATTCATCGATATTAGTGGGGAGAGCGGCAGAGATACCAATAGGAATCAGCTCGTCCATCACATCCTGCTTCGTGGCCTGATCGGCATCCTCGGTCTTCATCTTCACGTTTATGTCGTAGTCACCCTCCCAAGCTGTGCTGACAGTGAGGCCGTCACCGTAACGGAAAGCCATTTGCAGTTCTACATCCTCATTGGTGATGCCCAGTCGGCTGGCCTTCTCGTCGTCGATCTTGATACGGGTGGTAGCCAACGGCTCCAGCATGTTGCTGCGTACGAGCATCAGTTCTGGCATCTGGCGCAGAATCTGGACAATGCTGTCGGAATAGGTTTTCAGTTCACTGAGGTTATTACTCTTCAGACGCACCTCGATGGGCACAGCACATCTGCTGAAACTCAGCTGTTTGATTTTCACGTATGCCTCTGGGAACATCTTACTGTATTTCTCCGTACACTCATTAATCAGCTGTACGGTGGCTTCATTGCTCGTGGTATTGACGATGAACTGCGCATAGCTCTCATCCGCAAACTGTGGAGCATATGACGTATGGAATCGGGGCGACGCACAGCCTTTAAAGGATGCGACACCCACGACGCGCTCGTCCTTGCTGATCATGTGTTCCAGCGAGTCGGCCACTGCTGTGGTGCGCTCGATGGTGGTGCCGAGAGGCAAGTAGATTTCTACGGCAAACTGGTCACGGTCGGCGATAGGCATCATCTTCTGAGGTATCTTGAGGAACATCATGCAACCGATGACGAATCCAACAGCACCGATGCCGATGGTAGCCCACGGATGACGGAAGCACCAAGCCAGCAGGATCTTGTAATACTTGTCCATCACGTCGAGCAGGTTGAAGGGCTTCTTGCCGTTCTTCGGCTTAGCAGCCTCAATGGGCTTGGTGATGAAGAAATACTGCAGGATGGGCAGCAGTGTCTGTGCGATAATCATCGATATGAAGAGCACGATACTGATGGCCCATGGGAAGGAGAGCAGGAAGTCGTGGAACTGACCCGTCATCACGATGAGGAAGGGGAAGAACGTCACTGAGATACACAGCGTAGCGGTGAAGATTGACTTCAGGAAGTGGACAGTGGCATCGATACTGGCCTGCAGGCGCGGTTTGCCCTCGGCCATCATCTCCATATAAGAGTCGATGATCACGATAGAGTCATCGACAATCATTCCCAAGGTTACAATCAATGCCGCCAGCGTCACAGTGTTCAACTCGATGCCGAACATGTAGAAGGTACCTAACGAGATAAAGATGGTGATAGGCATGGTGCCTGCTGCCACCATCGCCACTCTGACAGGCATGATGAGGATAACCACCAAAATCACCGTTGTGATGGCTATCAGCAACTCGTGAAGGAAGTTATCGATGGAGTCGTCAACCACCTTCTTCTGGTCGGTGATGGTTGTCAGCTTCACGTCGTTGGGAAGGTCCTGTTTGATGTTCGCCAGCTTCTCGTTGATCTCTGCGCCCATCTTCGACACGTCCTGTCCCTTCTTGATTTCCACTGATAGGAGCAGGCACTTTGTGCCGTTGCTGGTGATAAAGGAGGTCTTCTTAGGATATTCACGCTTGACGGTAGCCACATCCTTCAGTCGCACGTTGTTGCCTTGACCGTCTGTATAGATCAAGGTATTCTCAATATCGTAAATCTTATTGAGGGCATGATCCACGTAGATAGGCGACTTGTAGTCATTGTTCTTCACACGGCCGGCTGTCGTCACGAAACCCTTGCCTCTCAGTACTTGGGCAATCGTCAGGTAGCTGATGCCGTAGTGTGACAGTTTGTCGCTGTCGATATAGATGCTGATCTGATCGTGCTGCAGGCCGAAGACGCTCATCTTACCCACGCTCTTAATCATGCGCAGCGAGTCGATGAGGGTGTTCATGTAGTCGTTCAGTTCACGATAGGTTTTATCCTTCGACTCCATAGCCAACAGCAGGGCAGAGGTATCGCCGAAGTCATCGTTCACCACAATGGCTAAGACACCACTCGGCAGTTTAGATTGGAAACCTTGCACACCGTGCTTGAACTTCGACCAGAACTCATCCTTGTTCGTCAGGTCGTCGTTCAGCTCCACCTGAATGATACACATGCCGTCTTTCGAATAGGAGACGGTCTTCTCCTTCTTTACCTCACGATATTGAAAGATATATTTCTCTGCAGTGACACCAGGATAGACGGCAACTACGATACCCTGACGGATAGTGAAGTCGGGGAACTCGTTTTTGTTGATGTTCGACAAACCATAGATACCCAGAGCCACTAAGCAGCTCACGAGCAATATGATGATCTGCCGGTAGTGCATCGACCACTCCTGCAGACTCATTTTCTTCTCTTTATTCTCTTCCATAATTGTCAATTGTCATTTTCAGATTTCAATGTTCAATCTTCAATTACTTCACAATCTCCACGTTCATGCCATTGCTCACCTTCTGCTGGCCAGAGACAATGAGCTGGTCGCCAGCAGAGAGACCTCCACTGACCTGTGCACCCTGAGCCGTCTCACCGCTGATGGTAATCTCACGTTTCACGGCCTTTCCACCGTTAACGACCCAGACGAAGGTCTTGTTGTCACCGTCGAGCTGTACCAGATTGGCGGGGACAAACACACCCATTGTACCCTGCATATAGTTGGTGAATGCCTGACAGATCATGCCTGGCAACAGCTGACCGTCACTATTCTGAATGGTAGCCTTCACCTCGTAGGTTCTTGAGCGGGGATCAGCACTCACACCGCGTTCTGTCACACGACCAGAGAACTCGCGATTACCCAGTGCAGGAACGACTATCTTCATCGACGAGCCCTTGGCAATCCGCTGGACATCGTTCTCCGGCACAGAGATTTTCACCTTCACATTGCCGATATTGACCAACTTCACGACCGACATGCCAGGTACGGCATTCTGGCCGATCTCAGCATCCTTTGAAGCGATATAACCGCTGAATGGAGCGTGGAGTTTTGTGTCTGCCAGTGATTTCTTAGCCATGGCCTCTGATGCTTTCGCCGATTTCAGCTGGTTCTCAATCTGAATCCACTGCATATCGGGCAGCGACCCTAAGTCGTGCAGTTCCTTCATACGGTTGTAAGTATCCTGAATCTGCTCAAGCGAAGTCTTGGCAATCGTATAGGCATTCTGCAATGTGGTGGGGTCGAGTTCAGCAATCAACTGTCCGGCGCCAACTGTCTGTCCGGCACTGACATAGATTTTCTTGATCGTACCCGTCACAGGAAACGACAACGAGGTGCCGCTCGACTCTTCAATCGTACCTGAGAAGCCCTGCTCACCATTAACAGCTTCCGTCTGGATCTGCTGAACCTTCACTCTGACCGTCTGCTCTTGAGCGGTCTGTTTTTTTCCACCACAACTGAATAGTGCCACCAGCACCATCATTGTCAAAATAATCCGAATTGTTTTCATATACATATTATTAAAATAATTCAATTCATCCATCACTACCTTCTCATCTCCCTTTGTGAAATTTAGTCCGATATTCCATAGGTGTCATGCCTGTATGTTCTTTAAAATACGTACCAAAGAATGAGGCATTAGGGAATTTCAGGTCGTTTGCAACCTCCTGTATCGTCATATCGGTAAAGCGCAGCCGATACTCGATGGCCTTCAGCGTAAAAAGCCGAATGATATCACTGGGACGACGGTTCATCGTCTCCTTCATCAGCATCGAAAGATATTTGGGAGTGATATTCAACTGGCTGGCGAAATAATCAACCTTCCGGATACGACCGCCACTCTGCTCCAACAATTGCATGAACCTGTCGGCGAGTTTCTTACGATAGACACTGGGTGTGTTTTCACTCTGCTCGTTAAGATCTGCCTCTACTATCATGCCACGACGTACTATATCCAACACTTCCAACAGCATGGTACCGAAGAGCGACCTCACGATGTCGATATAGAGCATAGGGGTACGGTCTCGCATCCTACGACAGAGCAACTGGAAATAACCATCGAATATAGAGGCATCGCAATCAGAGAGTCTCACTATCGGATGCTGTCTCAGGAACATCAGATGATCAGCCAGGTTTTTCGCACCATGCATATCGATGTTCCAGGCTTCACTGGCAGTAAACCAAATCTGCCTGCAGTTGAAGTTCTGCGATGACATGAAATTAGTAATCACACTACGCATCATGATATATATGAACATGTCGTTCTTGCGCAACTGGATGGTCTGCCCCTCATACTCAAACTGAGCCATACCGTCCGTGCAGACAAGGAGCACGCCATGGTTTTCTATATACACTCCACTCTCAGGAAACAGGTCTTTTATAGGGGCTTTCCCTACATTTTCCATCACTACGAAATCATCACTGTCATCGATCCGTAATATACCTTCTCCTGTTGGGGGTTTCAGTGGTATAAGCTCCATAATGTTTCTTTTTTCTACTTTTTGGGTGCAAAATTAGGAAAAAACAAACATAATATGATGTTCGAAATTTCCGATTTTATAATTGTTTTCTTCATCGTATCAAGCAGGTGCTCCGTGAGCTTCTCGAACACCTTCTTACCAGCGAGTTTCACAGCGACCCGATAAATCGGCTTGGGTATCGACAACTTGAGAGAGATATATAAAGGACAAACAAATTTCGCCCCGCAAATTTGGTCGTTTCACTGAAAGCTATTATCTTTGCACAACAAATATGACTAGATGATGAAGTATTCTGTAAAAAACTTATTGCTGACTGCCTGTGCAGTCGTGACATTGGGATCGTGTAAGGTAGAGGGAAGCATTACCGTCAATAACGATGACTACGCGTATGCGCAGTATCTGGGATTCCAGAGTAAGAACGACAGTCTGTGGGGACTGATGAACCTTGACGGAGAGGTGCTCGTCAAGCCAACCTTCAAGAACAAGCCGCTTGACGTTACACAAGACCGCTTCTTCGTGCAAAATACCGATAGCCTGTGGGAACTCTATAGCGCCGAGCCTGAGCCCAAGCGCATCGGAAGCGACCAATACGCAAGCGTAGGTGCTTTCCGACATGGTCTATGCCCAGTCTCAAGGCCAAATGAGGGTCTGATGTACATCAACGTAAACGGCGAAAAGGTTATTGATATGGCTACATTGAACAACAAGGCGGTTGTGGCAGCCTTTAATTTCTTCGATGAACGCGCCAGAGTGCAGACGGCCGACGGATGCCAAGGGGTCATCGACAAACAGGGTAATATCATCGTTGAACCTATCTATGCCGTAGTCAGCGATTATCGCTATGGCAAGGCTTTCGCCTACAAGACCCTGAAGCCTGGACAGGATAAATTCGAACAGGAATGGGGCGTCATCGACACAGAAGGCAGGGAACTGTTCTCATCGACAACTGGACTGATGTGGCCGATACGCGACAAATTCGAAGTCAACGGACTGGCCATCGTCAAGACGAACGGAGACAATGACAAGACCTATGCACTCATCGACGAGACAGGCGAGATCGTACGCAACCTGACCATGGACAGCGTGGAAGAGATCAGTGGCGACTACATCGTCTTCACCATGGGTGACAAATACGGCCTGATGAATGTCGATGGAGAAATGCTCATCAAACCGTCTTTCGACTGGGTGGCGACCAACGGAGAGATCATCATGGCTGATAACGACGGTACAGCCCAATTCCAACTTTTCGACCAGAACGGTCAAGAGATAAAGACGCTGGACGGTACTGAGGTGACGATTTTCGGTAGGTATGTAATAGGATACGACAAATGCTTCAGACTGAAGCAAGACGATACCGACGCGCTCTACGACGAATACGGGCAGAAGATGGATACAGAAGCCGACACAGAAGGTTTCACGCAAATGATAGGCGAAGTATCCAGTTTTGCCAATTCGGACAAGGCAGAATAAAAAAGCTATTTGTCTTCACTACTTGATGGGCTCCATGTGGAGGGCAACATGGGTATCGGGGCCAAAACGCTCCTTCAGTTTCCGTTCAATGGTGGTAGCACGCTCATGGACTATGGTCAGGGGTAATTGACCGTCCATTCGCACGTGTACCTCGATGGCTATATGGTTGCCGATGCGACGGGTGCGGAGGTTGTGAGGCTGCCGGACATCGCCGAACGACTGGATAATCTGCAGGATCTCGTGTTCTGTTTCTTCCGGAAGAGAACTCTCCGTGAGTTCATTGACCGTTGTCTTCAGCAGTTCATAGGCCACCTTTACCAGCATCAGACCTACCACGATGGAGGCCAGCGGATCGAACACCGTCCAACGCTGACCTAACCAGATAGCCAGACCGATACCGACGGCTGCGCCTATCGATGAGAGGGCATCGCTGCGGTGATGCCAGGCATTGGCAATCATCACCTGAGAATTGAGTGCCTTGCCCCTCCGCGCAGTATATTGATAGAGCATCTCTTTGACAGCTATCGACAACAGGGCTGCCCAGAGGGCAATCCAGCCTGGCGCCTCGAGTTGTGCTCCTCGCCACCAGTCGAAAAGGTTCAGCATGCCCGACACAACGATGCCCGTAGCCGCAGCCACCAGTCCTAAACCAATCAGGAAGGAGGCAATGGTCTCGAATTTCCCATGTCCGTAATCGTGCGACTGATCCTGAGGCTTGGCGCTGATGCTCACAAACACCAATACCAGGATATCAGTCACGAAGTCGGACATCGAATGAACGGCATCGGCAATCATCGCCGAACTGTTTCCCAGGATGCCAGCAATAAACTTGAAGGTGAGCAATGCTGCATTGCCAGCGCTCCCCACAAGTGTTACCTTATAAATTTCTCTTTTTCTGCTCATATTACAAGATACGGATGTTCCGGGTATGAACGAAATGATAGACAGGACGTTCGTCGGGACGGATGGTCTCAAGGCGTACATTCTTCAACAGGATATCCTCTGCATGACTGATAGAAAAGCCCCAGGCGGGCTGGATGCCGTGAGCAGAGGGCTCGGGATAGCGAGCCTCGCCCACCTGTCCGGGCTGACGGGCCTCGGGAATGAAGAAGGGATTGCGCCCCCGCTGCTCTTCGACATCTTTCAACGTGAGTCCACCCCGAAACTGGACATAGAGATCACTGATACGGACCTTACGGACAGGATGTCCCTCAACGCCTGCAATCAGACAAGCATAACGGCTGTCGGCATCGGTAACCCGGACGTGGGAGATACGGACATCACTGACCTTGGAGGGATGGAACCCTTCAGGCGCGCGCATACGATCGCCCAGGCGGATATAAATAGGTGAATTGCAAATATCGTGCATCGTGAGATAGCTGACGCGAATGTCCTTCATCTCAGCACCATCGACAGTTTCGAGAGCCAGACCACGGCAATGCGTAAACGTGCAGCGACGGACAGTGATATGACGGAACCCGCCATTCGACTCAGTGCCAAGTTTGATGCGCCCCGTAGGTCCGTCACCGTCGGGTGCCTTTTCGGTTTGGGTGGTACGCGAGCCATCGAGCAGGGAGCCGACATCATAGCCGCTGACGTCGCAGTCTTCAATCAGCACATGCTCCGTAGGTTTCGGACGGCCTAAGGCATAAGAGCACTTCAGCACGATAGCATCGTCGTTGACCGTGTTGACACGACAATTCCTGACAACGACTCGCTCGCAGCAGTCGATGTCGAAGCCATCGCGGTTGGTGTCGCAAGTAACATCTTCTATCAGCAGGTCATCGACGCCTGTCAGCAAGAGGGCAAAGTGACCGCATCGCAGAAAGTTCAGTCCGCGAATCGTAACATGATGGCAGTCGCGCAGAGCCAATGCCTTATTGGCAACGGTAGGGCCGGTATAGCCGGGTCGCGGCTCACCCCGGGAGAGCACGTCAGAGCCATCAATCAAGCCATCGCCCTCGATCGTGACATGATGCAGACTATCTCCCCAAAGCAGAGAGTTATGCCAATGGCTGTGCCCAAAGTCCTGATAATGTGAGTCGTTGGGCTCTGCCTCATCATAGCCGAGACTATCGGTAACGGGCGCAGCCTTCACGACGGCACCTTTCTCCAATCTCAGTGTGATGTTGCTCTGGAGATGTATCGAGTAGCAGAGATAGGTTCCTGCGGGAAACAGCACTACACCGCCCCCTTCAGCAGCAGCCTGCTGGATGGCGGCATTGATGGCAGGAGAGTCAAGATGACGACCGTCGCCGACAGCACCGAAAGTCTTCACATCTATGGCCAGACAGCAACAGGCGAATGCGAACAGGATGATGGTCGATAAATATCGTTTCATGCCGACAAAGTTACACATTATTTATTAAATGTGACCACAGACAACCGCTTTTTATCAGATTATTGGGGTGGAATGTCAAAAAATGCAGTCTTTTCCGATTCAAAACCGCTAAATTTGCACCAAGAAACCATACTAACAATTATATCTTAACAATAAACGGATGCAATCATGAGAAAACTAATTCTGACTATCGGCCTTATGATGACAAGTCTGCTTACCTCGCAGGCTCAGGAGGCAGACACCAACCTGGCAAGACACAACTTCTTCTATGCCGGACAAAGTAAACAGAGACGGATGTTTATCGTGAAAGACGGACAGATAGACTGGCACTATCAGGACCAACTGAAGCGCGGTGAAATCAGCGACGCCGTTCTGATGAGCGACGGCCATATTCTGGTGGCCCACCAGTATGGCGTGGCAGAGGTGACGCAGAATCAGCAGACCGTCTGGAGCTATGCCGCCCCCGAAGGAACAGAGATACACACCATCCAGCCCATTGGACGGACGCACGTCGTATTTGTGCAGAACGGTAAGCCAGCCAAGGCGGTGGTGATGGAGATTCCTTCTACGAAGATTGTGCGCGAGTTTGAGTTGCCTATCTCCGAGAAGGGATCGGTACACGGTCAGTTCCGCAATGCTCGGCTCTCGTCGAGAGGCACACTTCTCATTGCCAACATGGCTTTAGGCTGTATCCATGAGTATAACTGTAACGGTCAGGAGGTGGACCGCTGGGAAGGTTTTTTGCCCTGGAGTGTACAAGAGATGCCGAAGACCGGCAATCTGCTCATCACAGGCCGAAAGGGCAAGATTCAAGAGATCAACCGTCAGGGGCAGACTATCTGGGAACTGAACACCACAGGCTATGGCGTGACTCAGCCACAGAAGACTGTCAGGCTAAAGAACGGCGGACACATCATCAACAACTGGTATAACGAATGGAACAAGGAGCCGATGGATACAGCCAATGCACCTGTACAGGCTATCGAGGTCGATAAGGAAGGCAAGGTCGTATGGCAACTGCGGGCATGGAAGAATCCAGACCTCGGACCATCGACGACCATTCAGTTGCTGGACGAACCTGTGAACCGCGACCGTATGTTCTTCGGTGAGTTTAACGCCCAGGCTCCCAAGCTCTTTGTCGGACCGAACGAGCCGATAGGAACAGGTGTTGGCATCCATCCCGGAAGAGTGGCCTGGATTCATGCTCCAGGCGTTGCACGCTGGGACGGCAAGACGGGGCTCTGGGTGGAAGACCGATGGAACGACCAGACGCGTGCTGACGCCATGATACCCGAGGCCGTGATGCAACTGACGGGCGAGCCAACGGCCAAAAAGGCATGGCAAGCACTCTTCAAGCACTTCAACAAGACACACGGACGCGGTCAGCGCGGCTATAAGAAGGGAGAGACAATCGCTGTGAAGTTGAATATGAACAATGCCATCACCCATCACGACACGATAGAACTCAACTCATCACCTTTCACGACGCTGGCCCTCGTACGCTCGCTGGTAAACGATGGGGGTGTCAGACCACAGGATATCATCCTCTGCGAGCCCAGCCGCGCCATCACCGACTCTATATATAACAAGGTACACAGAGAGTTCCCTCTGGTACGCATGATTGACAATATCGGCGGTGACGGACGCGAGAAGTGTGAATACTATCCTGAGCAGATCGTCTATTCGGTAGATAACGGCAAGATGGCTCGCGGTCTGGCCAAGTGTATCGTGGATGCGGACTACCTCATCAACAGTGCCCTGCTGAAAACCCACAGCGGTCCGGGCGTGACACTTACCACCAAAAACTGGTACGGTGCCACTGACATCAACCTCCTCTGGCGGAGAAACGCCCACAACAACGTAAGTCAGGACAAGCGTCACGGCAAGCCAGGCTACAAGACATTCGTTGACTGGATGACACATAAGAACATGGGGCAGAAGGCACTGCTATTCCTCATCGACGGCACCTATGGCTCGCGCGACGTGAACGGAGCGCCCAACCCCAAGTGGATGAAGGAGCCCTTCAATGGCGACTGGGCCTGCTCGGTCATCATATCGCAAGATGAGGTGGCCTGTGATGCCGTAGGCATGGACATCATCATCGGTGAGTGGCCTGAGTTCCAAAGTCTGAACTACTGCGACGAATACCTGCGCGAAGCAGCCAGTCTGCCCCATGCACCCAGTGGCACCGTCTATCTGCAAGAGGGGAAGCCTGTCGAAAAGCCCATCGGGCTCTTCGAGCACTGGAACCAAGCACACCAATATACCAAAATTGACCTGAAATACAAAAAACTATGAAGATGAAAAGGTGGTTGACAATGACTGTCATTGCGCTGCTCGCCATAGGAGCAGAGGCACAGACGAAGGATGCCTTCAGTGGTGTTCTGCCTGTGACAGACACCAAGATGAAGATGAGCCTGAACGGCGAGTGGCAACTGAAGGTGATAGAAGGCATCACTGACGACCAGACGGTGCCGGAAGCAGACGAGACATGGCGACAGATTCCAGTACCCGGATGCTGGGAGGCATACGGATTCTGCAAGCCAAGCTATGATGCAGCCAAGCCGCTTACTGGCTACTATCGGACATCATTCAGTGTACCCGAAGCCTGGAAAGGGCAACATATCGTGATCCGACTAGACGGTGTGCTCTATGGCTACGACCTTTGGATCAACGGCAAGGCTGCGGGTTCGTGGCGTTCGGCCTACAACACAGCCATGTTTGATATTACCCCCTATCTTAACAAGAAAGCCAGACAGCAGACACTCGCCCTACGTGTCATCTCACAATTTCCTGGCAGCGACTTCGACTATAATGACGATTGGGCACCCAATGGCATCTTCCGCGACGTGACACTGATGGCTGTACCCGACACCCATCTTAGAGACCTGACCATCCGTACAAAAAACACGGGTGAGGTGGACGTGATAACCGACATCGCTCATCAGAATAAAGGGACGCAGGTTATACACGAGATACTTGACGCGCAAGGAAGACCAGTGGGGACACGTAAGGTAGAGAATCCGCAATTGTGGACAGCAGAGACACCTTATCTCTATACCCTCAGGACGACACTCCTGCAAAACAGCAAGACACTGCAGACCTTTATGCACCGCTTCGGATTCAGAGAACTGACGATCGACGGGAATATACTAAAACTGAACGGCCGGCCCATCAAGTTGCGCGGGGTGACAAGCCATTCCACCGACCCTGTGACGGTAAAGGTCATCGACGAGGCCAGTATCCTACGCGACATGAAGTTGATGAAGGAGGCATCAATCAACTATATCCGCACGTCGCACTACCCTCGTGAGCCACGTTTCTACGAACTAGCCGACTCACTTGGTTTCTACATCATCGATGAAGTGCCGTTCGGTTATGGAGACAAGAACCTCTCCGACTCCACCTTCTACCCTGTGCTGCAGCAACGAGCCCAAGCAACTATCCGTCGTGACAAGAATCACCCATCGGTACTGATCTGGAGTCTGGGTAACGAAAATCCGTTGACGGATATCTGCATAAAGTTAGGCGATTATGTGAAACGTGAGTTGGATCCCGTCCGTCCCATCTGTTACCCGCAAGTAGGTTCTTATTTCCGTCGCTTCAACTACGATTTTCCCCAAGTGGCCGACATCTATGCACCACACTATCCCTCAACGTCCCAGATTGCCGACTTCTATCAGCGGGCCGACCGTCCGGTCATCTTTACAGAGTACTGTCACACGCTTGGCATATCGCTCGAGGATCACGACCGCCAATGGGAAATCATAGAGCGCACACCAGGTATTGCAGGTGGCAGCGTATGGGAATGGGTTGATCAGGGAATGCCATTTAATAATGTAAAAATTAAAAAATGTAATAATGTAAAAATTGGAAAGAAGTATGGCTATGAGGAGCGCGTATTTACTTCTGATGACGGGGGATTTGAGATGTATGGCAATAAAGGTACCGATGGACTACTCTACGCTGACCGTACACCCCTGCCCAACTATTACGAGCTTCAACATAACTATGCCCGCGCCTTCGTGTCGGCGATCGATGGCGATATGCTACAAATCGTGAATCGTTACGACTTCCTGAATCTGAAGGACCACGTGACTTTCAACTGGACCCTGACCAACAATCGCGACACCGTGATGCGTGGTGCCTTCAGTCCGGACTGCATGCCTCGAAGTACTGTGGCATATACCTTGAGCCTGCCAAGGCAAGAAGGGCTCAGTCTGCTTCTGTTTGATATCGAGGATGCTCAGGGTCACACATTCCTGCATCAGTCGTTTGTGATGAACAAGCCACAAACAGTCTGGACGGGTCACGGCAGCGGAGCCGTCATGACCAAGGACGTAACCATCCGTACAGGTCGAAAGCCTACTATGGGGGAGCGTCTGACCCAAAAGAGTCGTCTGCCGCAGAAGTACCTGTTACCCCTCGACAATAGCCAGGTGAAGGCCGATATCCAGAGCCGTGCCATCGATGGCGGTGAGGAAGTATCGTTTACCTTAACCCCAGACACGGCCGACATATTCCGCTCCGAGTTAGGACTCGCCTACCTGCTGGATCCCAGCATCGACCGCGTTCAATGGATAGGCTACGGACCTTTTGCCAGCTATCCCGGTCGCCATCAGGCCAACCGCTACGGCTTTTGGTCGAAACACATGGACGACCTGTACTTCGAGGGGAATCATAGTGGCATCGATGCAGCCTTTCTATCGGACAAGGCAGGTAATGGCATTCTGATTACGGGCGACTCACTATCACTGAACTTCGAACAGACCGATCGGGGTATCGTGCTCACCGTCAACGCTGCCGTCAGCGGCCAAGGTCCGAAGTTTGCCAAGACCCACTTCCCCGGATGGCAGAAGGGTAACCCGCCCGTAGGTGCCACTTTCCGCAGTTATTATATCAAAGCCGACGTGACGCCTCAGGTGGTCAGCCAGATGTTTAGGCCTGCCACCGAGGTTCAGCCCCCCTTCCGCCCATTCGTGACACAATATGATACATATCTGTTAAAATATAGTGAAATAGCAGAATAAGAACAGCCTTCCCCGCAGTATCTCCACCGGATTTCTCCCGATGGAATCTATCAAAAATCGTTCATAGAGTAGCAAAATTGTTACATTGAAACAAATTTTGTATCCTATGAACGATATTTTTACGTCTTTTAACCTATGGGTTTGTTCTTTTGCGCCAGTTTTCAATTCAAAAGTTTACTAACCAATTTAAAGCAACAACAAATGAAACAAGCAAGAAGATTCATTCTCAGTTTCCTCGCTCTGCTTACGTGTACTATAATGTACGCGCAAGAAGAGATTACAGGTACGGTGAACGACGCCATGGGGCCAGTCATCGGTGCTACTGTAATGGAGAAGGGTACAAACAATGGTACCGTGACCGACTTTGACGGTAACTTCAAGTTGAAGGTCGCCCCCGGTAAGACACTCGTCTTCACCTACATTGGCTACCAGACCGTTGAGCTCCCAGCAGCCAATGGCATGCAGGTCACTATGCAGGACGACGCACAGACACTTAGTGAGGTGGTGGTTACCGGTTATCAGGTTCAGCGTAAGGCTGACTTGACAGGTTCTGTAGGTGTCGTTGAAACCAAGGACTTTAAGTCCAGCAACACCGACCCGATGTCATCCCTGCAGGGTAAAGTGCCAGGCATGACGATCACGTCAAGTGGTTCTCCCTCTGGTGAGGCCAATGTTCAGATCCGTGGTATCGGTTCTATGGGTGGTTCAAGCACAGCTCCTCTCTACATTGTAGATGGTATGCCGTATAGCGGTTCTCTGAACAGCCTGAACTCTTCCGACATCGAGTCCATGCAGGTCTTGAAGGATGCCGCCTCTGCCTCTATCTACGGTAGCCGCGCTGCCAACGGTGTCGTGGTCATCACTACCAAGAAAGGTAAGAAGGGCGATCGCATCAACATCGACTTCAACGCCTCTGTCTCTGTTGCCTGGATGACACAGAAGATGAAGCTGCTGAACGGTCAGCAGTATGCCACCGCCCTGGTGCAGGCTGCGCTGAACGACGGCAAGAACCCCTACGAGTATGCAGATAACTACGGTCTGGCACTACAGAATCTGGAGACAAAGGGCGGTACACCGATTACGGTCTACAACCCCGCCACAGGTACCATGGAGCAGTTTGGCGTCACTGGTTACAACGATGGCTACATGAACCCTGGCAAGACTATGCTTTACAGCAACACCGACTGGGTAGACGAGATCAGCCGCACTGGTATTACGCAGAACTATGACCTTGCTTTCTCGAAGGCTAACGAGAAGAGCTCACAGCTGTTCTCTTTTGGCTACAAGAAGGCACTTGGTGTACTGAAGCACACCGACTTTGAGAACTTCTCAGCCCGCATGAACAGCACCTATAAGCTGAACAGCATCATCAGCGTCGGCGAGAATGCCCAGTTCTCTTATTCTAACAATGTAGACTGTGCTCCCTTAGAGAACGCGCTGAAGATGGCTCCCACGCTGCCCGTCTACGAGATTGACGGCGAGACCTTCTCTGGCCCCGTCCGTGGTATGAGTGACCGTCAAAACCCGCTGCGCGAACTTTATCACAACAAGGACAACCGCCTGAAGAAATGGCGCATCTTTGCCAATGCATACGTGGACATCACCCCCATCAAGGGCATGCTGTTCCGTTCAAACTTCGGTATTGACTACACGAACGGCTATATCCGTAGCCTACAGCACACCTACGACTCTGACGTCGTAAAGAACAGCACCAGCGGCAGCACCATGTCGCAGACCCACAGCACCAAGTGGACCTGGTCGAACACCTTGCAGTACAACTTCGATATCGTAAAGGATCACAACCTGAACATACTCCTCGGTCTTGAGACCCATCAGGACAACGGCATCGACTTCTCTGCACGCCGCGTGGACTTCCCTCTGGAGACCTTAGACTATATGTGGCCCAATGCTGGTACTGGCATCCAAACCGCCACAGGTTCGGGTAACTCATACAAGCTGATGTCTTACTTCGGCAAGCTCGACTACAACTGGAACGACCAGCTGTTAGCTTCGTTCACACTCCGTCACGACGGTTCAAGCCGCTTCGGTAAGAACCACCAGTTTGGTACCTTCCCTTCTGTCTCACTGGCATACCGCCTCTCCAAGCACATCGATGCCGACTGGCTGCGCGACTGGAAAATCCGTGCCAGCTATGGTATCACGGGTAACCAGAACATGAACTCCAGCATTGCTCACTATGGACTCTATGTAGCCGACTACGGTTCAGGCCGCGACACCTCTACCGCCTATGACCTCAACTTGCAGGGCTCAGGCACGCTGCCTTCCGGTTACCGCAAGGAGCAGTCTGCCAACGAAGACCTGAAGTGGGAGTCATCATCACAGTGGAACTTCGGTACCGACTTCTCGCTGTTCAGCAACGACCTCTATGGTTCTTACGACCTGTTCTTCAAGGAGACAAAGGATATGCTCGTGCAGCCTGCATTCCTCGGAGCCATCGGTGAGGGCGGACAGACCTGGATCAACGGTCCTACACTGAAGAACTGGGGTATGGAGTTCCTGCTGGGTTATCGCCACAAGACGGCCTATGGCTTCTCTTACGACATTGCCGGCAACCTGGACTTCTTCCGCTCAAAAGTAACCTATCTGCCTGAGAACTCTAAGAACTCTTACGAGCATAACGACTATCACAACCTGGCCCAGGACGAGAAAGCTTACGGTTCACGCATCGGTTATGTGGTCGAGGGCCTATACAAGTCACGTGAGGAAGTACTCGGCAGCGGTCAGGCGGGAGCCCGTGTGGGTGGTCTGAAATATGCTGACCTGAACGGCGACGGTATGATTAACGAGAAAGACCGCACATGGGTCTACAATCCCGTTCCTAACTTCTCATGGGGCCTGAATGTCAACCTGGGTTACAAGGACTTCGACTTCACCATGTTCTGGCAGGGCGTTTCCGGTGTTGACATCATCAACGACCAAAAGTTCCAGACCGACTTCTGGAGCATCACAGATGGTGGCTCTAACAAGGGTGAGCGCTGCATCGATGCCTGGACACCAGTCAACCCCGACTCCAGCATTCCTGCCCTGACCACCTCCAACGGTGCCGACGAGGGCCGTATGTCTTCCTATTTCGTTGAGAGTGGCTCTTACGCTAAGCTGCGCACCCTGCAGCTGGGCTACAAGCTGCCTGTCTCATTGCTCAACAAAGTGATGCTGCAGAGCGCTCGTGTCTATGTCTCTGGCGACAACCTCCTGACTATCAAGTCGAGCTCGCTCACCTGCTCTGATCCTGAGAGCACTGCCTGGAACTATCCGCATACAGCTTCCTTCACCGTCGGAATACAAGTTGGATTTTAAAAGGAATAAGGGATAAGTGAAAAAAATTTGCTACCGCTTAAAAAATTAAGAACAATGAAAAAGATTCAATTATATATCGCAGGCTTGCTGCTATCAGTCTTTGCAGCATCCTGTACCGTTGACGATGTGAAGCCCCAGGGCAAACTGGACGATGAGACCGCTGCATCGAGTCCAGAGAAACTTCTCACAGCAGCCTATGCCATGCTGGGCAACGACTGGTACTCCTATCCGTTCAACCTGTGGCCTTATGGTGACATGAGTGCTGACGACTGTCTAAAGGGCGGTTCTGGTGAGAACGATACCGGCTATCACCCCATGGAAATCTTCTCTACCCTCCAGCCAGACCGTGGCGAGTTTGACGAGCTGTGGTACCGCCTCTATGTGGCCATCTCTCGTTGCAACCGTTGCCTGGAGTCTATGGTAAATGCCGAAGAGACGCCTGCCATCAAGCAGCTGAAAGCCGAGGCACGCTTCCTCCGTGCACACTTCTACTACAAGCTGCAGCAGATGTGGTACGAGGTTCCCTTTATCAAGGAGGGCATGAGCAATGCCGAGATCGAGGCTACCCCTCAGATGTCGCACGACGAGATTATGCAAACCATCATCGACGAGTTCCAGTATGCCTACGAGAACCTGCCCGACATCAATCCTGGCAAGACAGCTCGTGCTCACAAGGTGGCTGCTGCTGCCTATCTCGCCAAGTGCTACCTGAACTGGGCATACGGCGACGGCTATGAGGCAACCACGGGTTACAACCATGTAGATCAGGCCAAGATCAAGAAGGTGTTGGAGTACACCGAGGTGGTCAAGAACTCTGAGTACAACTATTTAGACACCTACGGTTATATCTTCCTGCA
>OMXO01000098.1 GCA_900315035.1 uncultured Prevotella sp.
CACGGCTGCAGCACCCAGCGTCTGGTTACCATTCTTACCCACACCCGAGGCGAACATCATCGGCAACAGACCGATGACCATAGCCAGAGAGGTCATCAGAATAGGACGCAGACGGGCGGCAGCACCCAGCACGGCCGACCACGAGATGGCCATACCCGTCTGACGGCGCTCCAGGGCGAACTGTACGATAAGGATGGCGTTCTTAGCCAACAGACCAATCAGCATGATCAGCGAGATCTGCATGTAGATATCGTTGGCGTGACCGAAGAGTTGTGTGAAGAGGAAACAGCCAGCCAGTCCGAACGGAACAGAGAGCAGCACAGACAGCGGCAGGAGGTACGACTCGTACTGAGCCGACAGAATGAGGTAGATGAACACGAAGCACAGCAGGAAGATGATGGCTGTAGAGTTCGTGGCCTTGGCCTCCTCACGCGTCAGACCTGAGAAATCGTAGGTATAACCGGCAGGCAACACCTGGTCGGCCACCTCTTGAACAGCCTTCAGCGCCTCACCCGTCGAGTAGCCGTTGGCCACCGTACCCGTCACATTGATAGAGGTAAACAGGTTGAAGCGGTTGATGTTCAGAGGTCCATAGACACGCTCCATGTTGCAGAACTCCTTGACAGGAGCCATACCGCCTGGCGTGCGTACATATATACTATTAAGCGACTCGGGGGTCATGCGCGTTTCGGGCGAGCCTTGAACCATGACCTTATAGAGCTTACCAAACGAGTTGAAGTTTGAGCCATAGAGACCGCCGAAGTAACCCTGCAGTGTGGTGAGCACCGTAGTCGGCGCAATGCCGGCCTGCTTACACTTGGCCACATCCACATGCACCATGTACTGCGGATAGTTAGGGTTATAAGAGGTCTGAGCCGTCTGGAACTCCGGGCGCTTGTTGAGCTCGGCCAGATACTCTTTCACAATCTCGAAGAATTTATTCAGATCGCCACCTGTACGGTCCTGCATCACGAGTGAGATACCCGAGTTAGCCGAGAATCCCGGAATCATTGGGGGCGAGAATGCCAGGATCTGGGCATCCTTAATATGGGCGGTCTTGATGAATATCTGAGCAATCA
Organism: uncultured Prevotella sp.; assembly: GCA_900315035.1. GTDB lineage: Bacteria > Bacteroidota > Bacteroidia > Bacteroidales > Bacteroidaceae > Prevotella. Next base: position 1,080 of record OMXO01000098.1, read on the forward strand.
CACCCGTTGCATCGTAGGGATTCAGGAAGAAACGGTAGATGCCATCACCCTCCCAGAGTCCGCTAATCTTCCACCACAGACCTTTCTGACGGTCACCGAAGGGCTTCAGTTTGATGATGAATGTACCCATGTCGGAACCGGCACCAGCTATGAAGTTGTAGCCAAGCACCTGCTCACGGTTCTGGATGGCTGGAATCTCAGAGAGGATAGAGTCAACCTGCAGCACGACTTCCTTGGTGCGCTCCTGCGAGGTGGCGGGAGGCATCGAGATCGTACAGAACAGCGTACCGGTATCCTCATCAGGCACCAGACCCGACTTGGTGGTGAACATCGTAATGCCCAGCACCACGATACCTGCTATCACGGCAGCTATGATGGCTACCGGCTTGCGAACCAGCTTCTCGAGGATATTCTTATACTTGCCTATCGTCGTATCGAAAGCCGTATTGAACGACTGGTGGAAACGATCCACGCGCGACATCTTCTTCTCGTGGCCCTCCTTGTCGTGAGGCTTCAGGAAGATGGCACAAAGTGCTGGCGACAGCGTCAGGGCGTTCAGGGCCGAGATGATGATGCTGATAGCCATCGTCACACCGAACTCACGATAGAACGTACCTGATGTACCACCGATGAATGATACAGGCACGAACACGGCAGCCATCACCAGCGTGATAGAGATGATGGCGCCCGAGATCTCGTTCATGGCGTCGATAGAGGCTGTCAGCGGGTTCTTATAGCCCTGGTCCAGCTTGGCGTGCACAGCCTCGACCACCACGATGGCATCATCGACCACGATGGCAATAGCCAGCAACAAGGCCGAGAGCACCAGCAGATTGATCGAGAATCCCATCACGTTCAGGAAGAAGAACGTACCGATCAGTGATACCGGGACGGCAATCAGAGGGATCAGCGTCGAGCGCATATCCTGCAGGAAGATATATACCACGAGGAACACCAGTGCCAGCGTCATGAAGAGCGTGAACACCACCTCCTCGATTGAGGCATACAGGAACTCCGTGACGTCGTAGTTGATCTTGACCACCATGCCCGGGGGCATCAGCTTCTTCTGCGAGTCCAGTTCGGCCTTCACCTGCTTAGCGATTTCGTTGGCATTAGAGCCAGCCACCTGCTGGATCATGGTCATGATCGAAGGGATACCGTTGTTCTTCATCGACACCGAATAGCCCTCACCGCCAAGCTCAATCTTGGCGATATCCTTCAGTTTCAGCGTCTGACCGTAGGAGTCGTTCTTGATGATGATTTCACCAAACTGCTCAGCCGTCCTGAAACGTCCGGTATAACGCATAGAGTACTCATAAGCCACAGCACTCTGCTCACCGAACTTACCTGGTGCAGCCTCGATGTTCTGCTCAGCCAGAGCCGCCGTCACATCGGCAGGAATCAGGTTGTGCTGCTTCATCACGTCGGGCTTCAGCCAGATGCGCATGGCATAGGTCTTCGAGCTGAAGCTCGAGGCATCACCCACACCCTCGATACGCTTCAGGGCAGGAATGATATTGATGGCGTTATAGTTGGTCAGGAACTCATCGTCGTAGCGACCGTCAGAGGTCAGCGAGTACATGAGGACCTGCGATGACTGGCGCTTCACCACGCGCACACCGATCTGGTTTACCTCGGCAGGGAGCAGGGCCTGAGCCTGCGACACTCGGTTCTGCACGTTCACGGCACACATATCCGGGTTCAGTCCCTGACGGAACATGATCTGAATCATGGCCGAGCCAGGCGAAGCCGTACTGGTGATATAGTCCATGCCTTCCACACCGTTGATGCTCTCCTCAAGAGGCGTCACCACGGCGTTCTTCACCGTCTCGGCATCAGCTCCCGAGTAGGTAGCCATCACCACGATGTTAGGCGGTGCGATATTCGGATACTGCTCGATAGGAAGCGAGACCAGTCCGATGAAACCCAGCAGCACGATAAGAATAGAGATTACCGTAGAGAGTACCGGGCGTTTAATAAAGTTTGTAAAAGTCATAATCTTCCAGATGCTTTAACTTAGTGAAAAGTTACTTCTTCATAGCGCCAACGATGTCACCAGCACTCATGGCCGAAGCCTGGTCCTTGATCTTCTGCTGGTATTTCTCCGGTGTGATAGGAACGATCTCCATACCATCGCTAAGCTTGGTGATACCATTGGTAATATACTTGTCGCCAGCCTTCAGACCCTCGGTCACCACGTAGGTGTTGCCGTCATTCTGCGGATCAACCTTGATCTCAGAGTACTTCACCTTGTTGTCCTTGTCGAGCAGATAGATGAACTTCTTGTTCTGCACCTCCGACACGCAGCCCTGAGGGATGATGATGGCATTTGAGCTCACCTTCGGGATGAGGATGGCACCTGAGCCACCGCTCTTCAGCACCTTCTCGGGGTTGGGGAACACGGCGATGATCTGCACCGAACCAGTGGCAGCATCGATCACACCGCTCATCTTGGTGACACGACCTTCCTGACCATACACAGTACCGTCGGCCAGCCTCAGCTTCACAGCCGGCATAGCAGCGATGGCACCGTTAAGTCCGCCGGCATCCTTGCCCATCTCGAGCACGTCCTTCTCGGTCATCGAGAAGTAAACCTCCATCGAACTGATGTTCGAGACCGTCGTCAGCGTGTTCGAAGCACTCACCAGCGTACCGACCTTGAGCGGCAGTGAACCTACCACACCGGCAGCCGGACTCTTCACATAGCAGAAGTTCAGCATCTCCTTGGCCGAAGTCAGCGAAGCCTCTGCCTGAGCCAGAGCGGCCTGAGCCTGCTCGTAGGAGTTGGTGGCCGAACGGAACTCGAAGTCACCAATCACGCCGTTATCATGCAGTTTCTTGGAGTTCTCAAAATTAAGCTTCGAGGTATTCAGGGCAGCCTTGGCGGTGTTCACCGATGCCTGAGCCTGGCGCACCTGAGCCTGATAAGTCACGTTATCCAACACGAAGAGCACCTGACCGACACTCACCGTCTGACCTTCCTTCACATTAATCTGGGTGATGAATCCCTGTACCTTCGGATGAATCTCCACATCCTGCACGCCCTTGATCACGGCAGGATAAGTGGACTGCATCGTATTACTGGACGTACCCACTGTCACAACAGGATATTCATTGTCGCCAAAAGTAGGACGACCACCGCCACCACCGCAAGAAGCCAAGAGCATCGTTGCAGCGGCACACATCAAAATCTTGTTCATTTTCATAATAAAATATCTACTAAATTTTTAATCGACTAAAAAAACACAGTGCCCCAAAAAACGGGCTCCAGTTGAGTTTTCGGGGTGCAAAGTTACTAAAAATATATCTATTGATATATCTAAGTCCCTGATTTTTAACAAAGTTTATAGAGGGTTTAGGGGACAATCTGCCGATTTTACCGTATCTTTGCAGCATCAATCTATAATCCCTCGATATGATAAGGACAAACTACAAGAATCAATGGATGCTGGCCGTCATCCTTTCCTGTGGTCTCGCGATGACCTCTTGCGACGATGTGCTCAACGTGATCGACAACCCCTCAACGACAGAGACAGAGCAAGCCTCGGCTAAGGATCAGGGCAAGTGGTGGATCGATGAGAGCTATATGGACAAGTCGGTGAAGCCAGGCGACAACTTCTTCATGTACTGCATCGGAACGTGGTGGAAGAAAACGACCGTCGATCCGACAGGACATGTCACTTCGCGCTTCAATTTTATGAGGCCCACCTTCGAAGAGAGAGTGAACAGCCTGACCGACGATAATTACAGCCGTTACAAGAGCCACCTGAAATGGGCCGACCCCAACTCAGAGACTGCCGCCTCGGCCCAGAAGCTCTACGACGACGTGCTGAAGCAGAGCGGACTGCTGGAGGCCACGACATCGATCGACGTGCTGCGCGCCTTCGGCAAGATGTCTGCGATGGGCGTGGGCTCATGCATCAAGCTGGAGCCTTTCAACTATAACAACAAGATATGCCTCTATGCCACGTTAAACGGCAGCGACTATGTCGATGAAAAAGTCAAACAGACAAATACCACTAAGAGTGGCCGACAGCCCTCGATCAGACAGATCATCAACGAGAATCCCGATGTGATGGCCCACCTCGTGCCGCTATGCGGCAGGAGCGGCACCCGCGGCATCTCCAACGCCTGGTCGTTTATCAGGCATATCCTCGACGGCATGGGCATCGATTCCACACAGGTGTATTTCTACGACGACTACGTCAAGGCAGCGTCCCCGACCCCCTACCCCATTGCCGATTTGGCGTATGCGATGCTGAGAATGTGGCAGACAGCCTTTGAAGACCAGACGACCGGTACCACCATGCTGAAAGCATTGGTCATGGACTACTACAGACAAGACTACGGCTTCATCTCTCAGAAGACGATGGCGGAGTATAACACCTACCTCAATAAGAGCGATGATGACACCCCCTCGACCACCACGAAATCGTTGAGCCTCAAGAAACTTGAATTGTCGCTTGACAGAGAGTATCTGCCCTACCTGCGCTCCAAGATGGTGGCCGACCAGCTCGTGCCTCCCGGACTGAAAAGTGAATACAAGAAGTACTGCGATGAGGTAAAAGACGTCTTCGCACAGCGCATCAAAGACAACGACTGGCTGAGCGATGGCTCGAAGAAGAATGCCCTCGAGAAGCTCGACGCCATGGTGTTCAACGTGGCCGAACCCGACGAGTGGTACACCGAAGGACTGCCCGACTTCACGAAGAGCCAGTCGCTGCTCGAAGACATCTACATCATGCGCAAGGCCCAACTCAACCTGATGAAGACCCTTCTCGGCAAGAGCAGGGAAGAAGCGTCGTTTTCCGTTATCATCGTCGACCCCACGTCGAGCCTGTGCATCCAGAACGCCTTCTACGACAATAACCTCAACTGCATGAACATGCTGCCCGGCTATATCCTGCCGCCCTTCTTCGACCCCAATCAGAGTCTGGCTATCAACTATGAGTGCTTCGGCACTTTGGGCCACGAGATGACTCATGGATTCGACACCCGCGGGTCGAGGTTCGACAAGTATGGCGCCATCACCGCCGACGGCATCTGGGCCAGCCCGACCGACAAGGCTGAGTTCGACCGTCGCTCTGAGCAGCTCGTGAAGCAATATGAAGCCTACGACGTGCTGCCCGATGAGATGCCTGGCGTGAAGGCGAACGGCAAGGCGACGATTGCCGAGAACATCGCCGACCTGGGCGGCATGGAGATTGCCTGGCAAGCCTTCCTCAACCGCCTCGAGGCCGACGGCTATACCGGCGACGAGCTCAAGCTGATGAAGCAGCGATTCTTCCTGTCGTATGCCGAGGAATTCCGTTATAAGTACGATGCTGCTTACGTCAACTATTTGGCTTTCGGAAAGGGTAATCCCAACGGCGCCGACGGTCACTCGATGAGCAAGGAGCGCGTGAACGGCGTGGTCGCCAACATGGACGGCTGGTACGATGCCTTCGACATCAAGGAGGGCGCCCTCTACCGCAAGCCCGCCGACCGCATCCGCATCTGGTAAAATCGGCCTGTTGTCTATGGCAATCCATATCCCGATCCGAAAGAAATTGAAGAATCTTTTAAAGACTATCATTTTTAAATAAAAGAGAGCCCCACATCACAATGGAGCTCTCTTTTTGTTAGCCTTGCAAGAAGTTGATCTTCCGGCGATTCTGTTGCGTTGGCGGCCTTACCGCAAAGTGGAGCCAGATCACCCCGTTCGATCCATGCTCGAGCAACAGTTCGTCAAACTCTTGCTTTGTTTCGTCCGCATAGTCCAACAGAATACACGCATAGCGAATCAGTTGCTCCTTCCCCGCCACGCGAATATCGACCGCGCACCCCGTCAGATGATTCGAGGTCGCCACTCCCCCAACCTTCCGATTCAGCTCCGCCGACCGATACCCGCTGGTTATAATGATCGGCTCCTCGGGGTCTGGTCTCGCCTTTTCGGGGTCTGGTCTCGAAATAACCTCGGGGTCTGGTCTCGAAATAAAGTTTTCCCCGAAAACTTCTACTTTCGGGACCTGACCCCCAGTATCCCCACGCAGCACATATCTTTCGTTGTACCTCGCCCTCAGCGCCTCCAACCACACACACACCCGTTTCAAATTCTCAATATTTACCCGCGAAGGAATATTGTAGATCTCCGGATGCGACTTACTCCTCGTCAACTCCCCGAGCGAAAAGTGTGGCGATAAGCGAAGGCCATTGAGCTCGCTCGAATGGCTGAGCGCAGCCACACTCGGCGAAGCCAAGTGCTCGGAGAGTTTGGCTCTTTTTTAAAACTGAAATCTGAAATCTGAATCACATACTTTCTGGTTTTCCAAGTAGAGATCATCTTCCCTGCACGTTCAGCATTCATCCCAAGCTGCAGGCGCATGCGCTTAGCATCCTCCAGTGTAAATGTTTCAGGCAGGTAATCCAACAGATTCCGAGGACCACGCTTCGAAGTCGGGATATCATCATCCGCATGACGAATCTGGTCTCCCCAGAATATCATCTTCAGATAGAGGTCGTAGAACAGGCTCCAGCGACAGAATGTCTCGATCGATTTCTCCCACTTCATCCCGTTGGCCGCATAGAGCAGACAGGCCTTTCGGAAGGCGTGTACAAGGGCACGGTGCGTCAGATTGTCGAACACGCGATCCAGCGAAAGTCTGGAGAACTCAGCACACTCATGCATCAGCTTCGTTGCCAGTTTCTTAGCC